>NZ_JAFCUO010000003.1:0-481734 GCF_049896545.1 Pseudomonas sp. TWR3-1-1
GCTGCCGAGGCACGAGGCTGCGATCGGCCGCGAAGCGGTCGTAAACCCGATCTCCACGTAGTGTCTGACACACCAAGATTGAAGACTTCACGACGACTCTGTCGCCGCGCGTAGCCTCGCGTTACTCGTCAACGCCTACAGGCCTGCATTCATCACCTGTAGTCGCTGCCGAGGCACGAGGCTGCGATCGGACGCGAAGCGGTCGTAAACCAATCACCGCGCAGTATCTGACACACCAAGGTTGAATGCTCCACGACGACTCTGTCGCCGCGCGTTACTCATCAACGCCTACAGGCCTGCATTTATCACTTGTAGTCGCTGCCGAGGCACGAGGCTGCGATCGGACGCGAAGCGGTCGTAAACCCGATCTCCACGTAGTGTCTGACACACCAGGGTTGAAGGCTTTACGACGACTCTGTCGCCGCGCGTAGCCTCGTGTTACTCGTCAACGCCTACAGGTCTGCGTTCATCACTTGTAGTCGCTGCCGAGGCACGAGGCTGCGATCGGCCGCGAAGCGGTCGTAAACCCGATCTCCACGTAGTGTCTGACACACCAAGATTGAAGACTTCACGACGACTCTGTCGCCGCGCGTAGCCTCGTGTTACTCGTCAACGCCTACAGGTCTGCATTCATCACCTGTAGTCGCTGCCGAGGCACGAGGCTGCGATCGGGCGCGAAGCGGTCGTAAAACCAATCCCCGCGCAGTCTCTGACACACCTCGGTTGAAGGCTTCACGACGACTCTGTCGCCGCGCGTAGCCTCGCGTTACTCGTCAACGCCTACAGGCCCTGCGTTTATCACCTGTAACCGCTGCCACCACGACGTGCCTTACAGGTATTTATTCCAGAACAGCATGTGCCCGTAGGCCGGGTCCAGCTGGCCATCGCTGAAACCAAACTTGCGATAGGCACCCTGCGCAACCGGGTTGCCTTCTAGCACTTCAAGGGTGATTTTGCAGCAACCGCGCTCACGGGCGATGTCTTCAACCTTCTCCAACATTTTGTGGCTCAAGCCCAAACCCCGAAACGTATCCACCACCGACACGTCGTGAACGTTAACCAATGGCTTGCCAGCAAACGTAGAAAACCCTTCAAAACAGTTGACCAACCCTGCCGCCACATCATCGACAAACGCGAGCACGCTAAATGCATGCGCACGCTTGGCCAGTTCAGCCGGCAAAGCTTCCAGCACCTGCGCCGAGAGGGCTTCACCGCCCCCCATAGGATCCTTGGCGTAATGATTCAGCACATCCCTGACGGCCTGTGCATGAACGGGGTTTGAATAGTCTGCTTGCACCACAACGATGTCCGACATACCACTTCTCCTCATTGAGACTGCTGATGACAGCCCCGGACATTAACGTGGCCCAGGGCGCGCATTCAAGTCTCAATCAGGTGCCTGAGCAGATACATCGACGGACTTCATCAGCGTCTCGATCTCATCTGCCAGCAGGTCCGTAGGGGTGTAGATGTACACATGCCTGAACTGTGAGTGATCTGTGCGCAATTGCTCCTGATCCAACCCCGCTGCACCTGCCAAGTCTTGACTGATGAGCAATACGTCAAAAGCATCCACCTCTGCATCGCACAGCCCCGATAACTCTTCAACACGCTCCAAGGGTGCAATGCGGTAATAGCCCAAGCCGTTAAGCGCCTTCTCTATCTTTAAAGCCTCTGTTCGCTCGGCATCGGCGATCAAGATTCGTAATGATTTAGTAGGCATTTGAGTTGAACCGTCTTCAAATTATGTTTCATCGAAAATTCAAACAATCCACATCTGTGGACAGCCACACGCCATCGCTAGATAAGTACAAACGTGTGGATTTCAAGAGGCCGCTCACCGCCTCAGGCCCGCAATTCATCGCTGTCGGCGTAGGCCTCAAGCAACTCCTCAAGGCGCTCCATACTCTGGTGGAGTGTATTGACATAGTCAGTCAGCGCTAACGCCGGGGTCGATGCACACGCAACTTCCAATTGTTCACAAGATTCAACCAACACCTGGGCATCAATGAGCATGGCGCCACCTTTGATCCCATGGGCCAGTTCCATGAGGCCTTGACGATCATCGCTGACAAAAAAAGCCAGCAGACGCCCAATATCCTTGCGATTACTACTGGCCAGCTCGTCCAGCATTTTTTTAACCAGCCTTTCATCACCTTGGCTCATCTGCTTGAGATAACTCAGATCCAGCTCTTTAGCCCCCTGTGCAGGCTCATAGATCGGCCTGGCAGGTACTACTCCAGCTAGGCAATCATCCAAATCCTTGAGACTGAGGGGTTTAAACAGGCAGCTGTCCATCCCGGCAGCCAGGCAGCGATCAACTTCTTCGGGTTGAGCGTTAGCCGTAAAGCCAAGAATCAGGCAAGGTTGCGAGCCGAGTAAGCGCTCTTGCTCGCGTATCGAGCGCGTTAATTCGTAGCCATTCATCACCGGCATATTGCAATCGGTGATCACCACATCAAAAGACCTGGCTTGCCAGGCTTGAAGCCCAAGCGCACCATTTTCAACATCCACCACGCTGTGCCCCAGATAGCTCATTTGCTGTACCAGCAGCATGCGATTCGCCGGGTTGTTGTTCAGCCTCAGGTTCTAGCGCCACGTTGATGGTCTCAGGCTCAAGAACAGGCACCTGCACTGCCATCTCGACCTGTGTACCGACACCCTCCACGCTCTCCAGCCGCAAGGTGCCTCCCATCATCTCGCAGAGCGTTCGACAAATGACCAACCCCAGACCAGAGCCACTGCGTGCCGATTGGGTGTTATTGCTGGCCTGGATGAAGGGGCTGAACAAACGCGCCTGATCCTGCTGTGAAATACCCATGCCGGTGTCCTGCACCCGCACGCGCACCGAAAGATGAGTGGGCGCGCGACCTGCACCCACGTGCAACTCAATGCGTACTTCACCCCGATCAGTAAACTTGATCGCATTGCCCACTAAATTGGAAATAATCTGTTTAAAGCGCAAAGGATCAATCAGCACATCTGAGTCAGGCTCCTCAAAGGTCAATGTACTCACCAAACTCAGATGTTTTTGCCGCGCCAGCCCATCAAACATACGCACTACCGATTCGACCAGTGCCTTCAAGTTGGCGCGTTCAGGGCTTAATGAAAGATGCCCGGACTCGATGCGTGCGATGTCCAGAATATCGCCGATCAACTCCAGCAGCTCTCGGGCCGAACCTGAGGCCACCTCAATAGCAAAACGGTCCAGTATCCCTTGGTCGGCTTTTTTCATCGCCAGCTCAAGCATGCCGATCACGGCATTCATGGGTGTCCGAATCTCATGACTCATCGTGGCCAGAAACGTGGTTTTAGCCCGGTTGGCTTCATCTGCACCCAGCTTGGCCACTTGCAGTTGCTCTAACAGCTGCTGGCGTTTACGGATCGCACGGCGCAAATAAGCAATCCAGACCAGCGCGACCAACAGCAAAGCCGCTGCAATCGCAAAGCCTTGCACAATCGCGGCACGGTTACGCAACCAGTAGCTTTCACCGGCTTGCGTGGCGGTGCGCCAGCGATTGGTCAAAGTGCCCATTTCCTCAGGGGTGATGCTGAGCAGAGCTTTATCCAGAATGGCGCTTAATTGAGGGGCGTTATGCGACGTGGCAAAACCAATCTGTGCGGGATGTGACCCCACGGTGCTGGTGATATGCAATTGCTCACTGAAATGGAGCGAGATCATGTAGCGGGCACTCACCAACGCATTGATCGCTGCATCCGCCTTGCCCTGGGCCACCCAACTCATGGCATCCCATGCGTTTTCGGCCTCCAGCAGTTGAACCTGCGGGTAATGTTGCTCCACGTAGTCACGCAGCACATTGCCGCGCACCAACACCACCCGCTGACCCGCCATGTGGTCCAGCGTGACAGGGCTGTCGGTGTTCAATGGCGTTACCAGCACAAAGGGCGTGGTGAGATAGGGTCGAGTGAAACGCAATTGGTGTTCACGCGAGGCGCTGGGGGTGAAGGCCCCCATCATGTCGGCTTTGCCACTCGTGACCAGCGCTGCCAGATCCTCGACTGACTGGGCTTTGACCGCCTCGAATACAAGTCCGGTTCGGGCGCTGATATGGGCCAGCACATCGGCACTGATGCCTTTGAATTCGCCTTGCTCGTCGATGAACGACAGCGGCAGGTATTGATCGTTGATCGCCACTTTAATGCGCGGATGTTGGTTGAGCCATTGCTGCTCACTGTCGCTGAGGTTGAGCCGCCAATGGCTGGTTATTTGGGGCCCTTCCGAGCTCCAGCGGCGCAGGATGGTCATGCGTTCACTGGCAGGAATCACCGCCATCGCCGCATTCACCACGCGCAGTAACCGGGTGTCGGTGCGCCGTAAAGCAAAGGAAAAGGGCGTCACCTCCAGGCGTGAAAAATCCGCCACCTGCACATTGTTCAAGTAGTTTTTGTTGATCAGGTAATTGGCGCTGATGAAATCACCCAAATACACATCGGCCTGACCAAACGCCACGGCACCGATCGCCGTCAGGGTGGAGGGATACAGTTGCAATGTGGCCTGGGGGTAAAACGCCCTGACTTTGTCTGGCGGCAAATAGTGATCCAGTAACGCCACACGCTTGCCCGCCAGATCAAACGGCAAGTTGTTGCGGTTACTGGTGCGGGTAACCAGCGTCGGGGAGTCTTCGGCGTAAGCCCGGGTTAACTTCAGCTCTGGGTCCTGCGTTTCAAAGTCGTTGGCGCTGCCCAGTAAATCCACCTCGCCCTGTTTGAGCGCCGCCATGGCCGCGGGTCTTGAAGGGTAGCGTTTGACCTCGACGGTAACGTTCAGTAACTCCGAAACAAGCTCGGCATAGTCCGCCGTCAAACCTTCAAAATACTGCCCGTCCGCCGTCACATCGAAGGGGGCGTAATCGGGCGCAGAGACGCCTAAGCGCAACGTACCTTTTTTGCTCAGCCATTGTTTGTCCGCGGGTTCAAGCACCACGCTGTACTCTTCAACGTTGGAGCGGCCTAGCAATTGCAGGGTCTGAACCGATGCCTGCGCCGCGACGCTTGACCAGCACACGCTCATCAAGCACAGCCCCATCACACACTGGCGTACAAACACGTTCATTTAGAGCAGGCCATTACGCTTGGCAAACTCGGCCAAGAACACCACAGAGTCAATTTTCAACTTTTCCTTCAAACGGGTCTTATACGTACTGATGGTTTTACTGCTCAAAATCATGTCTTGGGCAATTTGTTTATTACTTAAGCCCCGCGCCAGGTGCAGCAAAATAGTGAGCTCACGCCCGGACAAACCTTCAATCAACGCCTGCTCACTCAAGCTCCCATCACTGTTGCGAACAGAACTGCTACCCACACTCGGAAAGAAGCTATAACCATCCATCACGAGTTTGACACCACGCAAAACGTCTTCCATGCCCTTGGTCTTGGTAATAAAACCATTGGCACCGGCACGCATGCATTGCTGCGAGAAATGCGAATCCTGATAAGAAGTCAGCACCAAAACCCGAACTTTGGGGTAGGAGGGTTTTATTCGGTTAAGAACATCCAGTCCGCCGACACCCGGCAGACCAATGTCCAGAATCACGAGGTCTACCGGGTGATCGCGAATAAATTGAATGGCTTCGCTACCCGTGCTGACGTCTCCTACCACCTCATAGTTTTGTGCCGTCAGTTCTAGCTTCATCACAGAGCGGATCAAAGGATGATCATCGACAATCAAAACTTTATACATAGGCACCTCAGTCCATTGCATCAACGCCGGTGCACACTTCGTGCTAAACACCGTTTTGAATAGATGCGTTTTTTCAGCAATCCAAAAAGACAGATTTATTGAGACATGAATGAAGTATAGGAAAATTCCCACGAATTTCTTTCAAATATCCGAAACAAATAAAGCTCTCCTCTGAAGACCACGTGAAACTCAGCCGGGGATAATCGCCAATTAAGCACTAGCAGCATGAAGGGTAATTGCGACTACGCGTGTAGGGTATTTCTCAAGCTGGCCACTCCGACACCGGCATTATTCCGTGGTGCTCGGGCTCCAAAAGGCTTGAACCACCAACGTTGAGGTCGAGATACGGGCAATCAACGCATCCAGCTCATCCCCGTCAACAGAGGTTGCAACCAGCGTGCCTTCAATTTCGACTTCATCCTGGCCAAAGGCATGCACATCCAAATCCCGAGCCGGGTAATTGCTGCGTTCCAACTCTGCTTCGAGCAAGGCCAGCACGGCCTTTTGCTGATGACGTCGCGCAATCACGTACACCATGTAGGTCACTTCGGACGAAATCACGTCCAGTGGCTGACGGTTAATATTGTTGACGATAGGACGCAGCAAAGTGTTGGCCGCCAAAACGAATAACGTACCCAGCAACGCCTCCAGAATCAGGTCTGCACCGGCACAGGCGCCAACAGCCGCTGAGGCCCATAACGTGGCTGCCGTGTTGAGACCGCGCACATTGCCTTCTTCGCGCATGATCACCCCGGCCCCCAAAAAACCTATACCTGAGACCACATACGCCACCACTCGCACCGCACCTTCAGCGCCGCCCAGGCGGTTGGCCATGTCGACAAAAATCGCCGCGCCCACCGCCACCAGCACATTGGTGCGTAACCCGGCGGTACGTTGGCGATACTGGCGCTCGAAACCGATCAAGCCGCCAAGGATAAAGGCCGCACTGAGGCTGACCAGTGTGTCGACCAGCGAGATGAGGTTGATATTGTTGAGTGCTTGCATGATTTCATCCCTGACTCGATCACTATGCGCAGTCGCTGACGCCCTTGGCGCCAGCGACCCCAGACGCCTGCTTTACTGCCAGCCAAACTTACGAATGTAGAAGCCTTTGACCGCTTGGGTCAGGGCCATGTACGCCAGCAAGATCATCGGCAAAAACACGAAGTACAGCGGTGGCAACGCCTCCAGTTTAAAGTAGCTGGCCAATGGCCCCATCGGCAGAAAAATACCTACTGCCATAATCACGCCCGTCATCACCATCAATGGCATCGCCGCGCGGCTTTGCAGGAAGGGAATTTTAGGCGTACGGATCATGTGCACAATTAGGGTTTGCGTCAGCAGGCCGACCACGAACCAACCTGACTGGAACAGGGTTTGATGCTCAGGCGTATTGGCCTGGAACACGTACCACATCAGGCCAAACGTCAAAATATCGAAAATCGAACTGATCGGGCCAAAGAACAACATGAAGCGCCCCACTTCAGCAGGCTGCCAGCGCTGTGGCTTTTTCAGCATGTCTTCATCGACGTTATCGAACGGGATGGCAATCTGCGACACATCGTAGAGCAGGTTTTGTACAAGCAGGTGCATCGGCAGCATTGGCAAAAACGGAATGAACGCACTGGCCACCAACACCGAGAACACGTTGCCGAAGTTCGAACTGGCGGTCATTTTGATGTACTTGAGCATGTTGGCGAAGGTGCGACGTCCTTCAAGCACGCCCTCCTCCAACACCATCAGGCTTTTTTCCAGCAAGATGATGTCCGCCGCTTCCTTGGCGATGTCCACTGCACTGTCCACCGAAATACCAATGTCCGCGGTGCGCAGGGCGGGCGCATCGTTGATCCCGTCGCCCATGAAGCCAACCACATGGCCATTGGCTTTGAGCAAGCGCACGATGCGTTCTTTGTGCGAGGGTGTGAGCTTGGCGAACACATTGGTGGTTTCCACTGCCACCGCCAGCTCAGCATCGCTCATGCGTTCAATGTCATTGCCCATCAGCAGCCCCTGCTGATCCAGGCCCACTTCGCGGCAAATTTTCGCCGTTACCAACTCGTTATCACCCGTCAGCACTTTGACCGCGATCCCGTGCTCAGCCAATGCCTTGAGTGCGGGCGCCGTGCTTTCTTTGGGCGGATCAAGAAACGCCACGTAACCGATCAGCGTCAGTTGCTGTTCATCCGCCAGGCTGTAAGTGTCACGCCCTGGCGCCATGGAACGCGCCGCGACACCCACAACACGCAAGCCTTCTTCGTTGAACGCTGCGGTAACGCTACGAATCCGCGCCAACAGCTCATCCGTCAGCGCTTCTTCAGACTCGCCATGACGCACGCTGTTGCACACCGACAACACCTCTTCGACAGCGCCTTTGCATATCAATACGTGAGGCTGGTCCTGCTCGGCCACCACCACTGACATCCGGCGACGGGTGAAGTCGAAAGGAATTTCGTCAACCTTGTTGAACGCTGTGCCCACGTTCAATTCACGGTGAACCTCAACGTGCTCCAGCACGGCCACGTCCAGCAGGTTTTTCAAACCGGTCTGGTAGTAGCTATTGAGATAAGCCATTTCCAGCACGTCGTCAGACTCTTGCCCCCATACGTCCACGTGCCGGGCGAGGAAGATTTTATCCTGGGTCAGCGTGCCGGTTTTATCGGTGCACAGCACATCCATCGCGCCAAAGTTCTGGATCGCGTCCAGCCGTTTGACGATGACTTTTTTACGCGACAGAAATACGGCGCCTTTGGCCAGGGTCGAGGTCACGATCATAGGCAGCATTTCGGGGGTCAGGCCCACCGCCACCGACAGCGCGAACAGCAGTGCTTCTGTCCAGTCGCCCTTGGTAAAGCCGTTGATGAACAGCACCAGCGGC
Source organism: Pseudomonas sp. TWR3-1-1 (assembly GCF_049896545.1). Classification (NCBI taxonomy): domain Bacteria; kingdom Pseudomonadati; phylum Pseudomonadota; class Gammaproteobacteria; order Pseudomonadales; family Pseudomonadaceae; genus Pseudomonas; species Pseudomonas sp. TWR3-1-1. The sequence continues at coordinate 8,577 of NZ_JAFCUO010000003.1, forward strand.
GCCATTACAAACATAAAACGGATCAACAACCAGCTGACTTTGTTAACCCCGGTCTGGAACGAAGTCGGCCCGCGGTCGGTCGCCCCGACTCGTTGCGCCAATGCCCCGAAGTAGGTGTTGTTACCCGTGGTGAGAACCACTGCCGTGGCTGCCCCGGACACCACGTTGGTGCCCATGAACACAATATTGTCCAGCTCCAGCGGGTTGCTGGTGTCGCGGTCAGTCTGGTGCGCAAATTTTTCCACGGGCATCGATTCGCCCGTCATCGCTGCCTGGCTGACGAACAGGTCCTTGGCACTGAGTACCCGGCAATCGGCAGGAATCATGTCACCGGCAGACAGCACAATCAGATCACCCGGCACCAATTGCTTGATCGCCAGCTCGATGCGCTGCGCGCCTTTGATGTTCAGCGACGCGCCATAGAACTTGCCAAACATTGGCGCGGCATCGGCACTGAAATCGCGACGCATCACCGTGGCCGTGTTGCTGACCATCGCCTTAAGCGCATCTGCTGCTTTATTCGACTTGGCTTCCTGCCAAAAACGCAGCACGGTGGACAACACCACCATGGTGCCAATCACTACCGCGGCCTGAATGTCATCGGTGGCCAACGACACGGCCGTCAGCAAGGTCAACAGCAAGTTGAAGGGGTTTTTGTAGCAGTGCCACAGGTGCACCCAGCGGCTCAGAGGCTGTTCGTGCTCGACCTCGTTAAGCCCATGCTGCTGACGCAGCGCTTGCGCTTCAACTTCACTCAGGCCATCGGTGTGGGTGCCCAGCGTGTCGATCAGTACCGCGCTGTCACTGTTGGCCGCAGCGACCAGGGTTTGCGCCAATGTCGCGGGAACTTCGCGGCTGACCGTGGTATGGCTCAGGCCATCCAGAACGGCCAGACGACGAAAGTGCCGCCCGATGTGACGCGTGCGCAGAAAACCTGCGAAGAATTCTTTCAGGGTGAGTTTCATGGTGCTACTCCTGCGCCGCCTGCGCTCACCCCCAGCGGGGGCTTACCCAGACGGCCTTAATCTCGAACCGTCATTCATGGTGTTACAACCCGGATACAGGCCAAATGCCTGTGCTTTTTAGTGGGGCAGTCGTACGCAGCCCGGCAAGGCAGGCCGATGACGACGACGGTGGATGCGTCTGAAAATGTTGCCCATGGTGATTCCCCTAACACGTGGTGTCAGCGGTGTTGCGCAGCAGGTACAGACGAGCGCAAGCCGTGCGCCATAAAGGCGGGGCATGAACCTGCGCCCTGATGCGATCCGCAGCCGTAGAGGCTGTGATCACACAGGTTTCAGTGTCGAAGAGAAGGTTTCGAGGTTCAGGTCACTACTGACCCGATCAAGACACCGTTTCTCGCTGATCAGCAAGAAACGGCAGGGGAATCTGCGCGTTAGCTTGCCGAGGTGATGCCGGTCTTTAACACCGGCCGACTACTGTCACTCGAACTGGTACCCACTGAGGGACTCCGCTATTGATGAAAACGCCGGCAGCTTACGCCCGACGTTTTAGAGAGTAAACCGTAGGAAGGCTTTTACTTGATGAATCAGAATATTCTTAAGGCAGGGTTCAGAAACCAAAAAGCGCTTACTTGAATATCAAGCAAGCGCTTTGGGGATACCGTGAGTCGCAGGCCAACACGCGGCCATTGTGGGTGCGCGACAGGCTCCGTCTTAGACGGCGGTGGCCAGCAATTGCTCCGCGTTGATGTGGCCCTTGGTGCGGTTTTTATCGTGGGTGTACAGCGACGCGCAAATTTCCTCGGCACGGATCGGCAGCACCGACAGCAACGTGTCGCTCAGGCCGTGGCTGGCCTGGCAAAAGCCCTGCATATAGATGCCCGCCTTGCAGCGCGCGTCGGTGGCGATGCGGTAATCGCGGCCCACTTCAAAGTCGCCCAGGTACTCGGCCAAAGGTGCCAGCAGATGACGATGCATCTGGCGCTCGTAGCCCGTGGCCAGAATCACCGCATCGTAATGCTGCTCGTTAAGCTCACCGCTGGCGGTGTTGCGCAGCGCCAGCTTGATGCCCTGCGCGTCAGCCACCGCGTTTTCAATGCTGGTCAGGCTGCGGAACGCGTGACGGGCAATGCCCGAGACTTTCTGACGATAGAAAATCCCGTAAATACGTTCGATCAGGTCAATGTCGACCACTGAATAGTTGGTGCTCTGGTACTCATTGATCAGCCGTTCGCGCTCGGCGGTGTTTTGCTGGTACACCAGGTCGGTGAACTCCGGCGAAAACACTTCGTTAACGAAGGGGCTGTCATCGGCCGGTTTAAGCGCCGAGCCGCGCAGGATCAAGTCCACTTGCGCCGACGGAAAGCTGTCATTCAAGTCAATGAAGGCTTCGGCGGCACTCTGACCGCCGCCAATGATCGCGATGCGCATTGGCTTACCGTTCACACACGGCTGTTTGGCCATACGTTCCAGGTACTGCGAGTGGTGGAATACCCGGCTGTCATCTTTGAGCGCTTTGAAGGCCTCTGGAATTCGCGGTGTGCCACCTGCACTCACCACCACCGAGCGTGTCGTGCGCACGTGTTGTTGGCCCAGAGCATCACGCGAGATCACGCGCAGCGCTTCAACTTGCTGCTGATGCAGCACCGGCTCGATGGCCAGCACTTCTTCGCCGTAACGGCTTTGCGCTTCGAAGTGCGACGCCACCCAGCGCAGGTAATCGTTGAACTCCATGCGGCACGGGTAAAAAGTGCCCAGGTTGATGAAGTCCACCAGACGCCCGTGCGCCTTGAGGTAATTGACGAAAGAATACGGGCTGGTCGGATTGCGCAACGTCACCAGGTCTTTGAGGAACGAGATTTGCAGTTCGCTCTGGGTCACCAGCGTGTTGCCGTGCCAACGGTAGTCGGCCTGTTTGTCCAGAAACAGCACGTCCAGCGGACCTTGCACCTGCCCGCGTTCTTCCAGGGCGATGGCCAAGGCCAGATTGGAAGGCCCGAAACCGATGCCGATCAGATCATGAACGACGGCCGAAGCGATTGCCTGTGTCATTTCCAGTGTCCTCTGGATTACCCCTCAACAGAGGGAAGAAAAAGCCCATGACCTGATTGCTCTGTGGCAGAACAGCAGGTCGTCTGTTGAGTAGGAACGAGGCTACAGAAATAAAATTTAGGCGTTATCCCACTGCCGAATACGAAACCGGCAATGCTTCATGGCATTCACTATGTGCTTCTCCACCACACTGCGTGACACACCGAGGCGTTCGGCAATCTCGGGGTGGGACAGACCCTCAAGCTTGCGCAACAAAAAACTGTCACGGCAGGCTTCAGGTAGCTCGCTCAACGCACGCTGCACCATCTCCAGGCGTTGACCGTGGTCCATGGTGGCTTGGGGAGAGGGGCAGAAAAACCGCTCATCGGTGTCCAGCACCTCCAAGGGTTCGACCTGACGCAAGGTATTGCGCCGATGACCGTCGATCACCAGATTGAGCGCCGTGCGGTACAAGAACGCCCGTGGCTGCTCAATCGGCTCATCACTGGAACGTTCCAGCACCCGCACATACGCGTCATGCACCACATCTTCAGCGGCCTGAGCATTGCCCATGCGGGCACTCAAAAAGCTCACCAATTCACGATAGTAGTTTTCCAACATGACTCCTGACCGCAGCGGGCGCGGTAACTTTCCATGAGCGCAGAAACATGGCCGTATGACATAGCGGCATGATGATGGCACTTTTGCAGACGTAATTTATAGTAATTCTCATATAGATTTAAAGCCCGACCGTTCAAACTCACAGGAAATATTCAGTAACAGCCCGCCCTGCACAGCCTTAAATTGCGCGCCTGAGCGTTCGTTTACTCAACAGCTCCCCGTGTCTGTCGCCTCGCCGACAGCGTTAGCTGTTGGGCATTTCGGCTCAATGACATGACGACGGGCCGAATCTCATTGGCCGGAACCCTGCATGAAACGCCCCCGACAGACCCGCCGCGCACTGCTGATTACTCTCTCTTTACTGCTGGTTGCCGCCCTCGTTGCGTGGCCTTTTCTCACGCCCGGTCGGGACGCGTATGACACCGTCCCCGTCACCCGTGGCGACATCGAAAACAGCGTCACGGCCCTCGGCACATTACAACCGCGCCAATATGTCGATGTGGGTGCACAGGCTTCGGGGCAAATTCACAAGATCCATGTCGAGGTCGGTAACGAGGTCAAAGAAGGCCAATTGCTGGTCGAGATAGACCCCTCCACGCAAACGGCCAAGCTCGACGCCAGCCGGTTTGCCATTGAAAACCTCAAGGCCCAACTGCAAGAACAGCGCGCCCTGCACGACCTGGCCAAACAGAAATACCGCCGCCAGCAACACCTGGCCCAAGGCGGCGCCACCCGCGAGGAAGACGTGCAAAGCGCACAGGCCGAGGTCCGCACCACCCAGGCCCGCACCCAGATGTTCCAGGCCCAGATTCGCCAGGCACAGGCCAGCTTGCGCAGCGATGAAGCGGAGCTGGGTTACACGCGCATTTTTGCGCCGATGGCCGGCACCGTGGTGGCGATTGACGCCCGCGAAGGCCAAACCCTCAACGCGCAACAACAAACACCGTTGATTTTGCGCATTGCCAAACTGTCTCCAATGACAGTCTGGGCCGAGGTCTCGGAAGCCGACATCGGCCACGTCAAACCCGGCATGCAGGCTTACTTCACCACCTTGAGTGGTGGCAACCGGCGCTGGAACAGCACCGTGCGGCAAATTCTGCCGGTGCCCCCCAAGCCCCTGAACGAGGCCAGCCAGGGCGGCGGCAGCCCCGCCAGCTCAGGCAAAAGCGGTAGCGCGCGGGTGGTGCTGTACACCGTATTGCTGGACGTCGACAACACCGATCAGGCGCTGATGCCCGAAATGACCACCCAGGTTTTCTTCGTTGCCGATCAGGCCAAAGACGTGCTGCTGGCACCTATTGTGGCCCTGCAAGGCAGTACCGACAGCGATCGCCAGACGGCGCACATCGTCGCCAAAAACGGCAAAGTCGAAGCCCGCGACATTCGCACCGGCATCAGTGATCGCCTGCGCGTGCAAATCCTCGAAGGGCTGAGCGAAGGTGATCACCTGCTGATCGGCCCAGCCACCGGCAACGGAGGCTAAATGGCCACTCCCCTGATTGACCTGCGCGACATCCGCAAGGTCTATGGCGGCATCGACACCCCCGAAGTCCACGTACTCAAAGGTGTCAGCCTGTCGATTCACGCGGGCGAGTTCGTGGCCATTGTCGGCGCCTCGGGCTCGGGCAAATCGACGCTGATGAACATCCTCGGCTGCCTCGACCGCCCCACGTCAGGACGCTATCTGTTTGCCGGTGAAGACGTGGCCCGGCTGGACTGCGACGAACTGGCCTGGCTGCGCCGCGAAGCCTTTGGTTTTGTGTTTCAGGGCTACCACCTGATCCCGTCGGCCTCAGCCCAGGAAAACGTCGAAATGCCGGCCATTTATGCCGGTATGCCCGCCGCCGAGCGGCACGCACGCGCGGCTGCCCTGCTCGACCGACTGGGCCTGGCCGAGCGCACGGCCAATCGCCCGCACCAACTGTCTGGCGGCCAACAACAACGCGTGTCCATTGCGCGCGCCTTGATGAACGGCGGGCACATCATCCTGGCCGACGAACCCACCGGCGCCCTGGACAGCCACAGCGGCGCCGAAGTCATGACCCTGCTCGATGAACTGGCCAGCCAGGGCCATGTGGTGATCCTGATTACCCACGACCGCGAAGTGGCGGCACGGGCCAAGCGCATCATCGAAGTGCGCGACGGCGAGGTCATCAGTGACACTGCCAACGGCGCACCCGCCTCCAGCGACAACCCCAAAGCGTTACAGGCCATCGATTTGCGCCAACGCCTGAACGAAGGCAGCGAGGCCAGGGGCGCCTGGAAAGGCGAGCTGGTAGACGCCGTGCACGCGGCCTGGCGGGTGATGTGGATCAATCGCTTTCGCACCGCCCTGACCTTGCTCGGCATTGTCATTGGCGTGGCCTCGGTGGTGGTGATGCTGGCCGTGGGCGAAGGCAGCAAACGCCAGGTGATGGCCGAAATGGGCGCCTTTGGCTCCAACATCATTTACCTCAGCGGCATGTCGCCCCGTCCCAGAGCACCGCTGGGCATTGTCACCCTCAGCGACGTGGCGGCGCTGTCGACCCTGCCGCAAGTGAAAATGATCATGCCGATCAATGGCGCCGAGATCGGCGTGCGCTTCGGCAACGAAGATCACACCATGTACACCGGCGGTAACGGCATCGACTTTTCGGCGATCTTCAACTGGCCCGTGGTGCAAGGCAGTTTCTTCTCCCAGGCCGATGAAGACGCCGCCGCCGCTGTCGCGGTGATCGGTAAAAAAGTCCGCGAGAAAGTGCTCAAAAACGTACCCAACCCAATTGGCCAGTACATCCTGCTGGAGAACGTGCCCTTTCGCGTAGTCGGCGTGCTGGCCGAGAAAGGTGCCAGCTCCGGCGACTCCGACAGTGACACGCGCATCGTGGTGCCCTACTCCTCGGCGAGCGTGCGCCTGTTTGGCACCCATAACCCGGAATACGTGGTGATTGCCGCAGCCGATGCCAGCAAGGTCAATCAAACCGAAAAAGCCATTGAGCAACTGATGCTCAAACTGCACCACGGCAAACGTGATTTCGAAATCACCAACAACGCCGCGATGATCCAGGCCGAAGCCAAAACCCGCAACACCCTCTCGCTGATGCTCGGCTCAATTGCCGCCATCTCATTGTTGGTGGGCGGTATCGGGGTGATGAACATCATGCTCATGACGGTGCGCGAACGTACCCGTGAAATCGGTATTCGCATGGCCACCGGCGCGCGCCAGCGCGACATTCTGCGTCAATTCCTCACTGAGGCCCTGATGCTGTCGGTGGTGGGCGGCGCGGCGGGCATCGGCCTGGCATTCATCGTGGGCGCCGTACTTTACCTGTGCGACGTTGCCGTAGCGTTTTCGTTGGTTGCCGTCCTGGGCGCCTTCGGTTGCGCACTGGTGACTGGCGTCATTTTCGGCTTTATGCCGGCCCGCAAAGCTGCCCGGCTCGACCCGGTCACGGCCCTTACCAGTGAATAAACGATTGATGAAGCCGTCTTTGAGCCTGCTGTCCGCCTGCCTGTTGCTGGGTGCCTGCAGCCAAAATACCCCGCGCGACGATCACGACGTCCTGACACCCGCCACCTGGCAGTCAGCCCACACGCTCGCCAACCCGCTGACCCAGCAACAATGGTGGCAACAATTTGGCAGCCCCGAACTGGACCGCCTGATTGCCCAGGCTCAGGTGGGCAGTTATGACCTGGCGGGCGCCGTCGCACGGGTACGACAAGCTCAAGCCAGCGCCGTGATCGCCGGGGCCCCCTTGCTGCCCGAAATAAAACTGGGCGGCAGCGGCAATCGCGAAAAGCTGTTGCGCGGCAAGGGCTACAGCCAACTGGACGCCACAGACAACAAAAAGGCCGTCGATTACTTTGACGCCCGCTTGACTGCCAGCTATGAAGTCGATTTTTGGGGAGGCAAAGCGGCAGCGCGTGACAGCGCGCTACAGGCACTCCAAGCCTCCGAATTTGATCGCGCCACGGTTGAGCTGACCTTGCTCAGCGGCGTTGCCAACAGTTACGTGCAAACGCTGGCGCTCGACGAGCAGTCACGCATTGCCCGACTTAACCTGAACAATGCACAACGTGTGCTTGGCGTGGTGCAAACGCGCTATGACGCCGGCTCCGCGACAGCACTGGAGCTGGCCCAGCAAAAAAGCCTGGTCGCCAGTCAGCAACGTCAGCTGCCGCTCATTGAGCAACAGGCGCAAGAGGCCCGCATCACCCTCGCGGTGCTAATGGGTAAGCCTGTGCAACAACTCACTATCGGCGACACCGCGTTCGCCCAACTGCACTGGCCGAGCATCGGCAGCGGGTTACCCAGTGAACTGCTAACCCGGCGCCCCGACATCGCCAGCGCCGAAGCCAAACTGGCGGCCGCCCGCGCGGATGTCATTGTGGCCCGCGCCGCCCTGTTGCCGGGCCTGACACTGGGGGCCAGCCTCGGCTCGGGGGCCGACCGTCTGAGCGATGTGCTGCGCAGCCCGTTTTACAACCTGACGGCAGGGCTGACCGCCCCGATCTTCAACAACGGGCGCCTGAGTGCCGAACGCGACAAAGCCAGTGCTCGCCAACAGGAACTGCTGCAAACCTACCGGGCAAGCATCATCAGCGCCTTCGCCGACGTTGAAAAAGCCCTCAACAGCGCCAACGGTCTGGACCAGCAGCGTCAGTGGCAAGACGAAGAGCTTAAACAGGCACAGCAAGCCTTCGACATTGCTGAAAACCGCTACAAGGCCGGGGCTGAAATGCTGCTGACCGTTCTGCAAACACAAAACACGCTGTATCAGGCCCAGGACCAACAGGTGCAACTGCGCATGGCCCGGTTGCAGGCCAGCATCGCACTGTACAAGGCACTAGGCGGCGGTTGGCAAGCGATGTGATTGAGCACCCGGTTCACGTTGGCGCATGCCAATCCAGCGCCAACACTCCCGGCGTGCTTGCTGCGTTTTATCGTTACGCCTACCCAGGTGGGTAAACGCAGCTACGCCTTGACCGACAAGTGCCGCGCATACCAAGGACGTCGCGGGACTTTACGGAACAGACTGGCAAGGGTCTTTTCATCGCCAAAAGTGATCCGCAATGCCAGCTTCATGGTTTCAGGGTCCATTTCAACCGTTTTGCCCATCGCCAGCCCCGGCGTCGTGCTGCACCCATGCGTTATCGGCCCAAGCCAGGGATCATCCACTTCCACCCAGCGCCCCGGTGCAAACCAGGGCACGCCGTTGACTTCCTGACGCGTCAACTCGCCGGGATGAAAGCGCTGGTGAGCAGCAAACCAGTCCTCAAGGCGGTCATCGATCCAGCCGTGGAAACTCCAGAACACCGGGTTTACATGCGACGAAAACGGGTCGCCAAGAAAGTCGTTTTCAGGCACATACCAACGCGCCGAAAAATCGGCCGGATCTCGCGCAAAAGGCACCGGGGCGCCATTGGATGGATCGCGCGGCACCGAGGCCCAGCGCATGTGCAGCCAGTCGTGCAAGCCTAGCTCCACCTCCGACCCAAACTGGCCCAGGGTCAATGTCGACAGGTAACGCGGGTCGCGATAGCGCGACTCCCACACCTCGAAGTTGCTGTGAAAGGTTTCGGGCTGTTTGATATCACTCAGCCATTGGGTATAGACCGCGTCACCTTCCGCCAGCCAGGTCGGCGGCAAGGCACTGCCGTCATGGTTATCAAAGTAACGGGCAAAGCCCGCCCGGTCGCGTACCAGCTCTGGCTGCGGTAACGGAAAGGCCAGCCACGAAGGCAGGTCTTGCATGGAACGCGCCGTGCGCAGCATGTGCCGGTGCATAAAAAAGAAGTCCACCCCCGAACCATTGCGGTCTTTACGCGGCCCCCGGGCGTCCCGCTCCTTGTCACGCTGACCGGGTTGCCAGCCGATACCGCGCAGGGCATTGCGCTTGTCCTCCGTCAGTTCATGCCAGGTATCGCGCGAAGCGTGCCAGAGCTGGTGAAACAAACGGTGCTCGGGCGACACCAGCCAGGCCAACAAAGCAGGATTCAGGCCATTGCGCTCGCGCGCTTCGGGAAACGTATGCTTGACGGCCACAAAACGGTTATCCAGCTCGGGCCATGCCAGCGCACGATCCAGGCGCTGCACCCGACCACTCAACGTGCCACTGCCCGCGTTGCCATACAGGCCCCACACTTCATCAAGACTGAAACTGAATTCGTAATCCGGCTGGCCCTGAGGCGCGTCACTGCGCGTAAGACGCCAATGCATCAGCTTGGCGTCGGGTTCGACCAGATCACCCAAGATGCGGTAACGCGGCGTCTGCGCGCTATGCAAGACCTGCGCGGTGTCCAGAAAGCCACGCACCCCACGGCCACGCGGGGCAATATCCAGCCACACTTGCAGGTCATCCGCAGGCAAGCCTTCAAGCCCTGCGTCGCGACCATCGAAACGGATTGTCCACACACCCCGCAGTTGATCCGCCAGTTGTTGCCCGGCGGTGTCCGCCAGGTCGACCGTCGCCTCGCCGGGCGTGATCGGGTCATCCACCCGCGTCAACTCGCGATGCCCATAGTACGCTGCTGGCGCCACTGCGCCGGTGATCGCTAAACCCGCGATGAACCCTCGTCGAGAAATCGTCATTGCCCTACCTGTCCCAGCCTGAATGCAGGCGTATCCAAGCTAGAACGTTTGTTGCGCGCTCAAATTTAGCCCCGCAGCCACAGCCAGATTTCAGGAACTCTCCCCTCCAGCTGAACTCAGTGATTCATGACCTGTGGTCAAGAGTGCTTTGTCTGATGCCGGGTTTTTCCCACGTATCTGACCGAGGATACTCAGCCTCATTCTTACGACACCCAAGGAGTTATCCATGACAGTTCCAGCATTCGGCCTCGGTACATTTCGACTAAAAGGCCAAGTGGTGATCGACTCGGTAAAAAACGCCCTTGAACTGGGTTACCGCGCCGTGGATACCGCACAGATTTATGAGAACGAAGCCGACGTGGGCCAGGCCATTGCCGAGAGCGGCGTGGCCCGTGATCAGCTGTACATCACCAGCAAGATCTGGATCAGCCACTTCAGCAAGGACGCGTTGATCCCCAGCCTCAAGGACAGCCTGAAAAAACTGCGCACCGAGCATTTGGACCTGACCTTGATTCACTGGCCATCGCCCAACAACGCAGTGCCCGTTGCCGAGTTTATGGGGGCGTTGCTGGAAGCCAAGCAACAGGGCCTGACCCGAGCAATCGGTGTGTCCAACTTCACCATCGCGCTGATGAAAGAAGCCATTGCCGCGGTGGGTGCCGAAAACATTGCCACCAACCAGATTGAGCTGCACCCGTACCTGCAAAACCGCAAGGTGGCCGAGTTTGCCAAAAGCCAGGGCATTCATATCACCTCGTACATGACGTTGGCCTACGGCGAAGTGCTCAAAGATCCGGTCATCAATGCCATTGCCAAGCGTCACAACGCAACGCCAGCACAGGTCACACTGGCGTGGGCCATGCAACTGGGCTACTCGGTGATTCCGTCCTCTACCCAGCGGGCAAACCTTGAAAGCAACCTCAAGGCGTGCGAACTGCGCTTGACTGAGCAAGACATGCAGCAGATTGCAGCCCTGGACCGCGGGCATCGCCTGACCGATCCGCAAAGCGTAGCGCCTGCGTGGGATTAAACAGACCTGTAGTCACTGACGAGTAATGCGAGGCTGTGATCGGCGCCAGCGGCGTCGTAAAACCCTTCAACCAGGCTGTGTCAGATGATTGCAGCCTCGTGCCTCGCCAGCACCTACTGCACGCCAAACCTCTGCAATTGCATCTCTTGCAAGCGACTCAAGGTACGGCGGAACGCAAAGGCCAGATAGCCCTGCGTGTACAACTGGTCCATGGGCACCTGCGCCTCAATGCACACCGCCACCTTGCGGTCGTAACACTCATCGATCAAAGCAATAAAACGCCGCACGCTGTCGTCATATTTGGACAGCTGCGGCAGTTCACGATCGCCCGCCTCAACTTTTACCGCCCCATCTTCCGTACCCCGCGCGATTTTACCTTCACGCTGTTCGGCACTCAGGCATGGCACCTCGCTGAGCAAGATGACGCTGTATCGGTCACACATCTGCATAAATTCAGTGGCGGCCAGGGGCTGCTCGCACAGTTCGTGAAACGTACACCACAGCACGGTGTCGCTGGCAGCCAGGGTTTTCAATACCCGATGCCCCACTGCAATCGGTTGCTCAGACACCACCTGCCCTTGAGTCAGACGCTGAAACAGCGGCCCCATCACGCTCGGTTGCCCCGCTGCCGTCAGCCAATAACGCTGCTCGGCAATCCCCGGATGCAATCGGTGATCCTGAGCACCGTCTACCGACACCACGGCCATATGTTTGACAATCGCGGTGATCGCCGGCGCAAACCGGTCGCGATTGAAACCCTCGCCATACAGCTGCTCCGGTGGCTGATTGGAGGTGCACACCAACACCACACCTTGCTCAAACATCACCTGAAACAGGCGGCCCAGGATGATCGCGTCACCAATGTCATTGACAAACAACTCGTCAAAACACAGCACTCGCACCTCTTGGGCCAAACCTTGCGCCAGTGCCTTGAGCGGGTCCTGAGTGCCAATGAGTTGAAACAGACGCTGATGCACCCATTGCATGAAATGGTGAAAGTGCTGGCGCCGCGCTGGCACCGACACACTCTGGTAGAACTGATCCATCAGCCAGGTTTTACCCCGGCCCACCGGTCCCCATAAATACACGCCCCTGACCGGCTCAATGCCCTGGCTTAGTTGTTCGTGACAATGCTGCAACGCTTGCACCGCACGCCACTGTGCAGGGTCCTGGACAAATCCGTGCTGTGCAATGGCCCGCTCCCAGGCAGTGATGGGGGATTCAACATTCATACGATGACCGGCTCCTGAATCTGACGGGCCAGTATGCCAGCACGGCATCAGGCCGAGGCCCTTGAAATGCTGATCGGCGTCACCACATTGTTACTCAAGCGGTAACAGAGCGTTTTGCCATCAAGTCTTTTTCAATCATTCAAACGGCGTAAACTTGGCGACATGCACTGAACCGCACTTGAAACTTAAACACGGAACTTCGTACGCACTCATTGAATACTTATTCGGGCGCGTAACTTCTACCCGCCTGCACGGCACATGAAGTCAGTCACTGTTCATATTTGATTACTTTAGAGGCCACTCACATGAAACATCTGATCGCTTTATTACTGGCCGGCATAGCGACCACCGCCCTGGCCGGTGAAACAACCCCCACTTCGCAACCGCCAGTTGAACACTATTCCTACGGAACAACGCTGGACATTGCCAATGTCATCAGTATGTCCAGCATCCCGAAAGTGTGCGAAGTGGTACCGGCGCAAATGACCTATGAAGACCATCAGGGCCAACGCCACACTGTGGAATATCAGGTCATGGGTGACGGTTGCAGCACTCACTAAACACAGGCTATGCCCAAGGTTGCACGCACGGATGCGACCCCAAGCCCCCTCTTTGTAGGGGGCTTTCTTTTGCACAACATAAAAACAGCATTATTACCATTCCAACAATACTGCTTGGCATTCTTTTGACTTTAATCAATGTTTTAAGTGCGTATCCTATGTTCATCCCTCGCTGAAACATTGAAACAGGGCACGGTACTTCGTGTTGCGCCACACCTCTTAAAAGGCGCAACAACTTCTCCCGCCAGCATGGCAATGGAAGTCAGTGATACGTGATTGTTTTAAGGTCTGAAAAAAATGAAAGGTTTTATCGCACTTGCTTTGATGGGTATTGCGACAGTGGCCGCCGCTGACGACGTTCAAGTTGCACAGGCCCAACCGGTGGTTGAACAGTACACCTACGCCACTGACCTGGACGTTGCCCATGTGATCAGCGTGACCCCGACTGCCGATGTGTGTGAAGTGGTTCCGGCGCAAATGATCTATGAAGACCACCAGGGTCAGCGTCACATTCTTGAGTACCGGGTCATGGGTAACGGCTGTTCCAACGGCTGATCGAGTCAACAACGATAATGCTGCACACCAGGCCTGCGTTGAACGCGGGCTTTTTTATGTGCCCGTGATGACCACGTGATGCCCGGTCCTGCAATGGCAAGACCGGGCTAGAAGCGCTCGCAAGCGATTCAGGTAGCGAGAATCAGTCTTTCTTCTCGGAAATCACTTTGCCCGTGTGATCAAGCGTGGTTTCGACTTCGACTTCCACACCATCGATTTTCTTCACGCCTTCCGCTTTCCAGATACCGGTAGCCGGATTCTCCAGTTCAACCTTTTTAATGGTGACGTAGCCATTATCGGTTTTGAGGACTTTAATCACCTCTTTGGAGAACGCCCAGTTCGCATCGGGTGTCGCAGCCATCGCAGCGCCAGCGCTCAACACAACAGCAGCAGTGATTGCAGCAGCAAAGGTTTTCTTCAACATTGTCTTAACTCCATTAATTGATGTTGCGTCTGTTACGTAGGTTGCCGCAGTAAACGTAGCAGAGAAAAAAACCTCCATGATGGGTAAATGACATGCTTTTGACATGCCTCATGTTCTCGTTCGCTCTAGCACAGGGTTAGAATGCACAAAACCAGGAAGAGCCAATGAGCGAAACACGCCTCACCGAAGCCCAATACGATGCCATCACTGAAGCGGCTGCCCAGTGGTGTATGCGTTTGCATGAGCCTGATTGCACTGACCGGGAACGTGAAGCTTTCGCTGTGTGGCTGAACGCTGACCCGCTGCATGCGTTTGAATATGAGGCCATGCTCGACATCTGGGATGTCAGCGAGCACCTGCCGCGCCCCGAGCCTATAGGGGCACACGTGGTGCAACTGCCCCAAGTGCCACGGCGCAGCACCTGGCAAAAATACGCCACGGCAGCGGCCATCACCCTGCTCGCGGTGCCTGTGGCAGCGTACAGCGGCTGGGAACTGGGCTGGGTGCCCAATGCCTATGAACGTCATCAGGCCGATGCCCAGTTGCAAACCGTGACCCTGCCAGACGGCAGCCAGGTGGAGCTGAACCTGGGCACACAACTGACGTATGCCAACTACAAAGACCAACGTCGCGTCACCCTGAGCAAAGGCGAAGCCTTTTTCAAGGTGAGTCACGATGTCGCACACCCGTTCATGGTGCAGGCTGCTGAGGGCCGGGTGCGCGTGACCGGCACCCAGTTCAACGTGTGGATGTATGAAGATCAGGTCAAAGTCACGCTGCTGGAAGGCTCAGTGCTGGTCACCAGCAACCAACAGCTCAGCGGGGACGGCTTGCGTCTGGAGCCGGGCATGCAAGCGCGATACAAGGCGGGCGACTATACCCCGCAAATCAGCCAGACCTATGCCAACGCGCCGGATCTGGCGTGGCGCAATGGCAAATTGGTGCTCGATAACCTGACGCTGGCTGACGCCTTGCCCATGATCAACCGTTACCTGGGCACGCCGTTGGTACTGGCAGACTCTGCCACCCGCCAATTGCGCATCGGTGGCGTATTCAACACCAAAGAAATCAACAACCTTGTGACCTCCCTGCCCAAAGTGTTGCCGGTGTACCTGAGCGTGAATCAGGACGGTAACCCCGTACTCAACGCCCTGCCGCGGGGCTGATTGAACACCGTTCCCCCGCGCCATTGACGCAGGCTGCGGCAGCCTGCGTCGGGCGTGTGCAGAGTATTTATTGACGAATGTGCGTCAGCTCATAGTTAGGGTCGGCCTTGATCTGCGCCTCAGTGAAGGGCAGCGTTTGCCATTGCTTCTTCGAGAACGCCCGGGTTTGATCCCGCGCATGTTTTGACGCCGGGTCGCTGGAAATCGAAAACGCCAGCATCCCTTGCGCCTGTGGCCCCTGCTCGTCAAACGTGACCGTTTGCAGGTAGCTGGTGCCGCTCACGACCTCTTGCTGACCGCCTTCACCCGGTACGCTTTGCATGGCGTTATAGACACCCAGTACCGCCGGGCCACCGTGAATCGGCGTACGCTGGCCGCCACTGTTGACGCCCTGAATCTCACCCCACGTCGTGTCGGTACTCAACCCTGCTTGCGCCACCTGCGCCGCTGACGCTTTGAGCGCGTCATGCACCGCCTGACGCACCGCCGGATGATCGATGTTCAAACCTCGCGGTGTATGTTGCGGGTCTGCGGGGTTGAACGACACGCGCCACACGTCAGGCACTTCAAACAACTGCGCCATAAGGTGCTGGAAATGCACCAGCCCCATGCCGCTGTCCAGATTCGCCTGCTGATCCCATGCCTTGAGGCTGGCACACACCGCTGCCGGCGCGGCCTCACGCTCACCTTCACACACCTCAAGGAGGTCCGGCATGACTTGCCCGGCCAGGTACACCCGGTTGTCCATCACCATGCCTTGCAAGTCCGATACACCGAGGGCACCGGGCTGACTTAACCGCTGAAGAGCAAAACGTGCTCGCGGCCCCAGTGGCTGGCCCTCTTGACTGATCAGCGGCGAAAAACCGCTCAACGGTGCCAGAGGGTTGGCCATCCAGGCGGAGTCGTTGGAATGCTGCACGTAGTCTTTGCGACGCAGTTGCGGCAACTGACTCGCCGGATAAATACCGTGTTGTGCCGCGCTGGCGTCAACCGTCCACGCACAGGCACTGCGACTACCGTCGAGCACGATCATCTCCAGCCCCACCCGCGGGTCGCTGCACGCGGCCAATTTGGCCTGATCGACATACGGCACCACGGACAGGTTCATGTACAGCGCCTGCCCTTTGTCATCCACGGCCAGGGTGTTGACCCACGGGATGCCTTGAATCTTGTTCACCGAGGCTTGCAAGGCATCGACACTGTCCGCCTGATTCATCGCGTACCACTGCTGCAATACGCGATCGTTGCCGAGGTTGGCATCACGCAGGCTAAAGGCCACGTTATCGTCCCAGTCCAGCTTGCCCGGCCACTGCACAATCGGCCCGAACACTGAACTGTAAATAACCCGCGACTGAGGCTTGAGGCTGCCATCGGCCTGTTTGACCTCAACGCTGACGGTGTGCTCTTGCAGCGCGTAAGAGTTGCCGTCCAGCAGATAACGGGTCGGGTCATGCGGGTCGAGGGCAAGCCGGTACAGGGTGAAGTGCTTTGAGGTGTCGACCGTATGGGTCCAGGCCACGTGCTGATTGAAACCGATGTTGATCAACGGCAGACCGGGCAGCGCGGCGCCCATCACGTCAAGCTTGCCGGGGATGGTCAACTGCATCTCATAAAAGCGCATGCCGCCTACCCACGGAAAATGCGGATTGGCCAGCAACATCGCCCGCCCGGTCTTTGAACGCTCACTGCCGATAGCCACTGCGTTGCTGCCACGCTCCAGCGCAAAACGCTGCATGCGTTGCTCAGCCACTGCAAAGCCCTTGCTGTGCTGAGCCCATTGCGCCGTGGCGCGTGGCGGCGTTGCGCCCACCAGCGCTTGCGCAAACTGACCCACGCCCCCCTCGACCAACAGGCGACGGGTCAACTTGACCAGATCCCGGCTCGTGAGGGGCCGCACCGAGGCATTGTCACATTGCGCTGGCAGACCGTGGCGCTCGCTGAGCTGACGGTTGTAACCGGCCACATACCCCTCAATCAAATCTCGCACCTGCGGGGTTTGCGCCTGCCAAAAGGCATCGACCGACTGCGGGGTATTGAGCCACTTGAAAAAAATGTCGCTGGACAGGTTGTCGCGCTCCTCCAGGGTCAACGCGTCAGGCCCGAAATATTTAGAGCGTTCACCGTTCACCGTGACCACCTCATTGGCCAGCAAACACAGGTTGTCCTGGGCATAGGCATAACCAATGCCATACCCCAGGCCACGCTCATCGGCGGCCTGAATATGCGGTACACCAAAGGTGGTGCGGCGAATGTCGGCGCTCACGTCTTTGGCCGGGGTCTGAGCCAGAGCACAAACACTCAGCCCCACACACAGCCCTGCAACACACGCTTTGCTCAATGGCCTGAAAATAATCACGCGCACTCCTGCTCGTTCAATAGAAATGCCCGTTGCGCCTCATGGGGACGCCGCCACCGGGCATGTGCCTGCACTAAAGACGAAGCCGATTAAAAAAATTTAATCACCGTTAAAAACCTGTCTACAAAGCGGCTTCACTTCAATCAAGCGCATTTGACGACAAATTTTCTACATCCAAATGTTCATGATTTCGGCGGCTCATTCGTCTAGTACCTTAAGAGCAGTTTTTATTTTCCTGATCAGGCTCTGATAAGGAGTTATTTGCATGCACAACTCGCAAATGCCAGCGGACGGTAATCAACAACGCAAATCAGCTTTTCAGCCCGACAACGGGTTGCTGGAGGCACAGGTGCAATTACACGGCAATGTACGTATTCGTCATTTACTTAAATGTTTTGGGCTGCGCACCAGCCTGGTGCGGCTCAAGGTCATCGACGCGCTGTTAACCGCCGCCGGCAATGATCGTCGACTCGGGGTGCGAGGCATGCACAGCCATTTACAAGCGCTGGATATCCCGCTGTCTTTTCTCAGCGTGCGCGAAGTGCTCAAGCGCCTGTGCAGCGAGGGGGTGGTGGTGCTCAACAGCGACAAGAGCTACAGCCTGCATCCGCAGGCCGAAGCTGTTTTGACGGGGCAGATCGACGCTTAGATTTTGGTTTTTCGGCGCATGACGCCGTTGATGACAACCACAATCACTGCCACGCCGATGGCGACGTACTGAAACATCTTCTCGGAGATCATGCCGGCGTTCTGCATGTACGAAAGACCAAACATGATCCCCAGTACAACCAGGGAGATCAAAATCGAGTATTTCAAGCGCTGCGAAGGAGTCATTACCTGTTCCTGAAAAAATGGGACTTGAATCAAAGCCAAAAGGTGCACATGCGTAGGGTCTACGGGTAAGCCCACCCTCAACGGTGGGCCATGTTACAACCGCACATGGGTTTTAGCTCGTCATCTGGCGACAAAATCCGCTACCCGGTCGAGCACACACATCCACCAACCAGTCAACAAACACGCGCACCCGTGGCGATAACTGGCGATGTGGCGGGTATAAAGCGGTCAGCGCCAGAGGCGGCGGCAAGCATTCACTGAGCACTTCTTGCAAGCGCCCCTCACGCACCCATTGGGCCACATGATAATGCGGCGCCTGCACCAAACCATAACCGGCCACACACGCTGCCAAATACCCTTCGGCACTGTTAACCGACACCTGTTTGGCCAAGTTGACCAACTGCACGTCTGGCCCTTGCTCAAACTCCAGCCCGTAACGCTTGCCCGATACGCCAGAGAAATACTCCACCATCAGATGCCCACTCAAATCGGCCACCGTGTGCGGTATGCCGTGAGCACGCAAATAGTCGGGACTGGCGACAGTCACTTGGTCCATCAGCACCAGGGGCCGGGCCACCAGCGAATCATCCACGGTCAAACCGGCGCGAATCGCGCAGTCCACACCTTCACGAATCAAATCCACCGGCCGGTCGTTAAGCCCGATTTCCAGCGCTATCTGCGGATAACGCCGGGTGAACTCAGGCAGCGCAGGCAGCACCACCAGACGCCCCACCGCCGCTGGCATTTCGACCCGCAGCGTACCCTTGGGTTGGCTGGCGCTGAACAACCCTTCGGCCTCTTCAAGGTCTGACAACACGCTGACGCAACGCTGGTAATACGCGGCGCCGTCCAGCGTCGGGCTGACCTGACGCGTGGTGCGATGCAACAGTTGCACGCCCAAGTGCGCTTCCAGTTGTTTGATCAGTACCGTCACTGAAGCACGGGGCATTTGCAGGCTGTCGGCAGCTTTGGCAAAACCGCCCAGCTCGACGATACGGGTAAAGACGCGCATCGCGTTGAATCGGTCCATATCCCCTCGCTTGGCTGGCATGGATGAGTGGAGTCATCCAGACAGTGACGCATCATTGTCTCGGCGACCGCCCTTGCAGGTTTCACATTCGCGCAGGCTAGGTCAGTTCCTACCAACCTGCAGGAACTGACGCGTTAGGCGAGGCTGTGATCGGCGCCAAGGCCGTCGTGAAACCGTTAAACCCTGTGTGTCAGAAACGCCACAGCCATCAGGTTAACGGCCGCTTCGCATTCGATCACAGCCTCGTGCCTCGTCAGCTGCGCTGAGTCTGGCGTTTTAAAAATCGCGTTTGTAGAAGATATCCAGCGAACTGGCAAAGCCGCTGGCCACTTCCACGTACACCCGCTTGCTCAGTTTGTAACGCAACGCAATGGTACTCGCCGGTTCAAACACGCCCACGCCATACCGCACGCTCAAACGTTCGTTGATCTTGCCGCTGGCAACCACGGCGGTGTTGTCGCCGCTGCCTTCAGTGTCGAGTTCAAAGTCCTTGATACCCAAGTGGTTCGCCAGACCGGAGGTAATGCCTGCACTGCCCATCAACCCCAGCCCCAAGGCTGCCTGGGCCAGCATGTTGTTGTCTTCCCCGGTGCCCGACAACGGACGCCCCAGGATCAAGTAAGACAACGCTTGCTCTTGGCTCATCGCCGGCTCCGAGAAGATTTGCGTGGTCGGCTGTTCAGCGCTACCACTCAAGCGGATGCCTGCAATCACATCATCTGTCTGGCGAATCGCTTCAATGTCCAGATACGGCTGGGCAATCGGCCCGGCAAACAATAGCCGCGCACGGCGGATGGTCAGGCGCTGGCCATAAGCACGGTAACGGCCATTGTTCAGGCGCAGTTCGCCGCGCGTATCGAGGTTATTGCCAATATGCACCTGGCCCGCCAAATCAGCGTTCAGACCAAACCCGGAGAACGTCAGCAGTTCTTGCCCCACCACCACGTTGATGTCCATGTCGACCACCATCGGCACTTCGCCCTCAGCCACCTGCTGACCGACGATCACGGTGTCATCCGAAACCTTGACCGTGGACGGGGGCAGTTCGCGAACGGTGATTTCACCTTTTGGCACGTTCACCGTACCGGCAATCAACAGGGTATTGTTTGCGTTGAGCGTGATTTTCAGATCGGGCGCCACGTCCAGCTTGGCGTAAGGCTCCACCGTCACCGGCAAGTGATTGCCCTTGACCAGCACGTTGACGGCCACCGCCTTGCCCCATGCCACGTCACCGCTGATGCTGCCCTGCCCTTGCGTACCGCTGGTCCAGCCGCCGTTGAGTTGCGCGGTTTCGCCGACGATGTTGGCCGTCAGTTGCAGGTTTTCAAAGTTGGTCGGTAACTGCGGGCCGGAGATTTCACCGCCAGTCAGCGCCACCTTGCCGTTGATCGAGGGCGCGAGCAAACCGCCCGAAATACTCCCCGCACCATTCAACTGCCCGGTGAGCTTTTCCACCATCGGCACAAACGGACGGATCACCGACACATCCAGCCCCGTGAGGCGGAACTCGCCGCTCACCGGTTTGCTTTTGGGCAGCGGATTGATGCGTGCGTTGAGCATCAATTGCCCGAGCTTGCCGCCATTGAATTCAAACTGTGTGTCGACCCGGCTGGGCGTCAGGTGACTGGTCAATTTGAAGGTCTGGTACGGGAAGTCCAGCCACTGACCTTTGTCTTTGATACGCAAGGTGCCGCCGCTGGCGTCCACCACCACCTGACCTTTGGGGCCGCTGGCGGGCACATCCATCAGCACGTCGGCGTTGAGCTGGCCTTGCCACTGAAAGTCGTTGGGCAACCACTGCGCCAGGCTGTCGAGGGGGAATTGCTTAAGGTGCAAACGCAATTTGGGGTCGGGCATCAAGCGCTGATCTTCCGCGCACAGGCTGGCAGGCCCGGACATCCAGCACTGCGCACCCAAGGTGATACGGCCATTGGCCAGCCGCTCCAGACGCGCCGGGTTTTGCAGCACCCAACTCTGGCCTCCCGCCTTCACGTCCCCGCTGAGCAAACGCCCGCGCCAGTTGTCTTTGTCCAGCCCACCCTCCAGCGCCAGCCCCAGTTGCAGCATCGGCCCTTGCAACGCCAGTTTCAGTTGTTGGCGCTTGAGGTCACCGCTGCCATTGGCTGTCAGTACGCCCAGTTGTGTGTCGCCGGTCTGAATCCCGCTGCCTTTGAGGTCAATTCGCCCGTTTTGATTGCGATCCAGCGAGGCATCCAGCGTCAGGTTTTGCAGGTGATTGTCGGCAAAGGCCAATTGCTGACCTGTGAGTGCCACCTTGCCTTGCGGTGCCTTGAGCGTACCGCCTACATCAACCCGACCTTTGAGCTGACCGCGCAGATCCGGCCACAGCTGACCCAAACGCGGCAAGTTCAGATCCAGTTGCGCCTTGAGTTGCTGCTGCACACTGGCGCTGCCGTTGATGCGGTTATCGCCCAGGCGAATGTCCAGAGCGCTCAGGGTGAAATCTTCGCCAGCACCTTGAGCCTTGGCTTGCAAGACGGCGGGCAAGCCGCGCAAACGGCCTTTTAAATCAAGATCGGCATTGAGTTCAAGGCGCTCATTTTTGAACGAGCCGGTGCTACGCAACGGGCCACCCAGGTTACCCGGCAGCTCAGCGACCCAATACGCCGGGTTGATGGCGCTCAAGTCCAGAGCGGTGTCCCACGCCACACCCTCGGCGAACTGCACGTTGACGTGGCCCTGTGCCTTGCCTTGCCCGGCGACCAGTTGCAGCTGGGGCAAAAATATTTTGCCCAGATCACCACTGAACGGGCTGGCCAGACTGAACGCCCCGGCCGGGCCATCCAGATCGGCTTTGAAATGGCCCAAATAGTTGCCATCGGTGTAAGACACTTCGCCCTTGAAAGTGCGCAGGTCTACATCGGGCTTGGCAATCAGCGGGTACAGGGTGTGCCACGGAAACTTAAGCCAGTCGATAGTGGCGTCGGCCTTCAAGCCTTCTTGCCAATCCACTTGCCCGGACAGTTTCAAACGTTGCTCGGGGCTGACGGTTAAATCCAGCGCCGAGATTTGCGCCCCCTTGGCATCCACCCGGCCTTTGAGCACCAGACTGACCGGGGCTTTTTCAGCAGGCAGACTGGCGCTGCCGTTCAGCACATAACCGGCCTTGAGATCACCTTTGGCGCTCAATAGGAGCTGGTTGACTTGCAGGGTATCGGGCAACTCCGGGCTGGCTTTGAACGCCTCAGACGTGAGGCTGATCTGCGCGGGCAAGTTCTCGGCCAGTGGCTGCAATTGGCCCTTTAACTGTGCGTTGAGATACCCCGTGCTATCGGCGGTCAGGTTCAGTGAAGTACGCAAATCACCGTCGACCTTCAGCGCCAGCGCCCAGGGTTTGTCTTTATCGGGAGACGGCAGGTTGATAGCGCCCTGCAAGGTCAAAGGCCAATCGCCATTGGGTTGCAACAGGCCAGACAACTCGACGCTCAAATCCTCGCGGTCTACGTGCACCGAGTCGATCTGCAAGCCCTTGGGCGTCCACTGCGCCGCCATCTGCAAGCCCTTGAGCTGCTCGATACCGTTGAACAACACGTTGCCGACCTTGATCACGCCCACCTCGATGGACAGCGGCAGTTTCAGCTCCGGCAGGCTGACCGGCCCGCTGCTGCTGTCTTTGCCTGGCGGAAATTGCAGGCTCACGCGCTCTGCCTGCAATTGATCGACACACAAGGTCAGGCGCGTCAGGCACGCGGGCGACCAGGCAAAAATCGGCCGCTCCACTTCCACACGACTGCTGCCTTGCTCCCACAACAGATGATCGGCACTCCACTGGCCACCCAAACGACCGGCAAAGTTGTCGATCTGTAAACCCGGCACCTGGCCCAGCACCCAACGGCTGCCCGCTTGTGTACCCAGCACGAGGCCCAGCGCCAGCACCCCTGTCAGCAACAAGGCCAGCAACACCAGACCCGCTATTTTCACACCACGAATCACAGTTCTGGCCCCATGGAAAAGTGCAAACGAACGCCGCCATCGTCATCCAGCGCATGAGCCAGATCGAGACGGATCGGGCCAACCGGCGAAATCCAGCGAATACCCATGCCCACCCCGGTTTTTAAACTGGGGAAGTCGAGGCTGTTGAACGCGTTGCCTTTGTCGACAAAGGTCGCCCAGCGCCATTTTTCGGCGAACTGATATTGATACTCGACGCTGCCCGCCACCATGTAGCGGCCACCGATACGGTCGCCATCAGAGTTCTTCGGCGACAGGCTCTGATAGTCATAGCCGCGCACGCTTTGGTCGCCACCGGCAAAGAAACGCAGGGACGGCGGGATCGACTTGTAACCGTTGGTGGCGCTGCCGCCAAACTGAACCCGGCCCAAAAAGCGGTGTTTGTCCCACAACGTAGTCAGCGCTTTAAATTGCGCATTGCCGTGCAACAAGTTGGTGTCCGACATCAGCCCTTCCTTGGCCACTTGCGCATCCAGCGACACGCTGTAGCCATGGGTAGGATCAATGCGGTTATCGCTGCGCAGTACCGAATAACTGACACCGGGCATTAATAAGGTGCTCAGGCCCGAGTCATCGCCCAAACGGTATTCTTCGTGCTGCCACTTGAGCGAGACAATGCGCGTCCAGCCGTTGTCCAGTTTGCTGTGCCACTCCGGGCCGACTGTCAGCAACTTGCTCAAGGTGTCGGTATTGGCGATTTCTTCGTACTGATAACCGGCTGCAAAACGCAGTTTGTCGGTGAGCGGCGGATCAAGCGGGATGTCATACCAGGCGCCGACGTTTTGCTTGGGCTGGGAAATTTCCGACTCAAAACCGTAACTGTCGCCACGGGCGTTGTCCCAGTGGCGCATCCAGCTGGCCTTGCCGCGCGGCCCGGTATCGGTCGAGTAACCCAGGCCCAGCGTCATGGTGCGTGGCTTGCGGGTGTGCAGCTCAACGTCGACCGGAATCACTTGCCCCACTGCCGTGCTGGGCGCGGCATCAACGCGCACCACTTCAAAATAACCGCTCGATTGCAGGTTTTGATTAAGCTCGTTCACCAGCTCCGAGTCATAGGGCGTATCCGGTTTGAAAGGCACCATGCGTTGCAACAGCACCTCATCAAACGGCGTGTCGCCACCAAAACTGACCTTGCCGAGCAAAAAACGCGGCCCGCTGCGGTAAACCAGATTGATATCGGCGTAGCCGCCCTTGGGGTCGACCAGCAGTTCGTGCTTGATAAATTGGCCATTGAAAAAACCGTAACGCAGCGCCCGGTTCTGGATCATTTGCTTGGCGCTTTCGTAATCGCCCTGATTGAGCACCGCCCCCGGCTTGAGGTCGTCACTGGCGGGGATCTGAAAGGCCTTGAGCGAAGCGGCCGCACCTTCGACGCGCACGTTGACGTTGCGCAGATGCACCGGCTCGCCGGGATCAATGCTCAACACCAAACGCGGCGGATCACCGGGTTTAACTTCGCTGTCAATGGTGGGGTTGTAATAACCCAAGGCTTGGGAGGCTTTGAGGGCTTGCTCTTGCGCACCGCGTTTGAAGCGCAACAAGGCCGCCTCGTCACGATCGCCGAGGCTGCCTATATAGCCTTCCACGTTGGCCTTGAGGGCGCTATTGGCGGGTTTGACCTTGACCACCAGCTCGCTTTGCGCAAAGGCTGCAAAGCTGCTGAGCAGCAGGACCACACCACTGGTAAATCTTCCTGGAAACGTCATAGGCGCGGATGCTAACACGGGCAAGGAACGTCATAGAGCCTGCCTAAGGTGAGAAGTTCGCCCTTAAGCCGTTGCTGTATGTAACACCTGCGGGTTGGCGTGGAAAAACACGTGCTCGCGCACCGGCCCGACGGCCACTTCGCCAATCTCGACGTAACCCTGTTTTTTGTAAAACTCCAGGTAACGCGGATTGCCGGTGTCGAGCACCACGCCTTCGGAGTGCTCATCCTCGGCACACCAGTTGTGCACCGCCTCAAGCAACTGCTCGCCATAATGCTGGCCTTGAAACTCTGGGTGAATCCCCAACAACGGCAGCATATGCACCGCATCACCCGGCACGCACGCCAATACCGCCTGATGGTATTCCAGATAACGCCGGGTACAGCGCAGCCCTGTGCTCAGCACCATGCGCAATTGCCAGGCCCAGCTTTCGGTGATGTCCAGACGCCGCAGCGGCGGTGCGATCAGGGCAATGCCGACCAGCCGATCATTGACCAGCAGCCCAAGCCCTGGCCGATCCTGCAAAAAATGCTGCTTGACCAACTCGCGAACGGTTGCCCGCACCCGCTGCTCATAGCCCCTGCGATCAGCATCGAACAGATAGCGAAACGTCGGCTCATGCCGATAAGCCTGATACAGCAACGAACGCGCTTCGCGTGAATAACCACCATCGAGCAGTTGAATCTGGCCTATGGCATTCGACGTTTGCGTCATGACGTTCAATCTCCCTGGCGGCGCTTGGATGGCGGCGCTTCTAGTGAGTACGAGCCCCCGAGAGCCACAACAGTTCAATCATGGCTACATGCAACCTACGTTAGCAGCGCATTTGCCCTACTGCACGCTGGCCGCTTGCGCGCCAGTCCGCTAGCATCGCAGTTTTGCTCTGGACTGCCCGCCCATGAAAATTGTGTCATTCAACATCAACGGCCTGCGCGCTCGGCCCCATCAGCTGGCAGCGCTGATTGAAAAACACCAGCCCGACGTGATCGGCCTGCAAGAAACCAAAGTCAGCGATGAGCAGTTCCCCTTCGCCGACATTGAAGCCCTGGGTTATCACGTGCATTTCCACGGCCAGAAAGGCCATTACGGCGTTGCCCTGCTATCGCGTCAGGCGCCCCTGAGCATCCATAAAGGCTTTGCGAGCGATGAAGACGACGCTCAGCGGCGTTTTATCTGGGGCGAATTCGCGGATGAAAATGGCCAGGCAGTGACGGTCATGAATGGTTATTTCCCACAAGGTGAAAGCCGCGATCACCCGACCAAGTTCCCTGCCAAGCAGCGGTTCTACAGTGACTTGCAGCAGTTGCTCGAAAGCCAATTCAGCAACGAACAGCCGCTGGTGGTGATGGGCGACATCAACATCTCACCGCAAGATTGCGACATCGGCATCGGCGACGTTAACGCCAAGCGCTGGCTGAAAACCGGCAAGTGCAGCTTCTTGCCTGAGGAGCGCGAGTGGATGGAACGCCTCAAGGGCTGGGGGCTGGTCGACAGCTTTCGCTACCTCAACCCGGACGTGACAGACCGTTTCAGCTGGTTTGACTATCGCAGCCGCGGCTTTGAAGACGAACCCAAACGCGGTTTGCGCATCGACGTGATTCTGGCCTCTAAGGGCCTGGTGCCACGCATCAAAGACGCGGGCGTCGACTACGACCTGCGTGCCATGGAAAAACCCTCGGACCACGCACCGATCTGGCTGGAACTGAGCTGAACCGCTCGCAGCCTCGCGCCTCGTCAGTGCCTACAAAACGTTGGCGCATAACCCGTAGGAACTGACGAGTAAGGCGAGGCTGTGATCGGCGGCAAAGTCGTCGTAAACCCCTTCAACCCACAGCGTCAGATACGACGCGCCGGGTTCACGCGGGCTGTCATCGCGCTGCAATCTTTCTGACTTAAATTGCTGGCACGTTTATGGCCCCAGGAAGGTCGCCGACGATGCTGCGTTTTATGTCATGGATCATGCTGTGCGCCTTGTCGGGGGTGGCCCTCGCCGCGCCAGTCGCTGACTTGAGGATTCAAGGCTCCAACACCATGGGTGCCAATCTCGGCCCGGCACTGGTGGCTGCCATGCTCGCTGCGCACGGCGTGCGCGACATTCATAGCGTGCCAGCCGCCACTCCCAACGAGCACACCCTGATGGGCACCGATGCCCAAGGCCAACCCGTACGGGTGGACGTTGCCGCCCACGGCTCAGGCACCGGGTTTACCGCCTTGAACGACGAGCACGCCGATGTGGTGGCCTCTTCGCGCCCGATCAAGGACCGCGAACTGGTCGAACTCGAACGCCTCGGCGACCTGAAAAGCCCGGAGGCTGAACAGGTAATTGCCATCGACGGTTTGGCCATCATCGTGCACCCGCGCAACCCGCTCACGACCTTGAACACCGAACAACTGGCGCAAGTCTTCAGCGGCAACATACAGACGTGGGAAGCGTTAGGCGGCGTCGGCGGGAGCATTCATTTATATGCGCGGGACGATCAGTCCGGCACGTGGGAGACCTTCAAGGAATTGGTGCTCAGCCGCGCGGGGCTACCGTTGAGCGCAGCCGCCAAGCGCTTCGAGTCCAGCGAACAGTTGTCCGATGCTGTCAGCCAGGACCCACAAGCCATTGGTTTCATCGGTTTGCCCTACATCCGCGAAGCCAGGGCTGTCGCCATTGTCGATGGGGCTTCGCAACCGATGCTGCCGCTTAACAGCCTGATCGCCAGCGAAGATTACCCGCTGTCGCGACGCTTGTACTTTTACCTGCCACCTGCAGCGAATAATCCTTGGGCTAAAGCGCTGATTACCTTCACCCAAAGTGCGCAGGGCCAAGCCATCGTCGCGCAAAACGGTTTTGTGGCGCAAAGCGTGGTGGCCGACAGCGTGCTGCCCGGCCCACACATGCCGCAGGACTATCAGGCGCTGACCCAACAGGCCCAGCGTTTATCAGTCAATTTCCGTTTTGAGGAAGGCAGTGCGTCGCTGGACAACAAGGCGCGTCAAGACTTACTGCGCGTTGTGGACTATCTGCAACGTCACGCAAAACTCACCAAGCAGGTGACGCTGGTAGGCTTTGGCGATGCCAAGGACAACCCCGAACGTGCGCAATTGCTGTCAAAACTGCGGGCAATGGCGGTGCGCCGTGAGCTGGTGAAAAACGGCGTGATCCTGCGCGAAATACGCGGTTATGGCGCACAAATGCCCGTCGCGACCAACACCGAAGATGAAGGCCGCCTGAAGAATCGTCGCGTTGAGGTGTGGGTGTATTAGCACCAGCCTCCTAGCTGTCACTTCGACAACGTGGCGTACTTGTCCAGCTCACACTTGCCCACGGCCGCACGGTGCACTTCATCCGGGCCGTCGGCCAGGCGCAGCGTGCGCTGCATGGCATACATATACGCCAGCGGGAAATCCGCACTGACCCCTGCCCCGCCATGCAACTGGATCGCCCGATCAATCACTTTCAACGCCACATTCGGTGCCACGACCTTGATTTGCGCAATCTCGCTTTTCGCCACTTTGTTGCCCACGGTGTCCATCATGTACGCCGCTTTCAAGGTCAGCAGGCGCGCCATGTCGATCTCCATGCGCGAATTGGCGATCTTGTCGATATTGCCGCCCAAGCGGGCCAAGGGTTTGCCAAAGGCGCTGCGCGCCAGCGAACGCTGGCACATTAACTCGAGTGCTCGCTCGGCCATGCCAATTGAACGCATGCAGTGGTGAATCCGCCCTGGTCCAAGCCGCCCTTGGGCAATTTCAAACCCGCGTCCTTCACCCAGCAGCACGTTTTCGTAGGGCACCCGTACGTTGTCGAACAGCACTTCGCCATGACCGTGAGGCGCATCGTCGTAGCCGAACACTGGCAAGGGACGTACGATTTTTACCCCCGGTGTGTCGACCGGCACCAGGATCATGGAGTGCTGCTGATGGCGCGGGTTGTGCGGATTACTCAGCCCCATGAAAATCATGATTTTGCAACGCGGGTCGCAGACGCCGGAGGTCCACCACTTGCGCCCGTTAATGACCCACTCGTCGCCCTCACGCAGGGCACTCGCCTGCATATTGGTGGCATCCGACGACGCCACCTCCGGCTCGGTCATGGCGAACGCCGAACGAATCTCACCGCGCAGTAAAGGCTCCAGCCACTGTTGTTTCTGTTGCGCATTGGCATAGCGCACCAGCACCTCCATGTTGCCGGTGTCGGGCGCCGAGCAGTTGAACGGCTCGGAGCCGAGCATGGAACGCCCCATGATTTCGGCCAGCGGCGCGTACTCAAGGTTGGTCAACCCCGCGCCCTGTTCTGAATCCGGCAAAAACAGGTTCCACAGCCCCTCGGCTTTGGCTTTGAGCTTCAAGGTTTCCATGATGGCGGTTGGCTGCCAGCGATCACCTTCAGCCACCTGTTGATCGAAAATCGCCTCTGCCGGGTACACATAAGCGTCCATAAACGCCGTAACACGCTCACGAAGATCCTGAACTTTAGGGGAATAAGCGAAATCCATGACTGGCTGCCTTTACCGGGAATGTGGGAAGTATCACCCGATGCTAATTCAGCGCCCCATCATTTACCCAGCCTATTGACAGCGTGTATTACCATTCATAAGCAATATATGATTCAGTGCTGCCAGCCCCCCTCAATAACAAGAGTTGCCCCGCATGAACTTGAACAAAGTCGATCTCAATCTGTTTGTGGTCTTCGATGCGATCTACACCGAGGCCAACCTGACCCGCGCCGGGCAGATCATCGGCATCACTCAGCCTGCGGTGTCCAATGCACTGGCCCGTCTGCGCGAGAGCTTCAACGACCCGCTGTTTGTGCGCACCGCCCAAGGGATGGTGCCCACGCCCATGGCACAAAACATCATCAGCCCTGTGCGCAGCGCGTTGGCGTTATTGCGCGTATCAGTACAGGAAAGCCGCACCTTCAACCCCTTACAAGCCAACAAAACCTTTCGCATCAGCATGACCGACCTGACAGAAGCCGTGGTTTTGCCACCGCTGTTCCAGCGCTTGCGCAAGCAGGCTCCGTCGGTGGTCATTGAAAGCTTTTTAGCTCATCGACGTGAGACCACCAGCGACCTGGCGGCAGGACGTCTGGACTTTGCCATCGACGCGCCGCTCAACACTGACCCGCAAGTGCGTCACGTCAAGTTGATGGAGGACCGCTATGTGTGCGCCATGCGCGCCGGGCATCCGTTGGCCAGTCAAGCCACCCTCAGCCTGGACGCGTATTTGGCGCTGACCCACATTCATATTTCTACGCGCCGCAACGGGCTGGGCCAGGTCGATCTGGCGCTGGGCAAAATGGGCCTGCAACGCAAAATCACCCTGCGCTCGCAGCATTACTTGATGGCCTCCAATGTGTTGCAACACACCGACATGGTCATGACCGTGCCCGAGCGGTTCGCACGGCGCAATGCGTTGCATTTTGTGGGGTTGCCACTCAACGAGATGCCCAACGTGGAAACCCATTTGTATTGGCACGAAAGCACCGAGCAAGACCCGGCCAACCGCTGGATGCGCGAATTGTTGATTGAGGTGTGTCAGCAGCAAGTGGCTCAGGAAAAAAAAGGGCTGGCGGCGAGCTTGCTTGACGTAAACGTCAACCAACCATTAGCTTAATCACACGATTTCTCCAGAGCGCGCCCATGAGCAGCCAGACATACAGTATTTCCGACCTTGCCCGCGAACTGGACATCACCACCCGTGCCATTCGTTTTTATGAAGAACAAGGGCTGCTTGCGCCTGAACGCCGGGGCCAGGAGCGGGTGTATTCAGCGCGTGACAAAGTCAGCCTTAAATTGATTCTGCGCGGCAAGCGCATTGGCTTTTCGTTGGCCGAATGCCGCGAGTTGATTGAGCTGTACGACCCGACCAGCGGCAATCAAAAGCAGCTGACCAGCATGCTGGCCAAAATCGCCGAGCGCCGTGAACAACTGGAGCAACAGTTGCTGGATATTCAGCAGATGCAGTTGGAGCTGGACACGGCTGAAGAACGTTGCACGCAGGCGCTGGAGCACACCATCAAAAGTCAGACGGCATGACATCTGCCCTTCGCGAGCACGCTCGCTCCTACACAAATCGGTGACCCCATGACACTTCCCACCCATGTGCGCCTGATAGAAGTCGGTCCGCGTGATGGCCTGCAAAACGAAGCCCAGCCCATCAGCGTGGCCGACAAGGTGCAGTTGGTTGACGCGCTGACGGATGCAGGGCTGGACTACATCGAGGTCGGCAGTTTTGTCTCGCCCAAATGGGTGCCGCAAATGGCGGGTTCGGCCGAGGTCTTTGCCCACATCCAGCGCAAACCCGGCGTGGTGTATGGCGCACTGGCGCCCAACATGCGCGGTTTTGAAGACGCCGTGGCCGCCGGGGTCAAGGAGGTCGCCGTGTTTGCCGCCGCCTCCGAAGCGTTTTCACAACGCAATATCAATTGCTCGATCAGTGACAGCCTGGCGCGTTTTGTCCCGCTGATTGAAGCCGCACACCAGCATGGGATTACCGTGCGCGGCTATGTGTCCTGCGTGCTCGGCTGCCCCTATGAGGGCAACGTGCCGGCGCAGCAAGTCGCCGCCGTGGCTAATGAGTTGTATGCCATGGGCTGTTACGAGGTTTCGCTGGGCGACACCATTGGCACGGGCACGCCCACGGCCACGCGCGCACTGTTTGAAGCCGTGACTGCCTACGTGCCGCGCGAAAAGCTCGCCGGGCATTTCCATGACACTTACGGCCAGGCACTGGTGAATATTTACGCCAGCCTGCACGAAGGCATTGCCGTGTTTGACAGCTCGATCTCAGGCCTTGGTGGCTGCCCCTATGCCAAGGGCGCCAGCGGTAACGTCGCCACTGAAGATGTGCTGTACATGCTCAACGGCATGGACATTGAAACCGGAGTCGACATGGACACGCTGCTGCTGGCCGGTGAGCACATCTGCCGTGTACTGGGCCGTGTTACCGGCTCGCGCGTCGCGAAAGCGCGCCAGGGCTGAAAAGTGTGCTGCAGTGTTACCGAGCGGTAACCCACACGAGTAACAAGGAAACAAACCGGCCCCTCAAGGGGCCTATTTTTTTCCATCAAAAAAATAAACCATTGATTTATAAGTATTTTTAAAAGTTGGCACGGCTTCTGCTATCTCTATGGCATAACAAGAATAAAAAGTGCAGCAACATAATAAAAACAATACGAAACGACTCTGACATAACAAAAACAACACGACAGAGACGCAGCTAACAGATTTTTTTGGAGAAGGTTTACTTTTCCGAGGAGCCATAAGCCACCTCGCAACCGGGCTGAGAATAATAAAACTACCTTCAGGTAGCACCCGTTCAGGTTGGATCACAGGTGTGATAGCCGGTGATAAAAGTGGATCAGCGCTCAAAAAAATACGTTTGCTCTTGATCCCGGATGGGGATCGCAAAAACAGCAACAAAGGGCCACGGTTCCAAAAACAACAACAGACCGCCCCTCAATAATAAAAAAGAGCACGCAACGACACGTTAAAGGGGAGCTTCGGCTCCCCTTTGTGCTATCTGCAATGACCCTTTACCCCTCCCCAAGCTCTTGAATGCTGATTTCACGCATCTTGAATTTCTGGATTTTGCCGGTCACGGTCATCGGGAAGGCCTCTACAAACTTGAAGTGGCGCGGCGTTTTGAAGTGTGCGATGCGCGATTTGCACCAGGTTTGCAGCTCCAGTTCGTTAGCCGTATGACCGGGGTGAAATTTGATCCAGGCCACCACTTGCTCACCGTATTTGGCGTCCGGTATGCCCACTATCTGCACATCTGCAACGGCCGGATGGGTGAAGAAAAACTCCTCCAGCTCACGCGGGTAAATGTTTTCTCCGCCGCGAATAATCATGTCTTTGTTACGCCCGACGATGCAGACATAGCCGTTTTCATCCATGTGCGCCAAATCACCCGTGTGCAGCCAGCCCTCGCTATCAATGGCTTGATCCGTCGCCTGCGGGTTGTTCCAGTAACCGAGCATTACGCTGTACCCGCGCGTGCACAACTCGCCAATCTCACCACGGGCAACCACTTCGCCCTGCGCGTCAATCAGCTTGTTTTCCAAGTGTGGCTGGGTGCGGCCCACGGTGGTCACACGCAATTCCAAGCCATCCGCAGGACCGGTCTGTATCGACACCGGGCTGGTTTCAGTCATGCCATAGGCAATTTGTACCTCACCCATGTGCATGTCGCTGATCACCCGGCGCATCACTTCAATCGGGCATGTGGCCCCAGCCATGATGCCGGTGCGCAAGCTCGACAGGTCAAAATCGGCCCGTTGAGGATGATCGAGCATGGCGATAAACATGGTGGGTACGCCGTACAACGCGGTGGCGCGCTCTTGAGCAACCGCTTGCAGGGTCAGGCCAGGGTCGAAGGCGTCAGAGGGGTAAATCATGGTGGTGCCGTGGGTGACGCAGCCCAGATTGCCCATCACCATGCCAAAACAATGGTAGAGCGGCACCGGAATCACCAGCCGGTCTTGAGCCGTCAATCCAAGGCTTTCACCCACCATGTAGCCGTTATTCAAGATGTTGCGATGGCTGAGGGTCGCCCCTTTGGGGAAGCCGGTGGTGCCCGAAGTGTATTGAATATTGACCGGATGTTGAGGCTGCACAGCGGCCTGGCGGGCATGCAAGTGTGCGGCGCTGACCCCCGCCCCCAGCACGGCCAGCTGTGCCCAGGGGATAAACCCGGCGGGGGGCTGCGCACCCAGACTGATCACCGCACGCAAGTCACCAAAACGTTCGCTGTGGAGGGGGCGCTGCGCCAGCTCAGGCACCAGCGTCTGCACCATGGCGTGGTAGTCCGAGGTTTTGAACGCCTGCGCGCACACCAACCACTGACACGCCGATTGTTTGAGCACGTACTCCAGTTCAGAAAGCCGGTACGCGGGATTGATATTGACCAGAATCACGCCGATGTGAGCGCTGGCAAACTGGCAAATAAACCATTCCAGGCAGTTGGGTGCCCACACACCCAGCCGGTCACCCGCTTGCATCCCCAGCGCCATAAAGGCTTTGGCATGCAGATCGACCGCGTGCGCCAATTGCTGCCAGGTCAATCGTTGCTGTTGATGACGCACAATCAGCGCCTCGCCGTCAGGGTAACGCATGCACGTTTGATCGAACGCCTGGCCAAGGGTCAGGCTCAGCAGGGCTTTGTCCTGTGCGCCCTGGCTGTAACTGGGGACAGATGGCAACTTCATGGCAACTCCTCTTGTGATTATTGTCGGGAGCATGAGCACGGTGCGCGCAAGCGCCGTCTCAAGGTGAAGAATAGACAATCACTCTGGCTTAAGTTGACGTTAACGTAAAGGTCATTGACAGCCCCTGACACCAAGTTTACGTTAACGTAAAGCATACCCATGGCGATGCAGTTACCGCCTCTTATAAGAACAACGATCAAGGTGCCCCATGAGCTACCCGACTTTGAACTTCGCCCTGGGCGAAACCATCGACATGCTGCGCGATCAGGTTCAGGCCTTCGTGGCCGCTGAATTGGCGCCACGGGCGGCGCAAATTGATAAAGACAACCTGTTCCCCGCCGACATGTGGCGCAAATTCGGCGACATGGGCCTGCTGGGCATCACCGTCCCGGAAGAATACGGCGGCACGGGCCTGAGCTACCTGGCACACGTGGTGGCCATGGAAGAAATCAGCCGCGGCTCAGCCTCGGTCGCTCTGTCGTATGGCGCGCATTCCAACCTGTGCGTGAACCAGATCAACCGCAACGGCACCCACGCACAAAAACTCAATTACCTGCCCAAACTGATCAGCGGCGAACATGTCGGCGCATTGGCCATGAGCGAACCGAACGCGGGTTCTGACGTGGTGTCGATGAAACTGCGCGCCGACAAGCGCGGTGATCACTTCGTGCTCAACGGCAGCAAAACCTGGATTACCAACGGGCCAGATGCCAGTACCTACGTGATTTACGCCAAGACCGACATCGAGAAAAACGCCCACGGCATCAGCGCATTTATCGTGGAGCGCGACTGGAAAGGCTTCAGCCGCAGCAAACATTTCGACAAGCTGGGCATGCGCGGCTCGAACACCAGCGAACTGTTTTTCGACAACGTAGAAGTGCCCGAAGAAAACCTGCTCGGCCCGCTCAACGGTGGGGTCAAAGTGCTGATGAGCGGCCTTGATTACGAGCGTGTGGTGCTCTCGGGTGGCCCGACCGGCATCATGCAAGCGTGCATGGATCTGGTGGTGCCTTACATCCACGACCGTAAACAGTTCGGTCAAAGCATCGGTGAATTCCAACTGATCCAAGGCAAAGTCGCGGACATGTACACCCAACTCAATGCCAGCCGCGCCTACCTGTATGCCGTGGCCGCTGCTTGCGAACGTGGTGAAACCACGCGCAAAGACGCCGCCGGGGTGATTTTGTACAGCGCCGAACGCGCGACCCAAATGGCCCTCGACGCGATCCAGATTCTGGGCGGCAATGGTTACATCAATGAATTCCCGGCGGGTCGCCTTCTGCGCGACGCCAAGCTGTACGAAATCGGCGCGGGCACCAGCGAAATCCGCCGAATGCTGATTGGCCGCGAACTCTTTAACGAAACCCGCTAAGGAGGACGCACATGTCCATCTTGAACACGACGATCAACCCGCGTTCGGCCGAATTCGCGGTCAACCGCGAGGCCATGCTCAAGCAGGTCGACGCCCTGCACCGCCTGCTCGCCCAGGTGCAACAGGGCGGCGGCACTAAAGCACAAGAACGGCATACTTCACGGGGCAAACTGTTACCCCGCGAGCGTATTGACCGGCTGCTGGACCCCGGCTCGCCATTCCTTGAACTCAGTCAGCTCGCTGCCTACGAGGTGTACGGCGAAGACGTGCCAGCGGCCGGAATCATCGCAGGCATTGGTCGGGTCGAAGGCGTGGAGTGCATGATTGTGGCCAACGACGCCACCGTCAAAGGCGGCTCGTACTACCCGCTGACCGTCAAAAAACACCTGCGGGCGCAAACCATTGCCGAGCAAAACCGTTTGCCCTGCATCTACCTGGTGGACTCCGGCGGCGCCAACTTGCCGCGCCAGGACGAGGTGTTCCCGGACCGCGAACACTTCGGCCGCATCTTTTTCAATCAAGCCAACATGAGTGCTGCGGGCATCCCGCAAATTGCCGTGGTGATGGGCTCGTGCACCGCAGGCGGCGCGTATGTGCCGGCGATGGCTGACGAAGCGATCATGGTGCGCCAGCAAGCCACAATCTTTCTCGCGGGGCCGCCGTTGGTCAAAGCGGCAACGGGCGAAGTGGTCAGTGCCGAAGACTTGGGCGGAGCCGATGTGCACTGCAAAATCAGCGGCGTCGCCGACCATTACGCCCAGAGTGATGAACACGCGCTGGCATTGGCGCGGCGCAGTGTGGCCAACCTTAATTGGCGCAAATTGGGCCAGCTGCAACAACGCACCCCGTCGGCGCCGCTGTATGCCAGCGACGAGTTGTATGGCGTGGTGCCTGCCGAGGCCAAGCAACCCTTTGATGTACGTGAAGTGATTGCACGGTTGGTCGACGGCTCGGTGTTCGATGAATTCAAAGCCTTGTTCGGCACCACGCTGGTGTGTGGGTTTGCCCATTTGCACGGGTATCCGGTGGCGATCCTGGCCAATAACGGCATCTTGTTTGCCGAGGCGGCACAAAAAGGTGCGCACTTTATCGAGCTGGCCTGCCAGCGCGGCATCCCGTTGGTGTTCCTGCAAAACATCACCGGGTTTATGGTCGGGCAAAAATACGAAGCCGGCGGCATCGCCAAACACGGCGCCAAGTTGGTGACCGCTGTGGCCTGCGCCAAAGTGCCTAAATTCACCGTGATCATCGGCGGCAGTTTTGGTGCCGGCAACTACGGCATGTGCGGTCGCGCCTACGACCCGCGCTTCTTGTGGATGTGGCCCAACGCTCGCATCGGCGTGATGGGCGCCGAACAGGCCGCCGGGGTGCTGGTGCAGGTCAAGCGCGAACAAGCCGAACGCAACGGCACAACGTTCAGCGATCAAGAGCAAGCGCAGATCAAACAGCCCATCCTTGATCAGTACGAACATCAGGGCCACCCCTACTACTCCAGCGCCCGCTTGTGGGATGACGGGGTGATTGACCCGGCACAAACCCGCGAAGTGCTGGCGTTGGGCTTGTCCGCAGCGCTGAACGCGCCCATCGACAGCACGCGCTTTGGCGTATTGCGTATGTAACCCCCAGCCGCACGGTAGGCGCGAGCTTGCTTGCGATGGCCGCATTCCATCGCAAGCACCTACACAGCAGGCGCAATCTTTTACACGTACAGCCATCCAAGGACTGACGGACATGATTGATTTCAACACCCTAGAACTGCACACCGACCCCCGGGGTTTTGCCACCTTGTGGCTGAGTCGCGAGCAGAAAAACAATGCGTTTAACGCTGAAATGATCCGTGAGCTGATCCTGGCGCTGGACGCCGTGCAAAGTGATGCCAGCCTGCGTTTTCTCCTACTGCGCGGGCGCGGCAGGCATTTCAGCGCCGGGGCCGATTTGGCCTGGATGCAGCAGTCGGCCGAGCTTGATTACAACACCAACCTGGACGACGCCCGGCACTTGGCCGAGCTGATGTACAACCTGGCCAAGTTGAAAATACCGACCCTGGCCGTGGTGCAAGGCGCGGCCTATGGCGGTGCCTTGGGCTTGATCAGCGCGTGTGACATGGCCATCGGCGCCGATGACGCCCAGTTCTGCCTGTCTGAAGTGCGCATCGGCATTGCCCCCGCCGTGATCAGTCCCTTTGTGGTGCAAGCCATCGGCGAGCGTGCCGCACGACGGTTTGCCCTCACCGCCGAACGCTTTAGTGGCGAACGTGCCCGCCAATTGGGATTGTTGTCAGAAAGCTACCCCGTGGCAGAACTCGAACAACAGGTGGCGCGCTGGACCGACACCCTGCTGCTCAACAGCCCACATGCCATGCGCGCCTGCAAAGATTTGCTGCGAGAAGTCAGCCACGGCGCACCGACGCCAGCCATTCGCCGCTACTGCGAAAACGCCATTGCGCGCATTCGTGTCAGCCCTGAAGGCCAGGAAGGTCTGCGTGCCTTTCTCCAAAAGCGCACCCCGAGTTGGCAGCTCGACTCATCCAGACAGGAGCCGCGCCCATGAACCCCTCGACAATTACCTGCGTGCTGGTGGCCAACCGCGGCGAAATTGCCTGCCGCGTGATGCGCACGGCCAAAGCGTTGGGGCTGACCACCGTGGCGGTTCACAGCGACACTGACCGTGATGCTCGGCACTGTCGCGAAGCGGATATCTGCGTGAACCTGGGCGGCAGCAAGGCCGCTGACAGCTACTTGAAAATCGACAAGATCATTGCCGCCGCCAAAGCCAGTGGCGCCCAGGCGATTCACCCCGGCTACGGTTTTTTGTCCGAGAACGCAGGCTTTGCGCGGGCGATTGAAGCCGCGGGCCTGATCTTTCTCGGCCCGCCCGCTTCGGCTATTGATGCAATGGGCAGCAAATCCGCAGCCAAAGCCTTGATGGAAGTGGCGGGCGTGCCGTTGGTGCCGGGTTATCACGGCGAAGCCCAAGACGTGGACACCTTTCGCACCGCAGCAAACAACATCGGCTACCCCGTGTTGCTCAAGGCCACGGCAGGGGGCGGTGGCAAAGGCATGAAAGTGGTCGAAAACGACAGCCAACTGGCTGAGGCGCTGGCGTCGGCGCAGCGCGAAGCGTTGTCGTCATTCGGCGATGCGCGGATGCTGGTGGAGAAGTACGTGCTTAAACCCCGGCACGTAGAGATCCAGGTATTTGCCGATCAACAGGGCAACTGCCTGTACCTCAACGAGCGGGACTGCTCGATTCAGCGCCGCCATCAAAAGGTCGTTGAAGAAGCGCCGGCACCGGGCTTGAGCGTTGCACTACGGCGCGCGATGGGCGAGTCCGCAGTGCGCGCCGCGCAGGCCATTGGCTATGTGGGCGCCGGTACGGTGGAGTTTTTGCTGGACGCCCGCGGTGAATTCTTCTTTATGGAGATGAACACGCGTTTGCAGGTTGAGCACCCGGTGACAGAAGCCATCACCGGTCTCGATCTGGTGGCATGGCAGATCAAAGTCGCACGCGGCGAAGCACTGCCCATCACCCAGAATGAAGTGCCCTTGCGCGGTCATGCCATCGAAGTGCGCTTGTACGCTGAAGACCCCAGCCATGATTTCCTGCCGCAAACCGGCCGCCTGGCCGTGTACCGCGAATCGGCCGCAGGTGCGGGACGCCGGGTGGACAGCGGCGTGAGTGAAGGGGATGAGATTTCACCGTTTTACGACCCCATGCTCGGCAAGTTGATTGCCTGGGGCGAAGACCGCGAACAGGCACGTTTGCGCCTGCTGGCGATGCTGGATGAATTTTGCATTGGCGGGTTGAAAACCAACCTGAGCTTTTTACGCCGAATTATCGGGCATCCCGCCTTCGCGGCGGCTGAACTCGACACCGACTTCATCCCGCGCTATCAGGCGCAATTACTGCCGCCTGCCGAGCCTTTGCCTGACGCATTTTGGACTGCGGCCGCGCAGGCGTATGCGCAAAGCCTTACACCTGTTGTTCACGAAGAGGATCGCGCCTCTCCGTGGGCGGTCACCAGCGGATTTCGCAACGGATTCGCGGCGCACACCTTGCTGTCACTGAGCTGTAACGGCGAACAACGCACCGTCAGCCTCAGCGGTGTTGGCAACCCGTTGCGCGACGATCAGTTGTTGAGCGAACACGACGGCGTGCGCAGCAAACACCTGACCATTCGGCGCGCTAACACGCTGTACCTGCGCTGGGACGGCGAACTACAGACGGTGAACGCCTGTGACCCGCTGGCGACTGCGGGGGCCAGCCATGGGCAACAAGGCGGTCTGACAGCCCCCATGAATGGCAGCATCGTGCGGGTACTGGTCGAGGTTGGGCAAAGCATTGAAGCCGGTACGCAACTGGTGGTGCTCGAAGCAATGAAAATGGAGCACAGCGTGCGTGCGCCCCGCAGCGGCATCGTCAACGCCCTTTACTGCCAGGAAGGGGACATGGTGGGCGAAGGCGCGGTGTTGGTCGAACTGATCTGATTACCGGGTATTAAAAAGGCGGACACCGGTGTCGGTGTCCGCCTTTGAGCTGGATGCACGGAGGGATTGGCAATCAGAACTTGGTCGTTGCCTGCACCACCACCCCAAGAATACGGCTGCGCTCATCGAGCAGGGTTTTGGGATACGTCGGGTTTAGCGGCTTGAGATAGCGCCGACCACTCTCTTCGATCAACTGGCGGAACGTAGCGGCTTCACTGTCCGGCGTGCGCACAACCACCATCTTGCCGGGTTCGGCTTCCAGGTCCGGGTCGATCAGGATCATCATGCCTTGGGGGATGCTGATGCCCACGGGGGCCGTCATCGCATCGCCCGTCACTTGCAGCCAATAGGCGTCCCCTTTGGCGTAGTGATCGCTCATCTCAAACACCGTGGACGATTGATAACCCTGCCGGGCTTTCTCGTTGATCTGCCCGGCACTTTCCCAGTCCGTGACGGGGTAGCGATACGCCGAGGTGATGTCGTAGACCGGCTCGTCGGTGTTCACGTCATCGTTACTGGCCTTGCGTTCACGTACCACAATCGCAACTTCAAGGTGCTCAAGCCCCAAGGCATGCAGCACTTTGTTCATCGTTTCGAGGTCGGGCTGACGACGTTTGTTGAGCCAATGGCCAACACCGCCCTGGGAAGCCCCGACGCGTTCGGCGAGTTTTTCTTGCGTGAGTTTCAGCTCGCGCAATTTCGTTCTGACTAAAGCGATCCATTTATCCATCTCGCGAACAATACGGAATGCCTGAGCCGCAACAATACACATATTGTATTATTTAACTATTAGCTCTGAATACTTACTGTACTAATCTGCATTGGCTGATTCGATTAATCTCAGAGACGCAGGAAAATCATGACTCCCATAACAAAAATTCCGCTCAAGACTGAACCCGATGCAGAGCTAGAAGCGCTCAAAGACAGTGCCGCAACCCAGCGCGCACTCGATTATTATTTGAAACCATCTGTAACTCAGCGCAGTACTGAGCACAAAGTGTTCACGGTGCGCGAAGGTTTGAGTTTAGAAGAGGCCATGGTCCATGCCTCAGAGTTGCTGCGCTATGCACTGGCCTACGCCCATGAGTGCGCTGGCAGCCTACAAGGCGCGCAGCGGGATCTCACACTTGGCGCGGTGCATTTCATCGAAATGGCCAAAGACCTGGTCGACAACACGGTGGACACACACAAGGTCGCCGGGGGCTGACACCCGGCGACCTGATTGACAGCGCCGCCGTTGCAGGTCAAGCAGCCCTTGCCTGACCTGCTCACGTATCAGCCGTTAAGGCGCTCTTGAGCAAGGCTGTCGGCAACGGCGGTGGTATTGCGATCTTCAGCTTTGGCTCGCACAAAGATCTGACGCAAGGTTTCGCCTATGCCTTCAACGTGCCGACGGACCTGCTCGGGTGTGCCGCCGTGGTACTCGTAAGACACGTCAATGATGCCGCCCGCATTGATCGCATAGTCGGGGGCGTGCAACACCCCCCTGCGCCACAATTCATCGGCATGGGCGGCGGTGGCCAGTTGGTTGTTGGCAGCACCGGCAATCACCGGCGCACGCAACAGTTGCAGGGTGTGATCGTTGATCACCGCACCCATGGCACACGGCGAGAACACATCCACGTCCAGCCCGTAAATGTCTTGCGCACTTACGGCATGGGCACCCAATTCATCGACGGCCCGGCGTACATTCGCCTCCTGAATATCGTGTACCCATAACTGCGCACCGGCGGCCTTGAGTTGCCGGGCAAGATCAAACCCCACCTGCCCAAGCCCCTGAATGGCGACACGCAAGCCGTTAAGGTCTGAGCGACCCAGACGCTGCGCGACCGCTTCGCGCAGGCCGATAAAGACGCCAAGGGCCGTTGCCGGCGAGGGATCGCCGCTGCGCGTGCCGCCACCCAACTGCTCGCGCGTACCGGCGCCGACCACATGCCGTGTGCGCTGGCCCATCAGCGCCATTTCGGCCACGCCAGTGCCCGAGTCGGCGGCCGTGATATAACGCCCACCCAAGCTGTCGACAAACCCGCCCATGGCCTGGAACAACGCCTCGCTCTTGCCTTTGTGCGGGTCGCCGATGATCACCGCCTTGCCACCGCCCAAGGGCAGCCCGGCCAAGGCAGATTTGTAGGTCATGCCGCGCGACAAGCGCAAAACATCATTCAACGCCTGCTGTTCATCGGCGTAGGGCCACATGCGACACCCGCCCAAGGCTGGGCCCAGACGTGTGTTGTGCACCGCAATGATGGCTTTGAGACCCGTGGCCTTGTCGTGACAGAACATGACCTGTTCATGCTGATCAAATTCGGGATGAGCAAAAATCGGCATTTCATTTCTCTCTTGTTGTTAGTCAGTGAGCGACGCCAGACCTGAGGGTCACTGCGCGACCCGGCCTGCGGGTGCATAACCCGTCGCAAGAGAGTGAAGGTTTGCCAGAGGATTTTTCTTTCTTATTTTTAGGAAATGCAGTGCTAGGCTGCATGAAACATTCAACAAAAATAAGAAATCAGATTAATTCATGCCGATTAAATTAAGCACCATCGACCGCAAGATCCTGCGCTTGCTGCAACACAACGCCGACCTGTCTGCCGCTGAAGTAGCCGAACACGTTGAGTTGTCGCAATCGCCCTGCTGGCGGCGCATCCATCGCTTACAGGAAGAAGGCTTGATCGAGCGCAAAGTCGCCCTGCTCAACCCGAAAAAACTGGGACTCAACGTGGTGGTGTTCGTCAATGTGCGGCTTTCTGGCCACGGCAGGCGCCATCTGACCGAGTTTGAAGAAGCGATCACCGGTTATCCGGAAGTCATCGAGTGCTACACCATGGCAGGCGATATGGATTACCTGCTTAAGGTCGTGACCCATGACATCGACAGCTACGAGCGTTTTTTGCGTGATCACTTGCTGCAAAAGCCACACGTACAGGAAGCCCACTCAAATATCGCCATGAGCGAAGTCAAGCGCACCACTGAGTTGTTGTTGGACTAGCGGGATAGAGCCTTGGAGCGAGGAATGGAAAAAAAATTTCCGAAATGCGCGGAAAAACACTTGCTTTGCAAATGATAATGATTACTATTGCATGCAGCTGGTCGCGAGATCAGCCGATCATTCAAGGGACCTTAGGTCGGTTCTTTGAATAATCTCCTCATCAGGCTAATCACGGTTATTTGACCCGGCTTCTGGCCGGGTCTTTTTTTTGTGGCCAGTTATCTGGCTCAGCTTGCTTCAGGCTAATGAAGTCTGGTGTGCGGCCGGTTTTTTTTCGGTGACCGCTACGATGCCGGCGATGATAGCAAAAGAACATCGACCGAAGAAAGCCTGAAGTCCAAGACTATAGCCGTAATGGCAATTTAGCACTTGAGAATCAATCGCAAAAACACTAGAATTGCGCCGCGTCAAGGATGACGCCCCCCTCGTATTTTTCTCCTCTTTTTTCGCCTGCTTTTACCTACATTTTCGTATTGGCCCGACGCCATGACGCGGTACAGTAACGCCCACAATTCTTAGACTCAGGGATCTGGACGATGACTGTGGCGCCCTCTTCACTTCACATCAGCAGTGACTTCGACAGCGGCAATATTCAGGTGCTGGAGGCCAGCGACCCGCTGAACGTAAAACTGGCCATCAAGCCCGATTCCAAAAGTCAGCACTTTCAGTGGTTTCACTTCAAGGCCAGCGGTCTGACCCCAGGGCAAACCCATACCTTTTGCCTGACCAACGCCAGCCAGTCTTCCTACAACAAGGCGTGGGATGGCTACAACGCCGTGGCGTCCTACGATCACGAGCGCTGGTTCAGAGTGCCGACCCGCTTTGAGGGTACTTCGCTCAACATCACCCTGAACGCCGAGCACCGCGAGGTGTGGTTTGCCTATTTCGAACCCTACAGCCGCGTACGCCACGACCAGTTGATCAAGGACGCACAGCAGTGGTCGGGCTGCGAGCTGCTGGCCGTCGGCCAAAGTGCCGAAGGTCGCAATATTGAGCTGTTGCGCAAGGGCACTGGCGCTGCCCATAAACACAAGATCTGGATCATCGCGCAACAACATCCCGGTGAGCACATGGCCGAGTGGTTCATGGAAGGGATTTTAAAACGTCTGGAACAAGGCAGTGACCCGCAGTTGCGCAAGTTGCTGGACTTCGCCGACTTATACCTGATCCCCAACATGAACCCGGACGGTGCCTTTCATGGCCACTTGCGCACCAATGCCAACGGCCAGGACCTGAACCGCGCCTGGCAAAATCCCAGCTCGCAGGTCAGCCCTGAGGTGTTCTTTGCCTTGGAGCAGATGAAAAAATACGGCGTCGACCTGTTTCTGGACAT
The DNA here is from genome assembly GCF_049896545.1 of Pseudomonas sp. TWR3-1-1. Taxonomy (NCBI): domain Bacteria; kingdom Pseudomonadati; phylum Pseudomonadota; class Gammaproteobacteria; order Pseudomonadales; family Pseudomonadaceae; genus Pseudomonas; species Pseudomonas sp. TWR3-1-1. The sequence continues at coordinate 53,004 of NZ_JAFCUO010000003.1, forward strand.
CCACGGCGACGAAGAAATCCCTTATGTGTTCACTGCGGGTTGTGAAGGCAACCCCGGCTATACGCCGCGCCTGGCCGCCCTGGAAGCACGCTTTCGCGATGACCTGAAGGCTCGCACTCAGGACTTTCAGACCACCCACGGTTATACCCGCGATGAACCCGGCCAAGCCAACATGACCTTGGCCTGCAACAGCGTCGGCGAGCATTTCGACTGTTTGTCGCTGACTCTGGAGATGCCGTTCAAGGACAACAACGACGCGCCAAACCCGGGTACAGGCTGGGATGGTCAACGCTCGATGCAATTGGGCAAAGACGTGTTGAGCACCCTCTCGGCAATGGTCAAGGAGCTGCGCTAAAACCCGACATCCAGGACCACGTTGTCGATATAAGTCCCGGCGGGCGGGGTGGCCTGATCGGTGTAGATTTTGGCGTTGAAGTTAAACACCTGACTGCCGACGCCCAACCCGTTGCCAGGGTTGATCTCGGCATCCGAGCTTGCCCGTCGGGCGCTGCCGACACTGCCCCAACGGGTGGTGCCGGCACTTTTGAAAATGTCATACGCCAAAAAATTGCTCCCCGAGATCATCTGCCGTCGCCCACCCACACTTACCGCCTGGGCACCGTCACTCAAACCCACGGTATAGGCACTGCCCTTGGTGCAAGACAGGCTGATGGTCTGGCTGGTGACCGGGGTGAATGCGCTGATCACCGGCGCGCTGCCAAAGCTGATGTTGAGCGCGGAGATGGTGCAGTCATTGGCCACCGTCAGGGTGACGGTCAAGGGCGTCGACTTGCTGCCAGAGTTGGCCCCGATGCAAATGCCACCGATGCCGATACCGGGGCAGTAGTACCAGTCCCATTGAATATTCAGCGTTTCGGTGTACACCCCCGCCGCCACATTGCTCCCTGTAATGGTGCTGAGGTACAGCGGGATGTATTTGGGCGACGCACTGCCAATCAGCCCCAACAACGACAGCAAACCGTTACTTGCGAAGTCAAAGCCGGGTGCCCCGCGGCTGATCGGGTAGGTGGTGGCATTGGTGGCGTAAATCGTATACCCGATCACATCGCCGGTCGGCCCGACCATGCCGCTGGTGGCCGAGGTGATGGTGGCCTTGAACATCGAGGTGCCGAACAGCGTAATGCCGGTGCCCACGCAACTTAGCCCCGAATTGAGCGTGGAGGTGGATTGCAGCGTGTTTTTCACCGCCATCGACCCCACCAAACCAAACGCTGCGGGGGTCGTGGTGCCCACACTACACGCCGCCTGTGCGCTGACTGACAACCCGCACAGGCCGCCCAGCGCGAGCAACATCGCAAGGCGCTTCACTGGCACACCACCGGCCCGATCAAGGGCACTTGATCGCCCTGGGGCGGTAACGCGAATGAGGCCCTGCACGGCGCGCCGTCGGGCACTATCACTTGCAACGTGTTCTGCGCCGTCAGGTCTTCCAGGTACACCAAACCGTCCCAGCCCACCACGGCCCGTGCGCCGTTTTGTTCATTGAGCACCGCGCTGCCCAAAGGCAACTCGCGCTGCTCGGCATTCACCAGCCGCACACTGGCAGCGCTCACGCGTTTAACGGCAAACTCCAGCAAATAACCGCTGCCGCGACGCACGGCTACCCGCTGCTCGACATTGGGCGTGAGCACGTTGCCGGGCAAGTTGAGCGGATCAATCTCGTATTTGCCGCGATAGTAAGCACTGCTCCACGGCACCAGCAGGTGGCCGTTTTTATCGGTGTCGCCCACCCACTGATTTTCGTAACGCACGCCCACGCCGGGGAAACCCTGGGTGCTGACCACCACAAAGGCGTCGTCAATCCGATTGGCCATGAACACGTGCTTATCCATCCACACCCATGAGCCGCTGGCATCGGCCCAGCGCGTTTGCTGCTCAGAGGTGCCATAAACACCCGCTTGCAGTTGCACTGACTGCAAGCGCCAGGTCATGTCGGCCTGCCGGTAATCCGGCCCGTCGCCCCTGGCATACCCCAGATTGAAACCCACCCCGCCCTGGGTCGGTACGCTGCGGCTGTAGTTGACCCGTTGCAAGCTGCCACCTGACTGACTGCGTTCGGCGCTCAGGCTCAGGCTGCCACGCGCATCGAACGGCACCACCAGTTGCGCCTGAACCGCCCAGTTGCTGTCACCCACTTCACGGTTGGCCGACAGGTACAGGCTGCTGTTAAACCATAACGGCTTGCTCCAGCTCAGGTTGAGCAGCCGGGTGCGCGAAGCGTCGGCGGCCGTTACATCGAAGTAACCCGCCCCCAGGCTGCCAAAGCGCTCCATGTTCAGGCTTAACGTCACTTGCTCACTGCGCTGACTGAGGCTGATGTACTGACTGTCGACCACGCTCAGGTCGGCATAGTCTTCATAACGTTGCAGCCGTTGGTAGGACAGGCTGTAGCGTTGAGTGCTGTATTGATACCCCAGGCTTAACTGCCGACCGCTGCGGCCATCGAACTGACTTTGACTGACCGCACTGTTCAGCACGCCAAAATTACCCAACTTGAGGTTGCCGCCCACCCCGCCCAAGGTCAGCGCATCTGAGGCTTCAACGTGGCTTTCAAGGGTCAGGCTGTTAGTCAGGCCATAGCGGAGGCTGCCCGCTGTCACACCAGGCCCGTAAGAAAAATCCTTGGTGCCGTAATCGCGCCGCAGGCTACCGGCCGATACCGAAAAATCGCTCAGGCCCTGTTGCAACAAGGTACTGGTCACATAAAAAGGCACGCTGGTGGACACTTGTCGGCCCAGCGCATCGGTGGTCACCACCACCGCCTCCCCGGCGCCGTTGATGAACGGAATGTTGGTCAGGGTATACGGCCCCGGTTGCAGGTTATCGCTGGAAGATTTGTAGCCATTGATGAACAGATCAACCGAAGACGGCACTGCCGCTTCGCCGGAAAACTGCGGCAAGGGATACGTCACCAAGTCCGGGCGCACACCAAAGTCACGCGACAGTTGCACCCCGCCCAACCGCACCGCACTGGTCCAGGGCAACGCGCCGCTGATCACATCCCCTGCTTCATAGGTGAGCAGGCGGTTGTCGTCGGAGTAGCGCCACGTCGTGTCGTAACGCCGGTAGCCGTTATTGAGCTGACTGTCCGGCATGTCACGGATGCTGCGCCGATATTGACCGGTGTTCGACAGCGTGCCCCAGCTGTCAAACAGGCGCACTTCATTCCACGCCGCCAGGTACGTACCCGCGTCATCGGTGTCATTGAGGTACAGGTCGTAGTTGAACAAGGCGCCAAAGCTGCTCATGGCCTCAGTGCGCGGGTAGGTCGAACGCGCCCCGATCCGTTGTTCCGGTAGCCAGTCGGGCGGTACTTGCAGCAATAGACGCTGGGCCTGGCTGTCGTACTCGCTGTGTAAACCGGGCACGCTGTCCAGCCCCACCTCTGAGGGGCCTGAGGCAGGCAAGCGAATGCCGACCGCCTGCAATTCGCTGGCGCTCACAAACAGCTGCCCTTGGCGTTGTACAACCGGCACCACGCGCTGGGTGTTCATCTGATTAACCACCAGTTCCAGATACAACTGTGCATCGGCGACGGCCTCCATGCTGGCAGGCGGCGGGGGCAATTCGCCCGCCAGCACAGTCGTGCTGGCCCAACCACCCCACAAGGTGATGGCTATCCATGCCAGCGTGCTTTTCATGCCCTGTTTAGATCCATTTTTGGGCGACTCCTGCGCACGTGCTCCTTATGCCTGGACGGGATGAGCGCAGGGTTATTGCGTCAAAGGGATGTCCTGAAATTGCGTCTGACCGTTGACGCGCGCACGCAACGTCTGCCCCCACGCAGTGGGCGCAGGCCAACGCATGGTGGCGCCGGGCAACACGTAGCCCATCAAACCCTCAACCAAGGGCTGCGATTGCGCGCCCTGGGTCAGGCTGGCTTCGGTTAACCGGGCATGCACCGCTCCGCGATTACGCACCTCGATGAAAGGTTTGCCCGCCACGGTGATCTTTCGCGCACTTAACTGTGGCTGCCCGATACCTGCCGGGTCGCGCTTGAGGGTGGCGTCCTGCTTGCCCCACAACCCAGCCCCGTAGGAAAACAGCGGCACTGAATAGCGCATTTGAAAGCGAATCGCCGCGTCTGTTTTGCCCGCACCCGCCGCAGTCGCGGGCAACGGCGCGGGAATCTCGTCAATGATGATGCGATATGCCTGCTCTTGACCGTCCGCTACCGCCTTGGTCCGCGTCAGACGAATCAATTGCTTTTGCCCCGGCTCAATGCGGGCCACAGGCGGGCTGCCCACCACGTCACGCTGATTTTGATACTGATCGTCAAACGCGCCCTGGCTCCAGGCAAACACTCGAACTTGCAGGTTGGCCGTTTCATCACCGCGATTCTCCAGCCATAGGGCGCTGGCCGATTGATCCGACTCCAACACCGGGTCAATCGGCCAAATCAGCACCGAACTGGCGGCGTGTGCAGCCGACATCCCCACCGCCATCAAAAAACCTGCGACCAAGGCCGGAATCGGCCGGGCGGGTAATTGCATAGAACACTCCTGATCCCCAGATATCAAAAAGACAGCTGCACTTGCACAACATCGCTGTAAATCCCGCCGGGTCTGTTACCCGGCAATTGCATGTAGCCGTAAATCGGCAAAGTGATGGCATTGGCATTCGTGCTCAGGTAAGGCACGTTGACGCTCTGCGCGATGCCCAGGCTCTGGCTGTAGGCCGCGTCCTGAAACAACTGGTACGCCACCCGCGCCGTCCCGCCATTAAGCTGCACGTTGCGCCCGCCACTGTTATGCAGTCCGCCATCGACGCTCATGCTCAGCGCCACGCCCGGTGTGCATTGCACCGTCACCCCGCTGCTCAACGCCACTTTGACCACTTGCGTGGACAACGCCGAGTACGTGCCAAAGTTGAGGTTGCCGTATTGGGTCACCCCGCCGACCACCAGACAACCCGGCACGATGCTGGCACTGACCTGAAACGTTGCGCCGGTTGCCGCCAGCAGCGGCCAGGGCAGCCAACACCCCAGGCACACCATTGAGCGTGCGAGCCACGGCAGGGTCATGGCTCAAAACGTCAGTTCAACAGCCACGCTGTCGGTGTAGGTGCCTGGAGGCAAACTGGCCTTGCCCACCGCCTTGCCGTACAGATTGATCACATTGGCGGTGCCGGTACTCACCGGCACCGGCACCGTGCCATCGACCGGTAATACCGTGGTCAACCCGGAGTCGGTAAAAATGTCATAGCCCACGTAGTTACCCGCGCTGTCGGCCAATGCACGGGTGTTAGGTGCCGACAGTGTGTCGTGCAGCCCGGCGCGCACTTTGAGAGTGGAAGTGGTGCCGGGCGAGCAGAGGATCGAAATCCCGTTGTTGCTGCCGGACACCACTTGCGCATTCGCCGAGGAGAACAAGGTGGTTTGCGAGCCGAAGTTCAGCGTACCGAAGCTCAACCCGGTAGTGCCTACCGCGCCATTGACCTGACAACTGGCCGTCAGCGTGAGGGTCGAACTTAACTGGCCGGTCAGCGTCGTGGCGCCGTGGGCACTGCTCGCCAGCATCAGCCCCAGCAGTGACAAACCCAGTCGGGATGAAAGTGATTGCATGATCGTGCCCCTCTGTCGTTTTACCAATCCAACGTCACCCGCAGCGTGTCGCGGTAGACACCTGCGGGCAAAGCGTTGGGATTAGCCATCACCAGGCCATACACCGGAATCGGTACCTGGCCACCATTGGAAATCGAAAAATTACGTTGCTGACCGATGCTGTAGCTGTCGCTGCCTGCGGCATCCAGTGACAAGCGATAGGGAATCAACTGACGCCCATTGCTCAATTGCCGTGTGGTGCCATCCCCGTGACTGCCGCCATCAATCGTGACCGTAAAGCCCTTCACTGCCGGGTTGCAGCTCACCGCCAAACTGCTTTCACTGCCTTGCAGTTGCGAGTCGATGGGGTTCTTCCACGTCGGCCCCTGAGCGCCAAAATCCAGAGTGCCCAGCCGCGTGATCTGCTCAGGGTCGGCGCTGTTGCCCGCGCTGACTTCGCAACTGGCGCGAATCACCAGGCGCGCCTGTATCTGCCCGCTGAGCAACGCCGCCTGGGGGCTGTCGATCAACAGCACCCAGGCGCCACACAGCATCAAGACCTGGGCTGAACCGGCCATGCGCATGCTCCTGCCCTTACCATGTGAGGGTGACCTTCAACACGTCGGAATAATGACCGGCGGCAAACACCTGTTTGAGCGGCTCAATGCGCGCATACAACGGCAACGCCACAGAACCGCTGCTCGGCACCGTGCCCGCCACGGGCACATTGACGGGCAACGGCACCAAGCGCGCAGCGTCGCGATAAATACGGTATGGAATAGGTAAAGCGCGCGGGCCATTGGCCAGATAGCGCACATCGCCGGTGCCGCCATGCTGGCCGCCGTCGATTTGCAATTGGTAGGTGGTGTCAGGATTGCATTCCAGGCGCGGCACACGCTGATTGAGCAGCGCCGCATTCAATGGGCCAGAGCCACTGTCCAGACGCGAGATACGTCCAAAATCAAGCACACCCAAAGACTCGATCCCGGCATTGCGGGTTGAGCCAATCAACTGGCAACCGCGTTCCACGGTCACCCGCACCTCGACTTCGTACTCAGCCGCCCAGACGGGCATGCTCAGGCAAAAGCCCACCAGTGCCACGGCGTGCTTACTCTCCACGGCCAATCCTTTGCTGTGTTGTTATGGGGTGGAGGTTAGCAGTGAAGGCAAATGCTGCCAGCGCAGTCAGAAAATTACCGCCAGATTTCCGCCGAAGGGTCAACGCACTGTGTTGCGCGGGGTGCGCGCAAATTGCCTGAAACCTGTAAACGATTAATCGCTATCATGCGCGGCACTTTTCATCGATTTACACGAGTGCACACCGCCTGCTTATGGATACCCTCGCTAAACTGCGCGCCGGTCAATTGAAAGGCCTCAAACGTCTGGACCTGGCCTGCGGGCTGACCGAGTTCCCGGACGAAATCTTCCAACTGGCCGATTCGCTGGAAATCCTCAACCTGAGCGGCAATGCCTTGAGCCGCCTGCCCGACGATTTGCATCGGTTGACCCGGTTGCGCATTTTGTTTTGCTCGGACAACCACTTCACCGCGCTGCCCGAGTGCCTGGGGCGTTGTGCCAACCTGAGCATGATTGGCTTCAAAGCCAACCAGATCGTGAGCGTGCCGGGTACGGCGCTGCCACCGTTGTTGCGCTGGCTGATCCTCACGGATAACCACATCAGCCAATTGCCTGACGAACTGGGGCAGCGTCCCTTGCTGCAAAAACTGATGCTGGCCGGTAACCGCCTGCAACAATTGCCGCGCAGCCTGGCCGAGTGCGAGCGCCTGGAGCTGATTCGCCTGGCCGCCAATCAGCTCACTGCACTGCCCGACGGGTTACTGGCCATGCCCCGCCTGAGCTGGCTGGCCTATTCGGGCAATCCGCTGGCCGACGAAACCCGCACTCAGCAGGCAGACGACCACACACCGAACATTGACTGGTCGCAATTGACCCTTGAGCAGCCACTGGGTGAAGGCGCCTCCGGGGTAATTTATCAAGCGCAATGGCGTGAACCGGGGCAACCGGTGCGGGCGGTCGCGATCAAACTCTACAAAGGCAGCATCACCAGCGACGGCTCACCACTGCACGAAATGAACGCCTGCATCGCCGCAGGCCAGCACCCGAACCTGATCAAGGTGCTGGGCCGGGTAGTCGGTCACCCTGAGGCGCAAGCGGCACTGGTGATGGAACTGATCGACCCCTCGTTCACCAACCTGGCGGCCCTGCCCAGTTTTGACAGTTGCAGCCGCGACGTGTACGCCGATAGCACCCGCTTCACCGCTGACAGCGCGCGACGTATTGCTCGTGGCATTGCCTCGGCCGCGGCTCATTTACACGCGCAGGGTATCTGTCATGGCGATTTGTACGGGCACAACATTTTGTTCAACGCACAGGGCGAATGTTTGCTGGGCGACTTCGGTGCCGCGTGCTTTCACGCCACAGACGACAGCCCGCACACCCGCGCCCTGCAACGTATTGAAGTGCGCGCGTTCGGGATTTTGCTGGGGGAGTTGCTGGCGCGCATCGACTCAGGCTTGAGCGATGCCCAACGCGACGACTGGCATCAACTGCACGAGCGCTGCATCCAGCCGAACGTACTGGCCCGGCCAGATTTTGCAACAATCAGCCGCGCGCTGGGCTGAGCCTGTCGCGATCCACGTTGCCGTTGCCGAAGGCGACGACCGCTACGCGCCCGGTCGCCGCCTCGCGTTACTCCTCAGCGGCCACAGGATTGAGATGCGCGTAGCTTGATCGCCAACAGATACCGTTTAGGCCAATGCCACAAACATGTCTTGTACGTCGTCCTGCTCTTCGAGCTTGGCCAAAAATTCCTGAACCTCAGCCATCTGCTCGTCAGTCAGGCCCGAGACCGGGTTTTTTGGGATATAGCCCAGCTTGGCGGACAGCACGGTGAAACCCTGTTCTGGCAGCGCTTTGTGCACGGCATCCAGGTCGGTAGGTGCGGTGATGAACAAGGTGGTGCCTTCTTCGTCGCCTTCTTCAAAATCCTGAGCATCTGCTTCAATGGCCGCCATTTCAGGATCAGCATCCGGGGTGTCAGCCTTGGCTTCGATCAGGCCGACATGGTCAAAGTCCCATGCTACCGAGCCGGAAGTGCCCAGTTGACCCTTGCGGAACGCCACGCGGATTTCAGCCACGGTACGGTTCACATTGTCGGTCAGGCATTCAACAATCAACGCCACCTGATGCGGGGCAAAACCTTCGTACGTGACGCGGTGATATTGCACCGCCTCAGTGCCGATACCCGCACCTTTGTTAATGGCACGCTTGATGGTGTCGGCTGGCATGGACGCCTTTTTCGCTTGTTCATACACCAGGCGCAAATGCGAGTTCATGTCCGGATCGGCGCCGTTACGTGCAGCAACAGTCAGTTCTTTCGCCAGTTTGCCGAAAATCTTGCCGCGGCTATTGGCGGCGTCCGCTTTGTGTTTAACCTTCCACTGTGCGCCCATTTCTTACTCTCTCAATCGTGTGTGTCGCGGCTCAAAGGCCATCGAATGGGCGCAAGTTTATACGGCAAGAAGGTCTCAATCGACCAAAAAAATTCGCGCCTACCCAATAGACTGTGGCGCCAGCGCCATAAACGCCTTGATCAGTCGCAACTCGGCGCGGCGTTCCATGCAGCCAATCATGTGCCGATTGGCCAACCCCGTGCCGTTGATGGGCACGGCGCAAACCCGCGGATCCCGGCTGACTTCAACTGAGGCCACAACTCCCACGCCAAGCTGCGCAGCCACCGCCTCGGTCACCGCTTCGCGGCTGTCCAGCTCCAGCAGCACCCGCGGGCTAACCCCCGCCTTGGCGCACGCCTGATCGAAAGTGCGCCGAGTGGTGGACGTGGGCTCGCGCAAAACCATGATCACTTGGTCCAACTGCGCAATCTCGATGCCATCCGTCAACGCCTGCCACGGATGGGCAGCCGGCACCAAGGCGCATACCCGTGATTGATTGAGCGGGCGAAGCGTTAACCCCTTGCGCGGTTCAACGTCAGTCAGCACGGCCACGTCCACGTGCTCCGAGAGCAAAGCTGCGAGGGTTTCCTGCGCATTGCCCAGACGCAGATTCACGGTAATGCCGGGGTAACGTTCGCGCAGGTTCGCCAGCATTGGCATGACCAGATGCGGACCATCGGCGGCGACTTCAAGGCGCCCGGTGAGCAACTGGCGATTGGCCTCCAGCATGACCTGCGCTTCATCCACCAAACCGAACATGGCGCGGGTGATGGCGGCGAGTTTAATGCCCTCTTCAGTCAGCTCCACACGCCGCGCCGTGCGCCGCAACAGGGTGATCTGGTAGTGATCTTCGAGCGCTTTGATATGGCCGGTGACCGCTGGCTGACTGATAAACAGCCGTGTGGCGGCGCGGGTGAAACTGCCTTCGCGCGCCACCGCATCAAACGCACGCAGTTGGAAAAGATTCATATGTATAAGCCTCACTGATGGCTGGTATAACAACAAACAATTTGATTGATAACAACTCAAACTGCAATTTATGCCGTGTATTGAGTCGTTATCCCAAAGCTTGTGAGGAAACCAGAATGAGTTCTGCCGCGCCGACCCTGCTGACCCCAGGCCCACTGACCACCTCGCTGCGCACCCGCCAGGCCATGCTGCAGGATTGGGGTTCATGGGATGACAGCTTCAACAGATTGACGGCCAGCCTGTGCGAACAACTGTTGGCCATTATCAACGGCGCCAGCAGCCACCATTGTGTTCCTTTGCAAGGCAGCGGCACGTTCGCCGTGGAAGCGGCAATCGGCACTCTGGTCCCACGCGATGGCCATGTGTTGGTGCTGATTAATGGCGCATACGGCAAACGCCTGGCCACAATCTGCGACGTGCTGGATCGTCGTTTCAGCACCTTTGAAACCGCCGAGGATCAGCCCACGACCGCCGCAGACGTGGAGCGCCTGCTCAACGCCGACCCGGGCATTACCCATGTGGCGCTGATTCACTGTGAAACCAGCACCGGGATTCTCAATCCCTTGTCAGAAATTGCCAACGTTGTAGCCAAACAAGGCAAGCGCCTGATCATCGACGCCATGAGTTCATTCGGTGCCCTGCCCGTCGATGCACAAGAAACACCCTTCGACGCCTTGATCGCAGCGTCCGGCAAATGCCTGGAAGGCGTACCGGGCATGGGCTTTGTCTTTGCGCGCAAAGACGCATTGGCCCACGCGGCGGGCAACTCTCATTCCTTGGCAATGGACCTGCACGACCAGCACACCTATATGGCCAAAACCGGGCAATGGCGCTTTACCCCGCCAACGCACGTGGTGGCGGCGCTGCACGAGGCGCTGGCGCAATACAACGAACAAGGCGGTTTGCCAGCCCGTCATCAGCGCTACACCAAGAACTGCCAGACCCTGCTTGACGGCATGGCCACCCTGGGCATTCGCAGCTTTGTGCCAGCGGCCGTTCAAGCGCCGATTATCGTCACCTTCCATGCCCCAAAAGACCCGCGTTACCAGTTCAAGGATTTCTATGAGCGGGTCAAGGCCAAGGGTTTCATTCTGTACCCCGGCAAATTGACTCAAGTCGATACCTTTCGTGTGGGCTGCATCGGTCATGTCACTCACGCCGACATGCAGGCCGCGGTTAATGCCGTGGCGCAGGTACTGGATGAAATGCAAGTGCTGGACATCTGACCGCCGGACGCTTGTCACACAAACTCAAATTTCGCCGTGCGGCACGGGCCGCTCACACAGGATCAAAAGACATGAACTACACCCAACCAAGCAAGCTTCAAGCAGCCATCCTCGATTGGGCCGGTACTGTGGTCGATTTTGGCTCTTTTGCCCCCACGCAAATCTTTGTCGAAGCCTTCGCTGAATTTGATGTACAGGTGTCTATCGATGAAGCACGCGGTCCGATGGGGATGGGCAAGTGGGATCACATCCGTACCCTGTGCAACCAACCACAAATTGGCGAACGCTATAAGAAGGTATTCGGCCGCGCCCCGTCTGACGATGACGTCACGGCCATTTACAAGCGCTTCATGCCGTTGCAAATCGAGAAAATCGCCGAACATTCCGCGTTGATTCCGGGCGCGCTTGAGGCCATTGCAACACTGCGTGCCCAAGGCATGAAAATCGGTTCCTGCTCGGGGTATCCGGCGCAGGTCATGGCCAAGGTTGTGGAGCTGGCAGCCACCAATGGTTACGTTGCCGACCATGTGGTCGCCACCGATGACGTCCCCAACGGTCGTCCGTGGCCTGCTCAGGCACTGGCCAACGTCATTGCCCTGGGCATCGATGATGTGGGCGCCTGCGTCAAAATTGACGACACGGTGCCGGGCATTCTTGAAGGCCGCCGCGCGGGCATGTGGACGGTGGCACTGGTGTGTTCCGGCAACGCGCTGGGCCTGACCTACGAGCAATACACCGCACTGGACGCTGTGACCCTGGCCGCTGAACGCACCCGGATTCACACCTTGTTCGAAGGCTCGCGCCCGCATTATCTGATCGACACCCTCCGCGAGCTGCCTGCGGTCATTGCTGATATCAATGCCCGCCTGGCCCGAGGTGAAATGCCGCAAAGCAGCTAAGGCGCTATCCGCTGACGGCTGCGGCCAACCCCATCGCAGTCGCCAGCCGGGTTCTGTTTATTGTTGACGAACTTGCCAGAACGCTTGATCCGCCCAGCGTTGCTCACGCCGGTACTGAATATCCAGCATGCGCACATACGCCCGCCTGACACTCAACAGTTGCGCAGTGTATTGCTGCGTCGATTCATGCTGGCCTGCCAACGCCGCCTGAACCGTCTGCGCTCCACGCATGGCGCTGTACAGCGCATTGAAAATGCCTTGGGCCGACAACGGGTCAAAGGCCAGCGCTGCGTCCCCGACGGCCAGCCAACGCTCCCCTGCTACTTGCTGTAAATAACTACCGACGGCCTCGCATGCGTGAGGGGGCGACCACTCGCCTGAACCGCTGTGCCGCCGGATGTGACGCGTTTTATCCCATTGCGCCAACCACCCATGACGGTCTTTAAGTACTTTTTGTGCCTCACACGGTGTGAGGTGCAAGGCTGCAATCCGTTTGTCGCCGGGCAACGCCGCGCTGTACCACCAGCCGTTTGCCACCGCCTCGATACAGGTGCGTTGATCACCAGCAACGTGTTGCGTACGTGAGTAAAGCGCAATCAGCCGTTGATCTCGCTCGCGCTTGACCCCCAGGCGCCGGGCCACGCACGCGCTTCGGCCACTGGCATCTATCACCCAGCGCGCGCCCACCTGCTCTTCACGCAACGTCAGCAACCAACGGTTCCCTGCGCGCTGTACCTGCTCAAAACGCTGTGTACACCCGGTAACACCGGCATCACCCGCGGCGTTGCGCAACGCTGCATCAAACGCTTGGCGACAGAGATGCCAACCCGCTCCATACGGTTCGCGCATAAAGTCCCGGCAATAGAGCGCCTCTTGGCCCCATGACACTACATTGCCCACGCACGGCAGCGGTTGACTGGCGTGCAGCCAAGGTAACAATCCCAGCTCAAACAGCAGCGGATAGGCTGACCCCGGTAAACTCTCACCCACTTTAAGCACATGAGAGGTGTCATCAATCAGCAACACCTCATGGCCCGATAACGCCAGGCACCTGGCCGCGACAGCGCCTGCGGGGCCCGCCCCGACTATCGCGACATCAAATGTTTTCACGTCTGACTATCCGGCGAAACTCGTCGCATTGCTCCTGGCTCTCCCACCCTGCCCGTTCGATATCGGACAAGGACAGTTTTGCTCCCCTACGCAGGTCCGGCGCGGGTGGCGCAACAGGGCTTTGGCCGCCCGACACGCTTTCGACCATCATGATCGCGGGCAAGTCCGGGTCATTCTCAACGCCTGGCCGCGCTTCAATCACCCCCACGCGCGCCATATCGCCGACGAGTTGCGTGGCCTGGTCGATAAAGCTCCCGCGCAATTTACGCCCCCAGTAAACCCTGCGGTTAAACGCTGCGACACGCTGCTCTCGGGGCAGCGTCATGTCGGTTGAGGCGTGATAGTCCGCCTCGCTCAACACCTGATCTGGCACACCGGCTGGCCAAAACGTGGGCAGATAGGGATCGTAATCGGCGTCATAGCCTGAGCGACAACCCACCGCATCCACTTGCCAGGGCAATGCCATCCACCGGCTCAGCCCCCCAGGTGGTTGGGCATACAAAGGGCCGTCGACGGCCAATGCCAGGGTTTGATCCAATACGGGGCCGAAGTCCGGCAATGGCTGGTCTTCAGGCAGGGTCTTAATACGAAAAGGCGCGCGGTACAGGGAGATGTGACGCATGGGCCATGACAGCTCAATCCCTGGGTGGAAAGCATCCGCCAGGCAAAAGTGCAGCGCGGCCTGGTCCAGCATGGCGGGTTGATCGGCCAAATTGACATCATCCAGATGCGCGGGCGGTTTATGGTCCGGTGTCCAGTCCGCATGGAATTCACCTTTGACCCATCGTTTTAACAACTGGCTGCGATAAGGCGATGGAGCGAGGTGATCGTGCGCGCTCTCTTGCTCAGCGCCAAAAGTGTCGCCATACAACCAGGGCCAGGTTCTGGGCTCATGCACCGCGTTGCTTGCCCCACGAAATGCATTGAACACCGCTTGGCGCAGATGGCTGAAGGTCTCGTCGGCACGCGACAGCTTGGCCAGTAACAGCGGGTTATTGAAATCGAAAGGCGCGCCCTGCCCGAACAGCGTTGCGAAACCTTTGTTAACCCATTGCAGGCCGCTCAGGCGCTGAAAAATCGGCAGCACATCGCGGCTAAAGGAGGGACGTTCAGGCGGTGTCAGCCATCCACTGGCAAGGTAGGTGTCCGTCAGTAAGTCATAAAGCGTGCGCCAGCCGACAGTGTTGGGCGAAAAGTCCGGCTGGGCCACCACCACCCAGGCAGATTCGACGGGAATCACAACGCCATTGATTTTTACCGCCGCCCAGACGGGGCCGTCAGAGGTGTCGTCAAACCAGCCGGTCGCATTCGCGAAGTGGTTACTCACATCGGGATCAAAGATCGGCATCCCCGTGGGAGATCCCGAGTGGCCATGGCCGCCCAACACCAATAGCCGCCCCGACTCATCAGTGCGCAACTCACCGAGTGCAACCGGCATGCCCAGAAACGTACCCCCTGCAAACTCATGGGCCGGGCCGCTGACCGCTCTGCCCGAGACGGTTCTGGCACCCGCGTCGATAACCAGCGCGTCGCGCTCAGCACCCACCCTGTCGGCATTGCGTAAACGAAGTTGAGTGTGGGCGGCATCCTCTATGTCCATCGCCTTTTCAAACTCAAACCACTGAGCCTTTCGATTGACCACATGGGCGCGCCATTCAATTTCAGCGTCGTCCAGCGTTAGCTCCCCGACCACCTCATTTTCAAGGTTGTAGCCGTAAATACGAAAACGTGCGGCCTGACGTTTAATGGCGCCGCTGGCATCGTGGCGACTTCCAGCGCTGACCCACTGCGGGGTTATGGTGTCAGGGCTGATTACGTATTCGCCCGGACTGTTACCTAAGCGTGCGATGCCGATACCTGGGTGTATCGAGGCACGCACAATTGTTTTAAGTTGTTGGCGTGTGAGTGTTTTACGGTGCATAGCATCACGTCCCTGTGGGGTTATTGCTTACAAAAAAGTAAATACTTTCGTTCATCCATTTAAGGCTTAAGTTGCGCCGGACGTTCAACTTGAGGTTCACCTAATACATTGCCATTGTAATGACGACGCACAGTGGCAGACGCTTGATAGATAACTTTGCGGGCCTGTGCAAGACTGCCAACCGGCTGATGTTCTTTTAATGTTCGCCAGGGATTGAATGCCAGGGTTTCGCCATACACCGACTGGTTACGTGAATCGATGTCCTGTATCGGCAATATTAAAGTGGCCACATGAACGGGTGCAGACGTTACTTCATCCCACTCATGAGTGGCCGTGTCCAACGGCATACAGTCATCATCTTCTTGCAGTTGCACCATAAAACGTAAACGCACCTCTGCCGTCATTAGGCGTTGATGCAAATCGGCCTTCAAATAACCGGGCGCATTAAAGTCAGGTTCTGGGCCTAACGAAATCACTTCAGGCTCAATTTTATATTTACAAAACTTTTGCAGCCCAAAATGAAAAGGAATAACGCTCCACAACTCACTCTCCAATACGCTTTTCACATCCTTGCGCATTGCGGCCAGGATTGCCCAGGTGTCTTCATGCGCCTCAATCCAGGCCGCGAAATCCCTGAAGGCCAAGGCCATGTCCGGCGCATCATTAACGAAAAAAACCGGATGATTCTGAAGCAGGAAGTCGACGGTAGGAGACGATTCGTCTGGCTCCAGGCATTTTTCACCCTCGACGCCGAAGAGCTTGATGCCCAAGCCAACCGTTTCACCCCGCTCAGGGGCACCGTCTGGAATGTCACACGAGTAACGCACCCATGCAGGGTAGGTTTTAGCCTGTGCAAACAGGCCCACTTTTAATTCATCGGGCAGATCTTCAACTACTTCAAAACGGCCATGCGCCACCCCGTTCAAGCGTAAAAAAACAGGGCGCCTGACAGGGCATTGTCCGGCTCGTATTCGCCTCATCTGGGTCTTTTCAATAAACAGTTCTTCTAACTCGGCAATGGGGTCTTGTACGTGAGTGCTTGCGTTAATTACGGATGACGTACTGCGTAGATTCGCCATAATCATGAGCTTCCTTTCTCGAAATCAAACGTCTTGAACACTCAACATTAGTTCACACCCCTGCTTGTGCACGCCCTTCACTCCCCCAATACGTAACAAGATACATGTAACTTATACGTATCCGTGGCCGAACCTTATAGACATTGTTTTGAGCGATATAAAAAAACACCGCCTAAGCGGTGTTTTTAAAGAACAGCACTGACGCGATCAAACACCTTTAATTGTCTCCACCCACTGACTATAAGCATCAATAAACGCTTGCAAGAACGGTCGGGTTTTCTCAGATAACTGGCCAGCCTCATCGAAAGCACTGCCGGCGCCGCCCAAGTAAGCTTCAGGTTGTTGCATACATGGCACATTGAGAAACACCAGGGATTGGCGCAAATGATGATTAGCCCCAAACCCGCCAATCGCACCCGGCGAAACACTGATCACAGCACCCGGTTTGCCACTGAACACACTTTGACCGTAAGGGCGTGAGCCTACATCGATGGCATTTTTCAGCGCACCAGGAACCGAGCGGTTGTACTCCGGCGTGACAAACAGCACCGCATCAGCCTGGCGAACCTGATCACGAAACGCAGTGTAGGACGCCGGAGGTGGCGTAACGTCAATGTCTTCGTTATACAACGCCAGCTCACCGATCTCGACGATGTTCAGCTTCAAGTGAGGGGGGGCCAACTGCGCCAAGGCATGGGCCACTTTTCGATTGAGAGAATCCTTTCTCAGACTGCCGACCAACACTGCAACGCTGTAGACCTTACTCATGGAAAACCCTCGCGGCTCAAGCTGTAGGAAGATTAGTTATAGATGATCGGACGCCTTTCTTGCAGCTCCGTTCACCCTATCGGCCAACAAGCCTGTAAAGTAGCGAGACTATTTTTTCCACCGCGCTAAACTTCCCCTGCTGATCAACGGTCTACAAGAACCGCAAATTGGGTGTTTATCTCCAGAGGTTCTCTACAAATGGCTGCAGTTCTCGTTGGGCAATTTCATGCAAGAGACGCGGAAGGCCGTGTCTATTCGGTGCATGAGTTTCAAGATTCCACACCTGGGGCAGACGGTCAGCCAGTCATCACCTATAAGCTGGCTATTGGCGATCGCGTTAAGAAAAACTCTGATACCGAGTTCGAGCTAGTGCAATCAGGCGTGATCCTGACTCGCGAGCCTGAATCCGTCGTGCCAGCGTAAGAAAAAACTGTAGGAGCGAGCGTGGCACGCTCGCTCCAGCAGTGGCTACTGCAAGAACCGGCGCAGGGACTTATGCCCGGTTTTCGAACAGCAGGTACCAGAAGATCGCCACTTCAGCGGTCTGCGGGTCAATCCCGCGATAGCGCAAATGATCAATCCCCCCTACCTGATAACCGCAACGTTCGTACAAGCGGCAGGCGCCGATATTGTTGTTTTGGGTTTCAAGCATGATGCCCGGCAATCTTTTTTTGTGGCTCCAAAACTTCACCACGTCCAACAATGATTTGGCGACGCCATGACGACGAGCGCCCGCGATCACTGCTAGCTCATCTACATGAGCGAAGCCATTCCAATTGGTACTGACGACCACATGCCCCACCGGCTGGTTGTCCAGGTACGCCATGAAAACTGCGCTGTCCGGCGCACCGCGATAACTGGCGAACTCATCCGGATCGATGCCATAACACTTGCGGTACGGCGTGACCATTGCCAATGGCCAGTGCTCTACGCTCAGGTGCGCTTCGACTTGCGCATAGGCGCGCACTTCAAAGCTGAAATCGTTACACCATACATACGGTGCAAAACCTTCATCAGCCAACCGGACCGAGACTTCAGGATTTTGAGGATTAATAACCAGATGCATAGATCAAAGAGTCCTTGTTTCTGGCACACCCGCCTGCCCACGCTGCCGCATGCTGCGTGAAGGGCCTGGAGCCCTTATTCAAACGCACAAGGGTTCGGGTTATTGCAAGGTCTGGCTTTTGGCTTCGAGCAGTTGCGTCCATAGCGATGGCGCTCCGGCTGACTTGGCTATGGCTTCAAGTCGGGCAGCATGCTCAGCCATGTCCCTTTCACTGGCGCGAATAATCCGACCCGGCTGGCGGTCCGCTGCCAAACGACGAATTTGCGTCGCCTCTTGACCCGAACCCTCACCCGAACCATTGCCATCTGAAGCGTTGCCGGCCAACGACAGACTGGTCTGCCCACCGGTCATGGTCAGGTAAACGTCTGCCAGAATCTCGGAGTCGAGCAAGGCGCCGTGCAGTTCACGTCCCGAGTTATCTACCCCATAACGCTTGCACAAGGCATCGAGACTGTTGCGCTGACCAGGGTGGCGCGCACGGGCCATCATCAACGTATCGAGGATGGTGCAGTGCTGCGTGAGGTCAGTGCGATCGGTTTGCCCGATCAAGGCAAATTCATTGTTCAGAAAGCCGATGTCGAACGCAGCGTTGTGAATGATGAGCTGAGCGCCTTTGATGAACTCAAAAAACTCATCGGCCACTTCAGCAAAACGCGGCTTGCCCACCAAAAATTCGTTTGTGATGCCGTGAACGCCGATCGCGCCCTCGTCACTTTCGCGATCCGGTTGCAGGTACACGTGAAAATGCCGCCCGGTCAGACGGCGGCCCATCAGCTCAACACAACCGATCTCGATCACCCGATGGCCATCGGTGACCGGCATACCCGTGGTTTCGGTATCGAGTACGACACTACGCATGCTTGATGCCCCTCATTTCATCCACGCCACGATTGGCCAACTGGTCAGCGCGCTCATTGCCGTAATGGCCAATGTGCCCACGTACCCACTGCCATTTCACGGTATGCCGATTGACTTGTTCATCCAGCAATTTCCACAGATCGGCATTTTTGACCGGCTCTTTGGCGGCGGTTTTCCACCCGCGTTTTTTCCAGTTGACCATCCATTCGGTGATGCCTTTCATCACGTATTGGGAGTCGGTCACCAACAGTACTTCGCACGGGCGCTTGAGTTCTTCAAGGCCACGAATGGCAGCCATTAGCTCCATGCGGTTATTGGTGGTGTTGGGTTCGCCGCCCCAGAGTTCTTTCTCGACGCCCTGGCATACCAGCAAGGCACCCCAGCCGCCCGGGCCCGGATTGCCCTTGCAGGCACCATCGGTGAACATTTCAACGCTATTGCTCATTACAACCTATCCAGAAAAGGGTGTTGTGGCCTGCCCATCATGGATGGACAGCACCAGAGACCGGATCACGCCAGCCTTTCGTTAATCAAGAGGGACTAGGGTTCACTGTGACGCCGATTGACCTTGGCCATCGGCAAAGGAATCAGTTTGCCCATGGGTTCACGGCGCAATGGATTGACGGGCCGCAAACCCACCACCATTTTGCGTGCAACTAATATGTAGAAGCCGCCACCGGCCAGTTGCCAGCTACCCGCCTTGCGCTCCCAGCCCGACAAACGGCGTTGCCAGGCAGGTGAAGCGAGCGGCGGACGATAGCACCCGAAGCGGCGTTTCTCCAGCGCAAAGCCCAGCAAATTCAGCCAGTCCGCCACGCGCGAGGCAGAAATGCAGCGCGCCTTGCTTAACGCGTCCTTGGCGAAAACGTGCCGCAGCCCCCACGTGCTCCACGGGTTGATTCCCACGATCAACAGGTGCCCGCCGGGGCGCACACTGCTGGCGGCTTCGCGTAGCAAGCCATGAGGCGACAGGCAAAAATCCAGACCGTGTTGCAGCACCACCACATCGGCGGCGTGCTCACATAAAGGCCATGCTTGCTCTTCACAAAAAATCTCGACACCCGGCAAGGGCGCACCCAAGCGCACATTGCGTTGCACCTGTGGGGCACTGGGCGGTGCGTCGGCGCCCGGGCCGTAATGCACCAGGTAACCGCCAAAAAATCGACCGAGTTCCTCTTCCAGTACTCGCTGTTCATCCTCAAGCAACAACTGCCCGTGGGGACCGGACAGCCATTCGCGCGCGGAACGGATCAGCGCCAGCCACTCAGGGTCAGCCTGAGCCAATGCTTTATCGGTCATTGCTCCTCCAACTCGCCTTACACCCATTACAGGCCCTAAGATGCGCCATTGTTTCGCACTTGGGAATTGCACAATGCTACAGATCGACGCCCTGCCCGCCTTCAACGACAACTACATCTGGTTGTTACAAGACAATGCCAGCAAGCGCTGCGCCGTGGTCGATCCGGGTGATGCCGCACCGGTCCAGGCGTGGCTTGATGGACATCCGGACTGGACGTTGAGCGACATCCTGGTCACTCACCACCATTTTGATCATGTCGGCGGCGTTGAGCACCTGCATAACCTGACAGGCGCCAAAGTTTGGGGCCCTGCACTCGAAAACATCCCCGCGCGACAGCAGGCGCTCAACGACCACGACTGCATCGAGGTATTGGGCCTGACGTTCGAGGTTTTCCTGTTGCCAGGCCATACCCTCGGTCACATTGCCTACTATCAGGCAGCGCCCGCCGCCCCCTTGCTGTTTTGTGGCGATACGCTGTTTGCCGCCGGTTGTGGCCGACTGTTCGAGGGTTCCCCCGAACAAATGCATCACTCGTTAAGCCGATTGGCCGCGCTGCCTGCCAATACCTCGGTGTTTTGCGCCCATGAGTACACGTTAAGCAATTTGCGCTTTGCACAAGCGGTCGAGCCAAACAACGCCGACATCCAGGCGCGACTCGATGAAGTGACCCGATGGCGCGCAGAAGGTCGCATCAGTTTGCCGTCCACGATGGCGCTGGAATTACGCACCAATCCCTTTTTACGGGTCAGTGAAACATCCGTTAAACAAAAAGCTGACGAGTGGAACGAGCAGGACAATGCCTCGCCCTGCGCCGTCTTTGCCAGCTTGCGCAGCTGGAAAGATAAGTTCTAATCAGGGTCGCGGTTGGCACAAAAATTCTGAACAGTTGACCGCGTCCCCCCTGCTTTCTAGAATCGCCCGACATTTTTGCCCGGAACTTACTTCCAGCCAATGTCGTCATCTATACGTAACTTCATCAAAACAGACACATTGACGCGTCTTGCGCAAGCCATCGCGCTGGCCGTGTCCGCTGTACTCGCGGGTTGTCAAAGCATGGATCAATCAGCCAAAACGGCCGAAAGACCCAGCTTGAAACTGACCAAACGCATTCCTCAGGAGCCGATCTGGCTCAGCGAAAAACCCAGCCCTGTAGCCCCACAAGATGTTTGGGAGCGGATGCGTCAGGGTTTCAAGTTGCAGGAAGGCGTAGAAGTTAACCCGCGAATCGAACAACAGCGCCTGTGGTTCGCCAGCAACCCTTCGTTTCTCGAAAACGCAGGTGAGCGTGGCAGCCTTTATATTCACTACATCGTAGAGCGCCTCGAAGAACGCAACATGCCGCTGGAACTGGCCCTGCTGCCCGTCATTGAAAGCGCTTACAACCCGATGGCGTATTCCCACGCCAATGCCGTCGGTCTGTGGCAGTTCATTCCATCGACCGGCCGCTATTTCAACCTGCGCCAAACCCGTGCCTATGACGGGCGTAAAGACATCACCGCCTCAACCCTGGCGGCCATGAATTATCTGACCCGTCTGCATGACATGTTCAATGGCGACTGGTTGCTGGCGCTGGCGGCTTACAACGCAGGCGAAGGCACCGTAAGCCGGGCCATCGAACGCAACGAAAAGCTCGGTTTGCCGACGGATTACTGGAACCTGCCCCTGCCGCAGGAAACCAAAGACTACGTTCCGAAATTGTTGGCTCTGTCCCAAGTGGTGATGGCCCCTGAAGCCTATGGCATCAACCTGAACCCGATTGCCAACGAACCGTACTTCGAAATGGTTGAAATCAAACAATCCATGGACTTGTCCCGCGTTGCTGCGCTGGCCGAGATCGACGAAGACGAAATGTTTCAGCTCAATCCGGCTTACAAGCAACGAGCCACCACAGATGGCCCGCAGCATCTGCTGGTGCCGACCTCCAAAGCTCAGTTATTGACCACCAGCCTGTCCAACCTCAGACCTGATGAACTGATCAGCCTGCGCCCCAAAAAAGCGGTATTCGACAATGTGGCCAGCAACACGGCCGTGCGCCTTAACCGTAAGTACAAGGTCAAAAGTGGCGACAACCTGACCACCATTGCCAAGGCCAACAAGGTCAATGTCCGTGACTTGCAGCGTTGGAACAAACTGACCGGCAAAAACCTCAAGAGCGGCCAGATGCTGGTGATGCAGGACACGCGCAAACCCGCAGCCAGCAAGAAAGCCACCCAATACAAAGTGAAAAAGGGTGATTCGCTGTACATCGTCGCCAAACGCTTCAACGTCGAGATGCAGCACCTCAAGCGCTGGAACCCTAACAGCGCCAAGGCACTCAAGCCTGGGCAAATGTTGACGGTTTCAAACCCACGCTAAGCGATTGCATAACAACACTGCGGGCAAGTTGACTCCTACATAAAACCAGGAAGCCACTTGCCCGCAGTGCTTTCTAGCGCAGCCTTTTTCCCGCAGATACAAGCTGTTACTGTAACCAAACCTAAGCCCAACGCCTGGATCGGATCTCTGACGTGATGCGTCCCCTCCTTTCGCTACTTATCTGCCTGGCCTTGAGCTTTCCTGCCCGCGCAACCCTCAGCGAAAGCCACGGTTATGCGCAGTTCGGCACACTCAAGTACCCGGCCACGTTCACCCATTTCGATTGGGTCAACCCTGATGCGCCCAAAGGCGGGACGCTCAAGGTCATGGCCTTTGGCACCTTTGACACGCTCAACCCCTATACCTTCAAAGGTACAAGCCCGGTATCTACCCCCAACTTTCTGCAATACGGGGTCAACGAGCTGAATGAAACACTGATGGCAGGCACTGGCCAGTACGCACCATCAGGCGACGAGCCGACCTCCAGTTACGGGTTGATCGCGCAATCCGTGGAGTACAACGAGACACGCAGTTGGGTGGTGTTCAACCTGCGGCCTGAGGCGCGCTTTCACGATGGCACTCCGATCACGGCCTCCGACGTTGCGTTCTCCTACAACCTCTTACGCAAAGAAGGCCACCCGCAGTACCGTACTCATTTGCAAGAAGTGCAGCGGGTGGACATTTTAGGCCCCAAGCGCATACGTTTTGTGTTCAAGCGCTCTGGCAACCCGCTGCTGATTCTGCGCCTCGGTGAACTGCCCGTTCTGCCTGAGCACTACTGGGCCAAACGCGACTTCAAAGCCACGACCTTTGAACCACCGCTGGGCAGTGGCCCTTATCGGATCAGCAAAGTCACGCCGGGCCGCCAAGTGGTCTTCGAACACGTCAAGAACTGGTGGGGCGCCAACCTGCCGGTCAATCGTGGCAAATACAATTTCGACCGGGTTGAGGTCGAGTTTTATCGCGACAGCGATGTCGCGTTCGAAGCCTTCAAGGCCGCAGAGTTCGACATCTACATCGAGCATCAGGCCAAGAACTGGGCCAACGGCTATAACTTCCCGGCCGTGCGCCGGGGGGATGTAATCAAAGCTCAAATCCCTCATCACATCCCGACTCAAACCCAGGGGCTGTTCATGAACAGCCGCCGCAGCACCTTCAATCAAACCAAAGTGCGTGAAGCGATGGGTATGATGTTTGATTTTGAGTGGGCCAACAGGGCGCTGTTCAATGGGGCCTACCAGCGTGCAACGAGCTTCTACCCCAACAGTGATTTCTCGGCCAGCGGTATCCCGCAGGGGCACGAATGGTTAATGCTTTCACCCTGGCGCACACAACTGCCGCCCGAATTGTTTACCCAGGCTTTTCGCCTGCCACAGACCGAGGGGCGTGGCATCCCTCGCCAAACCCTGCGCCGTGCGCTGAGTCTATTAGCTGAGAGCGGCTGGAAACTCTCAGGCCAGCGCTTGCTCAATGCAGACGGCAAACCGTTAACCTTCGAAATATTGCTGGTAAACCCCAACCTTGAGCGCATTCTGCAACCGTACGTGGAAAACCTGGCGAGCATCGGCATTGCTGCACGCCTGCGTACCGTCGACCGGGCACAGTACAAGCAGCGCCTGGATCAGTTCGATTTCGACATGATCCTCATGACCCTGGACCAAACCTTGAGCCCCGGTCTTGAGCAGTGGCAGTACTTCCACTCCAGCCAGGCCAACGTCAAGGGCAGTAAAAACTATGCGGGGGTGGCCAACCCGGTTGTCGAT
The DNA here is from genome assembly GCF_049896545.1 of Pseudomonas sp. TWR3-1-1. Taxonomy (NCBI): domain Bacteria; kingdom Pseudomonadati; phylum Pseudomonadota; class Gammaproteobacteria; order Pseudomonadales; family Pseudomonadaceae; genus Pseudomonas; species Pseudomonas sp. TWR3-1-1. The sequence goes on from NZ_JAFCUO010000003.1 coordinate 77,354, forward strand.
CAATTACTTGAAAAACTGCTGGCTGCACAAACCCGCGAAGAACAACTGGCCGCTGGCCGGGCACTGGACCGCGTCTTGTTGTGGCAGTACTACAGCATTCCTAACTGGTATCTGAACTATCACCGCCTGGCGTACCGCAACCGGTTCGCCTTCGTGACTACGCCGCCCTACAACTTGGGCCTGAGTGCGTGGTGGCTAAAGCCTACGGAGAAATCCCAATGATGCCTTTGCGTACATTGCTCAAGCCCCTCAGTGGCCTGCTATTGGCCGGCCTCAGTTGCCTGGCGCTCGCGGCGCCACAGCACGCGCTAACCCTGTACGACGAACCACCCAAATACCCGGCCAACTTCAAGCACGTTGATTATGTGAACCCGAATGCGCCAAAGGGCGGGACATTTCGCAAATCCGCCCTGGGGACTTTCGACAGCCTGAACCCGTTTATCAACAAAGGCGTACCGGCCGACAGCATCGACCTGACGTATGACACCCTGGCCCGCCAGAGCCTCGATGAACCCTTCACCGCATATGGCTTGATTGCGCAGAAAATTGAAAAGGCACCCGATAACAGCTGGGTACGTTTTTATCTGCGGCCCCAAGCCAAGTTCAATGATGGTCATCCCATTCGCGCTGAAGACGTCGTGTTCAGTTTTGATACGTTGATGAAAAACGGCTCGCCCTTGTTCAAGGGGTATTACAGCGACGTCGAAAAAGCTGTCGAAGAAAACCCGTTGCAAGTGAAGTTCGTCTTCAAACACAACAAGAACCGCGAGCTGCCATTGATCCTCGGCCAATTGCCGGTATTGCCAAAACATTGGTGGGAAACCCGCGATTTCAGCAAGGGCAACCTCGAAATACCTGTCGGCAGCGGCCCGTACACCATCACTGACATCAAGCCGGGGCGCTCGATTCGTTACGAACGCAACAAGGACTACTGGGGCAAAGACCTGCCCATCAACAAGGGGCTGTATAACTTTGACGCCATCACCATCGATTATTTCCGCGACAACAACGTGGCATTCGAGGCGCTCAAGGCAGGCCAATTTGACTACTGGTTTGAGATCAGCGCCAAAAATTGGGCCAGCGCTTATAACGTTCCGGCGGTCAAACAGGGCCGTTTAATTAAAGAAGAAATTCGCAATGCCAACCCCGCAGGCATGCAAGGCTTCATTTTTAATCTGCGCAGACCCATGTTCCAGGACATCCGGGTGCGCGAGGCGCTGAGCCTGCTATTCGACTTCGAATGGACCAACAAGCAGTTATTCAACGGTTCATATACCCGCACCAGCAGTTATTTCGAAAACTCGGAAATGGCCGCCAGCGCGCCGCCGACTGAAGAAGAGCTGGCAATTCTGGAGCCTTTGCGCGGGCAAATTCCCGATAAGGCATTTACCGAGGTATTCAAACCCGACGTCACCAATGCCACGGGCATGATTCGCGACCAACAGCGTCGCGCTTATCAATTACTGCAAGACGCCGGCTGGCGCATTGTTGACGACAAGATGGTCGATGCTCAGGGCAAGCCGGTGCGCATCGAGTTTCTGGTGGCGCAAACCGAATTCGAACGCGTTCTGCTGCCCTTCAAACGCAACCTCAGCGACTTGGGCATCGACATGCAGATTCGCCGGGTCGATGTTTCGCAATACTTGAACCGTCTGCGCTCACGGGACTTCGACATGATTATTGGCAGTTTTGCGCAGTCCAGTTCGCCCGGCAGCGAGCAGCGCGAATACTGGGAGTCGCAAAGTGCCGAAAAACCCGGCAGCCGCAACTTCATGGGGCTAAAAGACCCTGCCATTGACCAACTCACCGAAGGTCTTATCAATGCCGATTCGCGCCAGAGCCTGATCACTCATGCCCGCGCCCTGGACCGTGTGCTGCAATGGGGTTTTTACGTCATCCCCAACTGGCACATCAAAACCTGGCGCGTGGCGTATTCCAACCATATCGGCCACCCCACCGTGACCCCGTTGTATGACATCGGAATAGACACCTGGTGGGTCAAACCCGATGTCGAGCCGGTGACCTCCACCCAACCCACAAGCGAAAGCCTGGAGCCTTAGATGCTGGCGTATATATTCAGGCGACTGCTGTTGATCATTCCGACCCTGTTCGGGATCTTGCTGATTAACTTCATCATCATCCAGGCCGCGCCGGGTGGCCCGGTGGAGCAAATGATTGCCAAACTCGAAGGCTTCGACGGGGCGACCAGCCGTATCGCAGGCGGCGGCTCTGAGGTTTCGGTCGCGGGTTCCAACTACCGTGGCGCCCAAGGACTGGACCCGGCGCTGATCCAGGAAATCGAAAAAATGTACGGCTTCGACAAGCCCGCTCCCGAGCGCTTGTGGATCATGATCAAAAATTACGCCCACCTGGACTTCGGCGAGAGTTTTTTCAGGGATGCCAAAGTGATCGACCTGATCAAGGAAAAAATGCCTGTCTCCATCTCGCTTGGACTCTGGAGCACCTTGATCATGTACCTGGTGTCGATCCCGCTGGGTATCGCCAAAGCTACGCGACACGGCAGTCATTTCGACGTGTGGACCAGTTCGGCGATCATTATCGGCTATGCCATCCCGGCGTTCCTGTTTGCCATCTTATTGATCGTGGTCTTTGCCGGCGGCAGCTATCTGGACTGGTTCCCGCTACGCGGGCTGACCTCCAACAACTTCGACGAATTGAGCCTGGGCGGCAAAATCCTCGACTATTTCTGGCATCTGGCCTTACCCGTGACGGCATTGGTCATCGGCAACTTCGCCACGATGACCTTACTCACCAAAAACAGTTTCTTGGATGAGATCAACAAGCAATACGTGGTGACCGCCAAAGCCAAAGGACTGACCAATCATCGCGTGCTGTATGGCCATGTGTTTCGCAACGCGATGTTGCTGGTCATTGCCGGATTTCCATCAGCCTTTATCGGCATCTTCTTCACCGGTTCGCTATTGGTTGAGGTGATTTTCTCGCTGGATGGGTTGGGGCTTATGAGCTTTGAGGCGGCGATCAACCGCGATTACCCCGTTGTTTTTGGGACCTTGTTCATCTTCACGCTGGTAGGCCTGCTGGTGAAACTGATTGGCGACTTGTCATACACCCTGGTGGATCCGCGTATCGACTTTGAAAGCAGGGATCATTGAGATGAAGTTATCGCCCCTCAATCGACGACGCTTCGCCCGCTTTAAAGCCAATAAACGCGGCTGGTGGTCACTGTGGATCTTTTTGGTGCTCTTCGGGCTAAGCCTGGGGGCCGAGTTAATTGCCAACGACAAACCGCTGGTGATCAGCTACGACGGCGAACTGTACTTCCCGGCCCTCAAACGCTACCCCGAGACGGACTTTGGCGGCGAGTTCCCTCTGGAAGCGAACTACAAAAGCCCCTACATCCGCGAACTGCTGGCCAAGAAAGATGCCTGGGTGCTGTGGCCACCTATCCCCTATAGCTATCAGAGCATCAACTACGACTTGAAAGTCCCTGCCCCCGCACCGCCATCCGCTGAAAACTGGCTCGGCACCGACGATCAGGGTCGGGATGTGTTGGCTCGTGTGATTTATGGCTTCCGCATCTCCGTGCTGTTTGCACTGACCCTGACTATTTTGAGTTCGATTATCGGCGTGATTGCCGGAGCGCTTCAGGGGTTCTATGGCGGCTGGGTAGACCTGGCAGGCCAGCGGTTTCTGGAAATCTGGTCGGGCTTACCTGTCTTGTACCTGCTGATTATTCTCGCCAGTTTTGTGCAACCCAATTTCTGGTGGCTGTTGGGCATCATGCTGTTGTTTTCGTGGATGAGTCTGGTTGACGTGGTGCGGGCCGAATTCCTGCGCGGGCGTAACCTGGAATACGTACGCGCCGCCCGTGCCTTGGGCATGCAAGACATGGCCATCATGTATCGGCATATTTTGCCCAATGCGATGGTATCGACCATGACGTTCATGCCGTTCATTTTGACCGGTGCCATTGGCACTCTGACCGCACTGGACTTTTTAGGCTTCGGCCTGCCGCCGGGCGCGCCGTCTCTGGGCGAACTGGTGGCACAGGGCAAATCCAACCTGCAAGCACCTTGGCTGGGGATCAGCGCGTTTGCGGTGCTGGCAATCATGCTCAGTTTGTTGGTGTTTATCGGTGAGTCCGCTCGCGATGCTTTCGACCCGAGGAAATGAGATGACGCAGGACAATCTGATAGAAGTGCGCGATCTTTCCGTGGAGTTTGTAGCCGGTGAGCAGCCACAACGCGTGGTGCAAAACATCAGCTTTGATATCAGGCGTGGCGAAACACTGGCGCTTGTAGGCGAAAGCGGATCAGGCAAGTCAGTCACTGCCCACTCCATCCTGAGACTGCTGCCCTACCCCATCGCTCGCCATCCCGGCGGTAGCATTCAGTATGCCGGGCAGGACTTATTGAGCCTGGACGAAAAAAAACTGCGCCATATTCGCGGCAATCGAATTGCCATGATTTTTCAAGAACCCATGACCTCGCTCAACCCCCTGCACAGCATTGAAAAACAAATCAACGAAGTGCTCGGCATCCACAAAGGGCTGTCAGGCAAGGCCGCCACTGAGCGCACGCTGGAGCTGCTGGATCTGGTAGGCATCCCTGAGCCGCGCAAACGCCTCAAAGCCTTGCCACACGAGCTCTCGGGCGGTCAGAGACAACGTGTAATGATTGCCATGGCCCTGGCAAATGAACCCGAGCTGCTGATCGCGGACGAACCCACCACGGCGCTGGACGTCACCGTGCAGCTCAAAATCCTCGATTTACTCAAGGATTTGCAGGCACGGCTGGGCATGTCGCTGTTACTGATCAGTCACGATTTGAACTTGGTAAGACGAATTGCGCACAGAGTATGTGTCATGCAGCGCGGTTGCATCGTCGAACAAGCATCGTGTGAACAGCTGTTCCGTTCGCCACAGCATCCCTATACCCGGGAACTGCTCAGTGCAGAACCCCGTGGCGGTCCGGCCGATACCCTTGCGGGCCCGCCATTGCTGGAAGTCGAGAACCTGAAAGTCTGGTTCCCGATCAAGAAAGGGCTGTTGCGCAAAACCGTTGATTACGTAAAAGCGGTCGACGGCATTAACTTCAGCCTGCCCCGCGGTCAAACGCTGGGCATTGTGGGAGAAAGCGGATCAGGCAAATCGACCTTGGGCCTGGCCATTTTGCGGCTGATTGCAAGCCAGGGCGTGATTCGTTTCGAAGACAAACAGCTAAACTGCTTGTCGCAAAAAGAAGTCCGGCCGTTACGCCGGCAAATGCAGGTGGTGTTTCAAGACCCGTTTGGCAGCCTCAGCCCACGCATGAGCGTCAGCGAGATTGTGGGTGAGGGGTTGCGCATTCACCAAATGGGCACCGCGCAAGAGCAGGAAGTAGCAATTATTGAAGCATTGCGTGAAGTAGGTCTGGATCCGGAAACCCGGCACCGTTACCCTCACGAGTTTTCAGGTGGACAACGGCAGAGAATCGCCATTGCCCGCGCATTAGTGTTAAAGCCAGCGTTGATTCTGCTGGACGAGCCAACCTCTGCGTTGGACAGAACCGTACAACGCCAGGTCGTCGAACTCTTGCGCTCGCTGCAAGCCAAGTACAACCTGACGTATTTGTTTATCAGCCATGATTTGGCGGTAGTCAAAGCGCTGAGCCACCAATTGATGGTGGTCAAGCAAGGCCAAGTGGTCGAACAAGGTGATGCGCAACGTATTTTTGCCTCACCGCAACATGCATATACACAACAGCTACTGGAAGCTGCCTTTTTGGCACCAGTAGCTGTCGATTAATCTGATAGAGGAACAACACATGGGTTTTCTCGCCGGTAAGCGCGTCCTGATCGTCGGTGTCGCTAGCAAATTGTCCATCGCTTCTGGCATTGCTGCCGCCATGCACCGTGAAGGCGCTGAACTTGCTTTCACTTATCAGAACGAAAAGCTTAAAGGCCGCGTTGAAGAGTTCGCAGCAGGTTGGGGTTCCAACCCTGAGCTGTGCTTCCCTTGTGACGTTGCCAGCGATGAAGAAATCGCCAAGGTCTTCGAAGACTTGAGCAAGAAGTGGGACGGCCTGGACTGCATCGTTCACTCCGTAGGTTTCGCACCGGGCGACCAACTGGACGGCGACTTCACCGACGCCACCACCCGTGAGGGCTTCCGCATTGCTCACGACATCAGCGCCTACAGCTTCGTGGCCCTGGCCAAAGCCGGTCGCCCGATGATGAAAGGCCGCAATGGCAGCCTGCTGACCCTGTCCTACCTGGGCGCTGAGCGAACTATGCCTAACTACAACGTGATGGGCATGGCAAAGGCCAGCCTTGAAGCGGGCGTACGTTACCTGGCGGGTAGCCTGGGCCCGGAAGGCACCCGTGTTAACTGCGTATCAGCCGGTCCGATCCGCACCTTGGCTGCTTCGGGCATCAAGAACTTCCGTAAAATGCTGGCGGCTAACGAAGCGCAAACACCGCTGCGTCGTAACGTCACCATCGACGAAGTCGGCAATGCTGGCGCCTTCTTGTGCTCCGATTTGGCGTCGGGCATCAGCGGCGAAATCATGTATGTAGACGGTGGCTTCAACACCACCGCAATGGGCAGCCTCGAGGAGTAAACCTTCGCTGGCGCTCCATTAAAAACGCCCGGCGCAGTGATGCGCCGGGCGTTTTTCGTTGCAGGGAACACATTGGATTTTGCACTGATCACAACGCCGCGTATGACACGCGCAGGCCATTGGATTGTGGGTGTTGGCGTAGCCGTTGCCGAATGGGTGGTTCGATTGCGAAGCAGTCGTAAACCCGATGACGGCGGGGCGCTTGACACCCCAACCTGAATGCCTTTACGACCGCTACGCCTGTGGCCGTAGCCTCGCATTACTCGTCAACTGCTACAGGCTTAGCCTGCCGGCTCAGAGCACCTACATGTCTTCGCAGCCATAAAAAATGGCCGCTCATTGAGCGGCCATTTTTAGTGAAGCGCGGGATCCAACGCTTAGTAGCGCTCGACCTTCGCTTCGTTTTCCAACTGCTTGCGATACGCAGCAAAGTCTTGCTGGCCTGCACGCGAAGCGAGGAAGCGACGATAAGACGCTTTTTCCTCTTCAGTCGGCTTGGCGGCATCGTTGACACCGTTCAAACGCAACACAACCACACTGCCATCGGCCAAGGTCACACTGCCAAACGTCGGCTTGTCCTTGGCGGCAGGCTTAGGCATACGGAACACCGCTTGCAGCACGGCCGGGTCGATCCCGTCCTGACCACGCGCCACCGCTTCCTCAACCTTCCATGACTGACCATCAATTGGCTGATTCAACGGCAATTTGCCATCGCGCAGACCTTTAATGATGTCTTCAGCTTTGGTTTTGGCCGCCGCACTCGCGTGCTCTTTAACCAACTGAGCACGGATGCTTGAAGCAACGGCGTCCAGCGGTAACTGCTCTGGCTTGCGATGCTCTTTGACGCGCAGCACAACAACTGTCTCAGGATCGAGCTCGATGGCGGTGCTGTTGGCACCTTCATCCATGACTTCGGTGCTGAATGCGGCTTGAACCACAGCGCGATTGGCGGCAACGCCCTCGCCCCCTTCACGGCCAAATGGCGCAGACGTATGAACTGTAAGTTTCAGTTCTTGAGCCGGCTGGGCCAGATCAGATGCTTCGAAAGCCGAATCTTCTAGCTGCTTGCTGGCATCGACAAAACGCTGCTCAACCTGTTGAGTCTTCAGATCACGCGTCAATTTGTCTTTGAGACTGGCAAAGCTTGGAACTTCTGGCGCTTCGACACCTAACAGCTTGATCAGGTGATAACCAAAGCTGGTGCGCACAGGCTGCGACACTTGATCTTTGTTGAGCGCATACAGTGCTGTTTCAAAGACAGGATCGTAAACACCCGGCCCGGCGAAGCCCAGATCACCACCATTGGCGGCCGAACCCGGATCTTGAGAGAACTCTTTGGCTAACGCCTCAAAGCTTTCGCCTTTATCCAGGCGCTGCTGAATTTCAGCGATCTTGGCTTTGGCCTGTTCATCGCTGACTTTGTCATTGACCTCAATCAGGATGTGCGCAGCACGACGCTGCTCGGCCAGATTGGCGATCTCTTTCTGATACAACGCTTGCAGCTCTTCGTCCTTAACCGCCACCTGATCGAAAAAGGCTGACTTCTTCAATTCGATGTAGTCGATAACGACCTGATCAGGGGTCATGAACTCTTTGGCGTGCTCGTCGTAGTAAGCCTTGACTTCGTCATCGGTCAATTTCACCGCAGCCGGATCGGCCTTGATGTTCAACGAAGCGAAATCACGGGTTTGTTTTTCAAGACGGGCGAACGCGTTGACCTGTTCATCGGTTACAAAACCGCTGCCTGCCAAGCCGGCACGCAACTGACCGATCAACATTTCCTCAGCCAGCATGTCGCGAAATTGCAGGCGGCCGTAACCCAGCTGACGAATCACTTGATCGAATCGCTCAGGGCTGAATTTGCCATCTGCCTGGAATTCAGGCGTTTGCAAAATGACCTGATCCAAGGCTGCTTCCGAGAAAGAGAACTTGGCCTGATTAGCCCCCTGGAGCAACAGCTTGCGGTCAATCAACCCTTTGAGGGCCGCTTCACGCAGCATCTTCTCGTCCAGCAAAGAGGCATCAAAATCTTTTCCTAGCTGCTGCATCAACTGGCGACGTTGCATGTCGACAGCTTGGCTGAGCTCGGTTTGAGTGATCTCTTCACCGTTTACCTTGGCGGCATCCTTGCTGGTAGAGGTGGCTTGAAAAATGGCATCGAAACCGGTCAACGCCATTAACGCGACGATGACACCGATGATGGTCTTGGCAATCCAGCCTTGTGAATTGTCCCTGATATTTTGCAGCATGCTTCCCCCAGAAACGGTCTTACTTAATGAACAACCGTGGAGCGTGGGTAGAGTCCGGATAGAAGAAAGGCGCATCCGAGGATGCGCCTTCTCGTAACTGGCGGAGCGGACCGGGCTCGAACCCGCGACCCCCGGCGTAACAGATCGATGTTGACATCGACTGCACTACCGCTCCGCTGCCAAGCCTGGCGTGCGCCTGACCCGGTTGGGTAAAAGGTATTACAGAAACTTAGTTAACCGCTTCTTTCAGTGCTTTACCGGCTTTGAAACCAGGTTTTTTAGCAGCAGGAATTTCCAGCGTTTTACCGGTCTGTGGGTTACGACCCGTACGAGCAGGACGATCGGTCACAGAGAAAGTACCAAAGCCAACCAGTACCACAGAGTCGCCAGCCTTAAGAGCGCCAGTGACGGATTCGATCACTGCGTCCAGCGCACGGCCAGCAGCAGCTTTCGGGATATCAGCAGATGCAGCGATAGCATCAATCAGTTCCGACTTGTTCACTCTAAGTCCCCTTATATCTATCTGAGAATGTTTCTAAAGTTTTTTTGGTAAAAGCAAAACGACTGCTGAAGCACTTACGGACACTTATAGAGCCGCTTTATAACAAGGGCTCTAAAAAGCGTCAAGAAAGCCCATCAGGCGAATCCGTATTAATGCGTGCTAATTCTTTCCTTAGAGTCAGACTCGCGCTTGTCGTCCTTGGCAACAATCTCGGGAGCCACATCCGGTAAGGGCTCCGGCGCGTATTGCAGCGCAATTTGCAGGACCTCGTCAATCCATTTAACCGGTTTGATTTGAAGATCCTGTTTGATGTTGTCAGGAATTTCCTTCAGATCACGGACATTTTCTTCAGGAATAATGACTGTCTTAATCCCGCCCCGATGAGCAGCCAATAATTTTTCCTTCAGGCCACCGATCGCCAATACCTGACCACGCAGGGTGATCTCACCCGTCATGGCGACATCCGCGCGCACCGGAATCAATGTCAGTGCGGAGACCAAAGCCGTGCACATACCAACACCCGCGCTCGGGCCATCCTTGGGTGTAGCCCCTTCTGGCATATGGATGTGAACATCACGTTTTTCGTTGAAATCCAATGGGATACCAAGGCTTTTGGCACGACTGCGAACGACCGTCAGCGCCGCCGTGATCGACTCGATCATCACGTCACCGAGCGAACCCGTCTTGATCAATTGCCCTTTACCCGGCACAACCGCCGCTTCAATCGTCAACAATTCGCCACCGACCTGAGTCCAGGCCAAACCCGTCACTTGACCAATCTGGTCCTGCTGCTCGGCCAGTCCATAGCTGAATTTTCTTACGCCCAAAAAGTGCTCAAGAAGATCAGCGGTGACCGTGACGCAGAAGCGTTTCTCCATCACATGTTCTTTCACTGCCTTGCGGCAGATCTTGGCAATTTGACGCTCAAGGCCTCGAACGCCCGCTTCACGCGTGTAGTAACGAATGATGTCGCGAATAGCTTCGTTATCAAATGCCAGCTCACCTTTTTTCAGGCCGTTGGCCTCAATTTGCTTGGGCGCGAGGTACTTGACGGCGATGTTGATTTTTTCGTCTTCCGTGTAACCCGGCAAACGAATGACCTCCATCCGGTCCAGCAATGCGGGCGGAATATTCATCGAATTGGAGGTACACAAGAACATGACGTCGGAAAGGTCGTAGTCGACCTCCAGGTAATGGTCGTTGAAGCTGTGATTCTGCTCAGGATCGAGCACTTCAAGCAATGCAGACGCAGGGTCGCCACGCATGTCACTGCCCATCTTGTCGATCTCGTCAAGCAAGAACAATGGGTTGCGAACACCCACCTTAGTCATTTTTTGAATCAATCTACCGGGCATCGAACCGATGTAGGTACGGCGGTGACCGCGAATTTCTGCTTCGTCACGCACGCCACCCAGGGCCATACGCACGAATTTTCGGTTTGTAGCGTGAGCAATCGACTCCGCAAGAGACGTTTTACCCACACCCGGAGGCCCTACCAGGCACAGGACCGGGCCACGAATCTTCTTCACGCGCTTTTGCACGGCGAGGTATTCAAGGATCCGCTCTTTGACTTCCTCCAGACCATAATGGTCTGCATCCAGGATGTCTTCAGCACGCTTGAGGTCAAGGCGAACCTTACTCTGCGCCTTCCACGGCACCTGAACCAACCAGTCGATATAAGACCGCACAACCGTGGCTTCAGCCGACATCGGAGACATTTGCTTGAGCTTGTTCAGCTCAGCCAGCGCCTTGGTCATTGCATCTTTGGGCAGGCCTGCCGCATCGATGCGCTTTTTCAGTTCTTCAATTTCATTGTGACCTTCGTCACCATCACCCAGCTCTTTCTGAATAGCCTTCATCTGCTCATTCAGGTAGTACTCACGCTGGCTGCGCTCCATCTGCTTTTTGACACGACCGCGAATACGCTTTTCAACTTGCAGCAGGTCAATCTCGGCATCCAGCAGGGCCAGGACGTGTTCAACCCGGGTTTGCAAATCGATGATTTCGAGAATTTCTTGCTTCTGCTCGATCTTGAGGGCCATGTGGGCCGCCATCGTATCGACCAAGCGGCTTGGCTCATCAATGCTGTTAAGCGAGGACAACACCTCAGCCGGGACCTTTTTGCCCAACTGCACATACTGCTCAAATTGAGAAAGCAGGCTGCGTACAAACACTTCAGACTCACGCTCAGGCGCTGCGGTCTCATCAATCAAAGAGACTTCAGCACTCAGATACCCGTCAGCCTGACCAAATTTCTCGACCGCACCGCGCTGCTCACCCTCAACCAATACCTTAACGGTGCCATCTGGCAGCTTAAGCAGTTGCAAAACGGTGGCAATAGTACCCACACCATAAAGTGATTCAGCACTCGGATCGTCGTCAGCAGGGTTTTTTTGAGCCAACAGCAAGATCTGCTTGTCGCCCGTCATCGCTGCCTCAAGGGCCTCGATCGATTTCTCGCGTCCCACGAACAGTGGGATCACCATGTGCGGATACACAACGACATCACGCAACGGCAGGAGAGGCAATTCGATGGTTGTCTTCATGATTTCGCCTCTACGGCGGCCATAAGGCCGTAATCAGATGGAAGTAAGCTTGAAGCCAAGATGGGGGCTGTCTCTAAAAAAAACAAGCGCTGAAGAGCAGGAAAAACAAAGGGGCCCTAAGGCCCCTTCATTAACACGCACCATGTAACAAACAGCTACACAATTACGCGTCGGGTGCAGCCTTGGCAGTCGCTTCGTTGTTTTCATAAATCAACAACGGCTTGGACTTGCCTTCTATAACGCTTTCGTCGATCACCACTTTACTCACCTCGGATTGCGAGGGGATTTCATACATAGTGTCGAGCAAGACGCCTTCAAGAATCGAACGCAAACCACGAGCGCCTGTCTTGCGCTCAAGCGCACGCTTGGCCACAGCTTTCAAAGCATCAGCACGGAACTCGAGATCGACACCTTCCATCTCGAACAGCTTGCCGTATTGCTTGGTCAAGGCGTTCTTCGGCTCAGTGAGGATCTGCATCAACGCAGCCTCATCCAGTTCGTCCAACGTCGCCAAAACAGGAAGACGCCCGACAAACTCAGGGATCAGACCGAACTTGACCAAATCGTCAGGTTCGACTTCACGCAGGGATTCGCCAACCTTCTTGCCCTCTTCCTTGCTGCGTACTTCGGCGCTAAAGCCGATACCGCCACGCGTCGATCGAGCCTGTACAACCTTCTCCAGACCCGAGAACGCACCGCCACAGATAAAGAGAATGTTGCGGGTATCAACCTGCAAAAACTCTTGCTGCGGGTGCTTACGGCCACCCTGAGGCGGAACGGAAGCAACAGTGCCTTCAATCAATTTCAACAAGGCTTGCTGTACACCTTCACCGGAAACGTCACGGGTGATTGAAGGGTTATCAGACTTGCGCGAAATCTTGTCGATTTCATCGATGTAAACGATGCCCATCTGGGCCTTTTCTACATCGTAATCGCACTTCTGCAGCAGCTTCTGAATGATGTTTTCGACATCCTCACCCACATAACCCGCTTCGGTAAGCGTGGTTGCGTCAGCAATTGTGAAAGGCACATTCAGCAGACGAGCCAAGGTTTCCGCCAGCAGGGTTTTACCCGAACCGGTAGGACCAATAAGCAGGATGTTGCTCTTGCCAAGCTCGACATCGTCGTTCTTTTTGTCACGCTGGTTGAGGCGTTTGTAGTGGTTGTATACCGCTACAGCCAAAACCTTTTTGGCACGTTCCTGACCAATAACGTATTGATCAAGGATGCCGCTGATTTCTTTTGGCGATGGTAATTTATGCGCGCTGCTCTCGGCCTGGGCTTCCTGCACCTCCTCACGGATGATGTCATTGCACAGGTCGACGCATTCGTCGCAGATAAAGACCGAGGGGCCGGCAATCAATTTGCGCACTTCATGCTGGCTTTTGCCACAGAAGGAGCAATAGAGCAATTTGCCGTTGTCCTCGCCGTTGCGGGTGTCAGTCATTCGATCGATCCAAATCCGATAGGCTTGCAACACAAGATGAAGGCAACTGCGGGCTTTTTCAAGTCCGCAGGTGGTCGGTTAATCCAACCACCCACATTTGCGCTGCTTAAGCGGGCATTTGACGCTTGCTGAATACTGAGTCGATCAGGCCATACTCGGCTGCACGCTCGGCACTCATGAAGTTGTCACGCTCAGTATCACGCTCGATGGTCTCGAGTGTTTGACCCGTGTGATGCGCCAACAGCGAGTTCAAACGATGACGGATATTGAGGATTTCCTTGGCGTGAATGTCGATATCCGACGCCTGGCCCTGGAAACCGCCCAATGGCTGGTGAATCATCATGCGCGAGTTAGGCAAGCAGTGACGCTTGCCTGGTGCGCCGCCAGCCAACAGGAATGCACCCATGCTGCACGCTTGACCAATGCAGATGGTCGACACGTCTGGCTTGATGAACTGCATGGTGTCGTAGATCGACATACCTGCAGTTACCGAGCCGCCAGGAGAGTTGATGTAAAGATGGATGTCCTTGTCCGGGTTTTCGGCTTCAAGGAAGAGCAACTGCGCCGCAACCAGGTTCGCCATGTAATCTTCTACAGGGCCTACCAGGAAGATGATCCGCTCCTTCAACAGGCGCGAATAGATGTCATAGGCGCGCTCGCCACGGGCGGACTGCTCAACAACCATCGGGACCAAGCCGCCAGCGGCTTGAATGTCAGAGTTCTGCTGCATATAAGAATTGCGGGACATGTCCTGCAGTCACTCCCAAATAGTTCTGTCTTGAATACGCATAAGCCAGCGCGAGGCTGGCTTATGGTAGTGTTTTCCAACGAGTCCGAAATCAGTCGGCTTGTGGAGCTTCCACCGGCTTGACAGCTTCTTCGTAAGAGACCGACTTGTCGGTCACCTTAGCCTTCTGCAGAACAGTATCCACAACTTGCTCTTCCAGCACAACCGAACGAACTTCGTTCAATTGCTGGTCGTTTTTGTAGTACCAAGCTACAACCTGCTCTGGCTCCTGATAGGCGGAAGCCATTTCCTGGATCATTTCGCGAACGCGATCTTCATCAGGCTTGAGGTCGAACTGCTTAACCACTTCAGCCACGATCAAGCCCAGCACTACGCGACGCTTGGCTTGCTCTTCAAACAGCTCAGCAGGCAGTTGATCCGGCTTGATGTTACCGCCGAATTGCTGGACTGCCTGAACGCGCAGGCGGTCTACTTCGCTCGACAGCAGAGCCTTTGGCACTTCAATCGGGTTGGCAGCCAGCAGGCCTTCCATTACCTGATTTTTGACCTTGGACTTGATGGCCTGACGCAGCTCACGCTCCATGTTCTTACGAACTTCGGCGCGGAAACCTTCAATACCTGTCTCTTTAATACCGAATTGAGCGAAGAATTCTTCGTTCAATTCAGGCAGTTTTGGCTCAGAAACAGTATTCACAGTCACCGTGAACTCAGCAGTTTTACCTGCCAGGTCCAGGTTCTGGTAGTCCTCAGGGAATGTCAGGGTCAGAACGCGCTCTTCGCCTGCTTTGGCGCCGACCAGGCCATCTTCAAAGCCCGGAATCATGCGGCCCGAACCCAGTACCAACTGAGTACCCTTGGCGGAGCCGCCTGCGAATACTTCACCATCAACCTTGCCAACGAAATCGATATTCAGTTGGTCTTCGTTCTGAGCAGCACGCTCAGTCACTTCAAAGCGGGTGTTCTGCTTGCGCAGCACGTCCAGCATTTTGTCCAGGTCGGCATCAGCCACTTCAGCGCTCAGGCGCTCAACAGCGATGGTGTCCAGACCCGTGACTTCGAACTCCGGGAAAACTTCGAAAGTTGCGATGTATTCCAGATCCTTGCCTTTTTCGAACACTTTAGGTTCTACGGATGGCTGGCCCGCCGGGTTCAGCTTTTGCTCAACCACTGCTTCATAAAAAGAAGCCTGGATGATGTTGCCCAGCGCTTCTTGACGCGCATCAGCTTCGTAACGCTGACGGATCACGCTCATTGGCACCTTGCCTGGACGGAAGCCCGGGATCTTGGCCTTTTGGGCAGTCTGTTGCAGACGCTTGTTGACTTCAGCCTCAATACGCTCAGCTGGCACGCCAATGGTCATGCGACGCTCAAGAGCGGAAGTATTTTCAACAGAAACTTGCATGGATATTCCTCGTTGCACAGACGTTAGCCGGCCGTTTCCGACCCCATAATCAAGGGCATGCATTCTAGTGGGTCAAACTCAAGAAGTCACCCTACCGCATTCGTGCAAAGAAACAGCAGACACATTAATAAGGTGCAAACAATAATTTGCTTACCACCTCAGTACACATTTTTTACGCTCAAGCCCTAATTTAGAGGCTCAACAGATGCCACCCACTCACCCAGCAGACACCTGAGCACACCGTTACAAAAAACGAACGATGCGCTGCACGCATTAACGCAACACGTACAAAGCTAACCAGGAACGCATAACGAACCCGATAAATTAAATCGCCAGAACGAAAAAAGCGCAGCCCTTTTCAGGTGCTGCGCCTTTTTTCAGCTGGTAGATGAACTACCAAATTTGGTGCGGACGGAGAGACTCGAACTCTCACACCTTGCGGCGCTGGAACCTAAATCCAGTGTGTCTACCAATTCCACCACATCCGCATTTCAAACTTTTGAAGCAAAGACGCCAGACTATTAATCTGGCGTCTTTCTAAATATGGGGTGGACGAAGGGGATCGAACCCTCGACAACGGGAGTCACAATCCCGTGCTCTACCAACTGAGCTACGCCCACCATATTGCCTGTGTTGCCTTACTTGTGCCAAAGCTGCCTAATGGCGCACCCGGCAGGACTCGAACCTGCGACCATCCGCTTAGAAGGCGGATGCTCTATCCAGCTGAGCTACGGGCGCCTTATTAATCTGTATTCTGTGACGACTACAAACTAAGTGCTTTCAGTATCACCAAGCTAGACATCAACTTCGCTCTACCTTCTTAACCAGTGCTAGGCTGTGCCCGACAAGTGCGACGAATGTTATAGGTGAGTCGGGAAGTCGTCAACTCTTTTTTGAAAAAAGTTTAGAAATATAAAGGGGTTAGGGGAATAAGCAGACCAAGCGCCTTTGCCCTCACGCCACGGCATGCGAGAATGCACGCCCTTTTTCCACCCTTTTCGATGGTTAATCACGCGTAATGACTGCACAACTAATCGACGGCAAAGCGATCGCCGCCAGCCTGCGCCAGCAGATTGCCAAACGTGTCGCCGAGCGTCACGAGCAAGGCCTGCGCACTCCTGGTCTGGCAGTGATTCTGGTAGGCAGTGATCCTGCCTCCCAGGTTTATGTTTCGCACAAGCGTAAAGACTGCGAAGAGGTAGGCTTTCTTTCACAAGCCTATGACCTGCCTTGCGACACCACCCAGCAAGCACTGACCGATCTGATCGACCGCCTTAATGAAGACGCGAACATCGATGGCATCCTGCTGCAACTGCCATTACCTGAGCACCTGGATGCATCCAAGCTATTGGAACGCATCCGCCCGGACAAAGATGTCGACGGTTTCCACCCCTATAATGTCGGCCGCCTTGCACAACGCATCCCTCTGCTGCGTCCTTGCACCCCTAAAGGCATCATGACCTTGCTGGAAAGCACCGGTCAGGATCTCTACGGGATGGACGCCGTCATTGTAGGCGCCTCCAATATTGTGGGCCGACCGATGGCGATGGAGCTGCTACTGGCAGGCTGCACCGTCACGGTCACCCACCGCTTCACCAAAGACCTGGCCGGCCACGTCGGCCGCGCCGATCTGGTTGTGGTTGCCGCCGGCAAACCGGGTCTGGTTAAAGGTGAGTGGATTAAAGAAGGCGCCATCGTGATCGACGTGGGTATCAATCGTCAGGCCGATGGCAAGCTGGTAGGCGATGTTGTGTACGAAACCGCCCTGCCCCGCGCCGGCTGGATTACACCCGTTCCAGGCGGTGTAGGCCCGATGACCCGTGCCTGCCTGCTGGAGAACACACTCTACGCAGCCGAAACCCTGCACGACTAAGCGTCTAAAACGGCATTGCCAACGGCACCTTCGGGTGCCGTTTTCATGCGCGCAGCTAAACGATCACCCAAACAAAAGCCCGCACTGGGCGGGCTTTAGCTCACAACACGAGCAACCTAGTCAGCCAGACGCCAAGTTGTCCCGCCTTTTCCGTCTTCAAGCACCACACCCATTGCGCTCAATTGATCGCGAATGCGGTCGGACTCAGCCCACTCTTTGGCCGCACGAGCGGCCAAACGCGCCTCGATCAACGCGTGCACTTGAGCAGCATCCACCTTGCCTTGCGCGCCAGCCTGCAAGAACGCGTCTGCTTCGAGCTGCAATACACCCAGCACATCAGCCAACTGCTTGAGACGCGCAGCCAAACCCGCAGCCGCGTGCAGATCGGTTTCACGCAGGCGATTGATCTCGCGCACCATTTCAAACAGCACGGCGCACGCTTCCGGAGTACCGAAATCGTCGTTCATCACTTGGGTGAACCGCTCGACAAACGCTTCCCCACCCGCAGGCTCTGCGTTTGGCAGGCCTTTAAGTGCGTGATAGAAGCGCTCAAGCGCCGCTTTCGCGTCCTTAAGGTTGTCTTCGGAGTAGTTGATCGAACTCCGGTAGTGGCTGGACACCAGGAGGTAGCGCACCACTTCGGGGTGATATTTCTCCAGCACATCGCGAATGGTGAAGAAGTTGTTCAAGGATTTGGACATCTTCTCGCCATTGATGCGAATCATCCCGCAGTGCATCCAGGCATTGGCGTAGGTTTTACCTGTCGCCGCCTCACTCTGGGCAATTTCGTTCTCATGGTGCGGAAACTCAAGGTCACTGCCGCCACCATGAATATCGAATGTCTCGCCCAAGCAGCATGTGGACATCACCGAGCACTCGATGTGCCAGCCCGGACGCCCCGGACCCCACGGTGATTCCCAACTCGGCTCGCCCGGCTTGACGCCTTTCCACAGTACGAAATCCAGCGGATCGTCTTTGGATTCATCAACCTCGATGCGTGCGCCAATGCGCAAGTCTTCGATCTTCTTGCGCGACAGCTTGCCGTAACCCATGAACTTGGCAACGCGGTAGTACACGTCACCATTACCCGGGGCGTAGGCATAGCCTTTGTCGATCAGGGTCTGAATCATTGCGTGCATGCCCGCAATGTGATCGGTGGCTCGCGGCTCCATGTCCGGTTTACGGATGTTGAGCCGTGCTTCATCGTCATGCATCGCCGCGATCATGCGCTCGGTCAGCGCCTCAAACGTTTCGCCGTTTTCACGGGCACGGTTGATGATCTTGTCGTCGATGTCGGTGATGTTGCGCACATAGGTCAAATCGTAACCACTGAAACGCAACCAGCGGGTCACCAGGTCAAAAGCAACCATGCTGCGGCCGTGACCAAGGTGGCAGTAGTCGTATACGGTCATGCCGCACACGTACATACGCACGTTGTTGCCATCCAGAGGCTTGAACACTTCTTTGCTCTTGGTGAGCGTGTTGTAGATCGTTAACACGAAGATTTCCTTAAAACTGATTCACTGGCCCCACGAATCCCGCAAGGTCACAGTGCGATTGAATACCGGACGACCTGGCTTCGAATCCTTGATATCAGCGCAGAAATAACCTTCGCGCTCAAACTGGAAACGGTCTTCAGGCTGTGCATTGCCCAACGAAGGCTCTGCACGACAACCGGTTAAAACCTGCAGCGAATCTGGATTGATGTTTTCCAGGAAGCCCGCGCCATCTTCAGCCTTTTCAGGGTTCGCAGAGCGGAACAGTCGATCATACAAGCGCACTTCACACTCCACGCTGGCCGCTGCCGGCACCCAATGCACCACGCCTTTGACCTTACGGCCTTCAGGGTTCTTGCCCAGGGTTTCAGGGTCGTATGAGCAATGCAGCTCAACGATGTTGCCATCGGCATCTTTGATGGCTTCGTCGGCACGAATCACGTAGCTGCCGCGCAAACGCACTTCGCCTGCTGGCTCCAGGCGCTTGTAACCTTTTGGCGGCTCTTCCATGAAGTCGTCACGGTCGATATAGATTTCACGCGCGAACGGCAACACGCGAACACCCATGTCTTCTTTCGGGTGGCACGGCAGCTCAAGGGATTCAACCTTGTCTTCAGGGTAGTTGGTGATGATGACCTTCAACGGGCGCAGTACGCACATGGCGCGCGGCGCGCTGTGGTCCAGGTCGTCGCGGATGCTGAATTCCAGCATGCCAAAGTCAACCACGCCGTCAGACCGGTTGGTGCCGACCATGTCACAGAAGTTGCGGATCGACTTGGGCGTATAACCACGGCGACGGAAACCCGACAACGTGGACATGCGCGGGTCGTCCCAGCCATTGACGTGTTTTTCATCAACCAATTGCTTGAGCTTGCGCTTGCTGGTGATGGTGTAGTTCAGGTTCAGGCGTGAAAATTCGTACTGACGCGGCTTGCTCGGCACCGGCAGGTTGTCGAGGAACCATTCGTACAGCGGACGATGCCCTTCAAATTCCAGGGTGCAGATCGAGTGAGTGATGCCCTCGATCGCATCTGACTGACCATGAGTGAAGTCATAGTTGGGGTAGATGCACCACTTGTCACCGGTTTGATGGTGATGAGCATGGCGAATGCGATACAGGATCGGATCACGCAGGTTCATGTTGGGCGAGGTCATGTCGATTTTGGCGCGCAGTACGCGCTTGCCGTCTTCGAACTCGCCCGCTTTCATGCGTGCGAACAGGTCGAGGTTTTCCTCAACGCTACGTTCACGGAACGGGCTGTTTTTACCCGGCTCGGTCAGGCTGCCGCGGTATTCCTTGGCTTGCTCGGGGGTCAGGTCGCAGACATAAGCCTTGCCCTCTTTAATGAGGTAAACCGCCCACTCATGCAATTGGTCAAAATACTGCGAGGCATAGCGCACTTCACCGGACCACTCAAAGCCCAGCCATTTAACGTCGCTTTCAATCGCGTCGATGTATTCCTGATCTTCTTTGGCCGGGTTGGTGTCGTCAAAACGCAAGTGCGTGACGCCGCCAAACTCTTGAGCCAGCCCAAAGTTCACGCAAATGGACTTGGCGTGACCGATGTGCAGATACCCGTTGGGTTCTGGCGGGAAGCGGGTCACGATCTGTTTGCATTTACCCGAGTCAAGGTCAGCCTGAACGATTGGACGCAGGAAATTGGCCGGGACAGCAGGGCCAGCCTTTGAATTCAGAGTGGTGTCGACAGTGGGCTTGCTCATAGGATCCTTGAACATAACGAGTGCGCGGCCTGGGGCGGCCGACTAAATCAAAGCGCCTATCATAGCCGATGCTGTCAAGTCACTGACAGAGCAGGCACGCAATCAGGCGCCTTGAAATGCCTGCTTTTAATGCCCATATAGCAAAAACAGCATCGAAATGCCGGGCGGGCAGGCTAAACTCCGCCGCTGGGCCGTACCTTGGCCAAGAGCGGCACGCCATGCGCACACGCCCCACGAATTCATTAGATAGAGCGACAGCAACCATGACCCAAGTAAAACTGACGACCAACCACGGCGACATCGTGATCGAACTGAACGCTGAAAAAGCGCCGATCACCGTAGCCAACTTCATCGAATACGTAAAAGCCGGCCACTACGAAAACACCATTTTCCACCGTGTCATCGGCAACTTCATGGTTCAAGGCGGCGGTTTCGAGCCTGGCATGAAAGAAAAGAAAGACAAGCGCCCAAGCATCCAGAACGAGGCTGACAACGGCCTGTCGAACGACAAATACACCGTTGCCATGGCCCGCACCATGGAGCCGCATTCGGCATCTGCCCAGTTCTTCATCAACGTGGCTGACAACAGCTTCTTGAACCACAGCGGCAAAAACGTTCAGGGCTGGGGTTATGCCGTATTCGGTAAAGTCACCGCAGGCCAAGACGTTGTCGACAAGATCAAAGGCGTGTCGACCACCTCCAAGGCCGGTCACCAGGATGTACCCGCAGACGACGTGATCCTCGAGAAAGCCGAGATCATTGAGTGATACTGCTGATTTCAGACTTGCATCTGGAAGAGGAGCGCCCGGACATTACCCGGGCGTTTCTGGATTTCCTGACCGGGCGTGCGCGCTCGGCACAGGCGCTGTACATTCTGGGTGATTTTTTTGAAGCCTGGATTGGCGACGACGCCATGACGCCCTATCAGCGCTCAATCTGTGAGGCACTGCGCGCCCTGAGCGACAGCGGCACACCGATTTTCCTGATGCACGGCAATCGTGATTTTCTGCTTGGCCAGACCTTTTGCAAGGCCGCTGGCTGCACCCTACTCAAAGATCCGAGCGTGGTAGATTTCTACGGCGAACGGGTATTGCTGATGCACGGCGACAGCTTGTGCACCCGCGACGAAGCTTACATGCGCCTGCGACGCTACCTGCGTAATCCTGTGACGCGCTGGGTTTTACGGCACCTGCCACTGAGCACCCGGCATAAACTGGCGCGCAAACTGCGCAGTGAAAGCCGCGCCCAGACCCGCATGAAAGCCAACGACATTGTCGATGTGACCCCCGAAGAAATCCCCCGAATCATGACCCAGTACGGCGTCCACACCTTGATTCATGGCCATACCCATCGCCCGGCGATTCACAAACTGCAAATCGGCGAGCACGCCGCCAAGCGCATTGTGCTCGGTGACTGGGACCGTCAAGGCTGGGTATTGCAAGTAGATGAGCAAGGCATGCAACTGATGCCGTTTGATTTTCAGCGGGCATTACCGCCCCCCGCTTGATCTCTGCAGGCACTGCCGACGGCTGCTAGCGTTCCAAAGATCGTAGCTGTCGGCAGCGCCTGCGGGCGGGTGACAAACGATTCATCAATGCCCGCTTGCCGCTGGCCCCGCCTTCGCTGCAAACGGTGGCTTGGCCAGCCACACGATCAGAATCAACCCCATAAACAGCCAGCCCATCATCGTGAAGTAGTCCACGGTGGAGAACATGTACGCCTGGCTGGTCAGAATTTGGTCCATCTGCGCATATGCCTTGGTGCTTGCACCGCCCAGATTTTCCAGCGCATGCCGGGTAACAGGGTCATAGGTGCTCATGCTTTCACTCATGTAGGCATGATGCTGATCGGCCCGACGAATCCAGATCCAGGTGGTCAGCGATGCGGCAAAGCTGCCGCCCAACGTACGCAGGAAGGTGGCCAGCCCTGCCCCGTCGGCGATCTGCTGTGGCGGTAAGTCCGACATCAAAATGCTCAGGGTCGGCATGAAAAACAGCGCGACACCAATCCCCATAAACAACTGCACCATCGCAATGTGCTGGAAGTCCACCTCATTGGTGAACTCGGCGCGCATAAAGCAGCTCAAGCCAATGGCTAAAAAGGCCAGACCGGCCAGCAGTCGCAAATCGAACTTGTGCGCGTACTTGCCCACGAACGGCGACATTAATACCGGCAAGATACCAATCGGCGCCACCGCCAAACCGGCCCAGGTGGCGGTGTAGCCCATCTGCGTTTGCAACCATTGCGGCAAGATCAGGTTGATGCCGAAGAAACCGGCATAGCCCAACACCAGCACAATGGTGCCGATTCGAAAATTACGATGAGCGAACAGACGCAGATTGACGATCGGGTGCTTGTCAGTCATTTCCCAAATCACAAACGCCGCGAGCGCAACCACCGACAGCGCCGTGCCCAAGAGGATGAAGTTGGATTCGAACCAGTCCAGGTCATTGCCTTTATCCAGCACGATTTGCAACGCGCCCACCCCAATGATCAGGGTGATCAACCCCACGTAATCCATAGGCTGACGGGTGATCACCACCGGCCGCGCCTTCAATTGCTGGCGAACGACCATCACCGCAAAGATGCCAATCGGGATGTTAATAAAGAAGATCCACGGCCAACTGTAACTGTCGGTGATCCAGCCGCCCAAAATCGGCCCCGCAATGGGCGCGACCACCGTGACCATGGCCAGCAATGCCAGTGCCATCCCCCGTTTCGCGGGTGGGTACACCGCGATAAGCAGGGTTTGCGTCATCGGATACAAAGGCCCGGCAACCAACCCTTGAAGCACCCGAAAGCCCACCAGCTCAGGCATTGAGGTGGAGATGCCGCATAAAAAGGAGGCCAGCACGAACAAAATCGTGGCCCACAGAAACAGCTTCACCTCGCCAAAGCGTCGGCTTAACCAGCCGGTCAGCGGCAAGGCAATCGCATTACTGACAGCAAAAGAAGTAATCACCCACGTGCCCTGCTCCGAACTCACGCCCAGGTTGCCGGAGATGGTCGGCAAGGCGACGTTGGCAATGGTGGTATCGAGCACTTGCATAAAGGTCGCCAGCGACAGGCCAATGGTGGCGAACAGCAAGCTTGGCGGGGTAAATGACGCGTTTGTACTCATCGCAAATCCTTTAAAACTGGCGGCGCAGCCCCGCCAGTGCGACGGGGCTTATGGATTGGCGAATCAACGCGTAGCGGCAGAGTTGCCCGAGGCGGCACTGTTGCTGTCGATCAGGCGCGCAATCAGCGCCTCGGCATCCGCCAGTTGCTTGTCGTACACATTGGTGGTGAAGGTGGCTTTTTGCGGCGGCTGTTGCGCCAGCACCGGGCCACTTTGGTCGCGCAGGTTCACGTCCACTACCGTCGACAACCCCACTCGCAATGGATGCTGTGCCAACTGATCGGCATTGATATGAATGCGTACCGGCACCCGCTGGACGATTTTGATCCAGTTGCCCGTCGCGTTTTGCGCAGGCAACAGCGCGAACGCGCTGCCCGTACCGGCGCCAATGCTGTCGATGGAGCCGCTGTATTTCACATCGCTGCCATAAATGTCCGACTCGATCTCAACCGGCTGACCAATGCGCATGTTGTGCAACTGGGTTTCCTTGAAGTTGGCGTCGATCCACAGCTGGTTCAGGGGAATCACCGCCATTAGCGCAGTGCCCGGCTGAACTCGCTGCCCCAGTTGCACAGTGCGTTTGGCCACATAGCCCGTGACGGGCGCAATCAACGTGGTGCGGGCGTGCTCCAGGTACGCTTGGCGCAACTGCGCGGCAGCGGCCAGAACGTCCGGGTGATTGGCGACCGCAGTGTTATCCACCAAAGCCGTGGTGGTATTAAGTTGTTGCTCGGCGTTACGCAGCGCACTTTGTGCGGACGCTAGATCGTCCCGCGCATGGGACAGCTCTTCCTGAGAAATCGCCCCGCCTGCCGCCAGACTCTTACGGCGACTGTAGTTATCTTGCGCTTTCTGCACGTCAGATTTTTGTGCCGCCACTTGAGCCTTCATGCCGTCCACATTGCTGAACAGGCCACGGACCTGACGCACCGTGCGCGCCAAGTTAGCCTCGGCACTTTGCAAGCCGACTTGCGAATCGCTCGGGTCAAAATTGAGCAATACCTGACCTTCGTGCACCAAATCGCCATCATCGGCGCCGATGCTCACCACCGTACCGGTGACCAAGGGTGTGATTTCAACCACGTTGCCATTCACGTAAGCGTCGTCGGTACTTTCTGTCCAGCGACCATACAGCTCATGCCAGGCCCACACGCCCACCACGGCGAGCACGACCAGCAGTGCCAGAGCGCCCAGCCAGAGTTTACGTTTGCGCGTATTGCCCGCGTCTTCGGTGTGTTGCGTTTCATTCGGTGTTTGCACAGTGGCCATGACGAGTACCTGAAATTATTCTGCCAGCGAGGCTTGGGAAGGAACGGCCAGCGCCGTGTGGGCGGGCTCAAAGCCGCCGCCCAGGGCCTGCATCAATTGAATTGAGAGGTCGATCTGTTGTGCATTCACGTCTGCCAACTGACGCTGGGCCTCAAGCAATTGCTGCTCAATACTCAGCACCTCCAGATAGTTGCCGACACCCGAGCCGTAACGCTGCAATACCGTGTCGTACGAGTTCTGTGCAATCTCGGTTGCGCGCTGCTGCGCGGTGATTTGTTGACCTGTAGCGCGCAACTGCCCAAGGGTGTCGCTGACATCGCCGAGCGCCCCCACCAACATTTTGTTGTACTGCGCGACCGCCAGATCGTAGTTCGCATCTTCGGCATCCAGCCCGGCCCGTAAACGCCCGCCGTCAAAAATGGGCAGCGATACCGCCGGTGCAATGTTGAAGAAACGACTGGCTGGACCGAACAGTGCATCCCCCAGTAATGACTGGGTGCCGGCAGCGGCCGTCAAGTTGAGGTTGGGATAAAAGCGGGTCTTGGCCGCCGCGATATGTTTACTGGCTGCTTCGACGCGCCAGCGGGCCGCCACCAAGTCCGGACGACGACCGAGCAAATCCGCAGGCAAAATGCTTGGCAGCGCCACCGCGTTGGGGGTTAACACCGCGGGACGCGCAATCTCAGCGCCACGGTCAGGCCCTTTGCCCAACAGTACGGCCAGCGCAATACGTGCAGAGCTGAGCTGCTTTTGGGCGTTGATCAACTGCTCTTCAGCGCTGGCCTCCAGGCTTTCGGTTTGCTGATACTGGTAGTGGCTGTCAATACCCGAATCCAGACGACGCTGGCTCAGGTCGAGCATTTTACGGGTGCGCTCAAGATCATCTTTGGACAGGTCTCGCACACTGAACGCATGCCCTAAATGGCTGTAGGCGCGGGCCACATCACTGGCCAGGGTCAGGCGTGCGGCCTGAGCATCCACTTCAGCTGCGCGCGCCTCGCCCACTGCCGCTTCCCACGCATCACGCTGGCCGCCCCACAGATCGAAGGTGTAATTGAAAGACAGATTGATGTCGCGCTCTGTGCTGTAACGTCCGCCTTGCCCGCCGGGGTCTTGCGAGCGCGAGAGCCGCGAGCGCGTGACATCAGCACCGGCATCCAGCGTTGGCATGCGCTGCGCATGAGCGGCACTGGCAGCCGCGGCCGCCTGGTGAGTGCGCGCACTGGCCACCTGCATGTCCGGGCTATCGCGCAGGGCTTCTTGAATCAGGCCGTCTAATTGCGCATCGCCCAATCGCTTCCACCAGTCCTTTGCAGGCCAGGCGGCCGGGGTGGTGCGGGCGCCACTGAGCGTTTGCCCGGCCTTCAGATGATGGGCTTGAAGGCTGACGCCTTCGGTCGCAAGCCCCTGATAATTGGCGCAACCGGCCAGTACCATCGACGCAAATACCAGACCTAAGCCTGTACGCAAGGTTGTGTCGCTCATTTTCCACCTAAGCGCTGGACCGTGATCGCGTCACCGGCAGCCAGCAGTATTTTTTTCAGGATCTGTTCAAGTTGTTGCAGTTCTTGCGCAGTAATGGCGCCCGCCAACTGGTTCATGGCGTTGGCCCCGATTTCTGGCAACTGGTCGGCCAGGGCCTGGCCGTCAACGGTCAGCACGAGCCGTACTTGACGCCTGTCGGCCTCGGAGCGTTGGCGCATCAGCAGGTTTTTTTGCTCGAGACGATCCAGCATGCGGGTCATCGACCCACTGTCCACAGACAGGTGGCGACACAGCTCCGCCGGGGTATCGACGTCAAACTGCGCCATGATGATCAGCACTTTGAACTGCGCCGCGGTGATGCCGTAAGGCTCCATGTGGCGATCAATGATGCGATCTTTAAGCAACGCGGCTCGCCCCAGGAGCAAACCCAGGGTGCAATGTTGAAAGTTATCGGGATTGAAGTGCTTCATCAGGCCACCAGGAAGCTGCCTAGGCAGTAATGTTTCGAAATATTACTGTCTAGGCAGCTAATGTCAAGAATATAAATAGCTGGCTATCTATTTCAACTTGCAGGCGCGCCGACGCTGAGGCCAGATGGCCTCCTCATTCAGGAACACAATGGGTCTTGACCTAAAACGTAAAGCTGGTGCCGCAAGCGGCTTTTATGCCTGCGCAGGAACACCGCTGTGGAAACGAAACTCGACATCCGGGGTTTCGATCAGCGCTTGCTCTGCCGCTCTGACTCGCTCGATCACCAAGGCGATGTCTTTGGCATCGCCGTATTGATAAGCCAACTTCAAGTAGCCCTGAAAATGCCGGGCCTCACTTTTGAGCAAACCGAAGTAAAACTTGCCCAGTTCTTCATCTAAATGCGGCACCAGTGCTTCAAAACGCTCGCAGCTGCGGGCCTCGATAAATGCCCCTACCACCAACGTATCCACCAGTTTCACAGGTTCGTGATTGCGCACCACTTTACGCAAACCCGAGGCGTAACGCCCTGCCGACAGTTGGCGCAGTTCGATCTTGCGCTTTTTCATCAACCGCATGACCTGCTCGTGATGCACCAGTTCTTCACGTGCAAGGCGCGACATCATATTGATCAGATCAACATGCGAGTGGTACTTGGCTATCAGGCTCAACGCGGTACTGGCCGCTTTGAATTCGCAATTTTTGTGGTCGATCAGCAAGGTGTCCTGATCCGCCAATGCAGCCTTGATCCAACCATCCGGGGTGCGACAGCCGAGAAACTCATGAATTTCAGGAAGAATCACGCGCACGCTCCCGACATAGGAGAGTTGCGCAACGGACCGGCAGTTTTCACAAGAATGGCTGACATGAGGCTCACAAGGGCTGGAGTTTCAAAAGCCGCCAATTATACGGGCCACACGCCGCAGCACCAGCCTGACGGGTTGATATGCATCAACACGCACTCAACCTGCGAGCAACTATAGTGGTTGCACTTATCTTTCAAGGAGCTTCGGCCATGCAAACAATCAACAAGCTGCTGGTGGTCATCGAACCTGAGTTAATGGAAAGCCTTGCACTGAAACGCGCCAAACAGATCGCTCAAAAGACCGGGGCAGCCCTGCATCTGTTGATTTGCGACAAAGAGAACAAACACAGCTCATTGCTCAGCGTGGTTGAGGCCGCGTTAAAAACTGAAGCCTTTACCGTCACCAGCGAGCGCGCCTGGCATGAGAGCAAACACCAGACCATCATCCGTATACAGCAAGACAATAATTGCGGCCTGGTGATCAAACAGCACCTTCCCGACAACCCCTTGAAAAAGCTGTTGCTCACGCCAGAAGACTGGAAGTTGCTGCGTTATTGCCCATCTCCCGTGTTACTGGCCAAAAAGGCGCAGGCCTGGGAAGGCGGGGTCGTATTGGCGGCCGTGGACGTAGGCAACGACGATGCCGATCACATGGAGCTGCACAAAAGCATTGTTGACCACGGTTTCCAGATCGCCAATCTGGTCAAAGGCAACCTTCACGTGATCAGCGCTTTTCCGGCGCCGATGCTGGCAGCCGTCGAAGCCGCGTACCCGATTGAAACGGAATACGAAACGATTTACCGCAAGGCCTGCGAGGGCTTCCAGGCGCAATACGACATCGAAAGCAGCCGTCTGCACGTCGAAGAAGGCCCGGCCGATGTGATTATCCCGCGGGTCGCCAAACAACTGGACGCCGCCGTAACCGTGATGGGCACTGTGGCGCGGACCGGTTTTTCAGGTGCCTTGATCGGTAACACCGCAGAAGTGGTCATCGACACACTGGAAAGCGACATTTTGGTGCTCAAGCCTCAAGAAATGACCCGTCATCTGGAGAAACTGGCGTCCAAACGCTGATTGTCGGTTAGCGGCCCAGCGCATCCTTCAGAAAACTGGGGGCGAAGTAACGCTGATAATGAGCTTCGGACAGCAGGAAGAATTCCCGATCAATGGCATCACGCAGCTCGGGCAAGCTCCAGTCGCGAAACTCCGGCAACAGCACCATGCCATAGGCTTGCAGCTGATTGATGACCCGCGCCCCGCGGGCAATCAGCTGATAAGCCCAGCAATATTCAGACTGATGCGGCGCAAAGCGGATTTGGCGCGCCAGCATCTGAGCCCGCAGCGCGTGCGCGTCAAACACCTCGACCTTGCCCGCCATCACCTGCACCAACAATTGCTCAAGCCTTAGCCAGACAGCCTGCTTTTCAGCGTCGTTGTAACCGTTCCAGTGGATCACTTCATGATGGAAACGCTTGCAACCACGGCACACCAGGTCGCCGTAAACCGTTGAGCACAGGCCGATACAAGGGGTCTTGATGGTTTGATTGGGCATAGCGAAATAGAGCACTGCAGAGCGAAACAGGCGCCCATGTTAGCCCTTTGTCTAACGCAGATCACCCCTCAACCTTCAGGGGCTAACTTACCTTTGGCGCATTTTTGCCGTAGAATCGGCCTGCCTTTTAAGGCGCCAATGTCCGTTAGAAGCTGTTTTCAAAGCGTCACGAGCACAGTTGATCCTGAAGAACGGTGTGGGTGATGGGTAATTGCCATGCAACTGCCCGCACCCACCAGCACCACCCCCACCGTTCCTAGGGCGTAAAACTTTGAAAACAGCTTCTGTTGGGAATCTCTGCAACTCTGGCTAAGCGGCCCAAAAAGCCCCGCAGCGCATGAGTGCCTGGCATTCCTGGATGAGCGTCCCGGACACCCATTTGGGACCAATGATGAGGGTAATAACTGTGCTTGAAGCCTACCGCAAACATATCGAAGAGCGCGCAGCACTGGGTATCGTTCCCCAGCCGCTTAACGCCGAACAAACCGCAGGCCTGGTTGAGCTGCTGAAAAACCCGCCAGCTGGCGAAGAAGAATTCCTCGTAGACCTGATCACCAACCGCATTCCACCGGGTGTTGACGAAGCCGCCTACGTAAAAGCCGGCTTCTTGGCCGCGATCGCCAAGGGCGAAGCGTCCTCCCCACTAATCAGCAAAAAGCGCGCTGTTGAACTGCTTGGCACCATGCAAGGCGGCTACAACATCGTGACGCTGGTTGACCTGCTGGACGACGCTGAGCTGGCACCGGTTGCCGCTGCGCAGCTCAAGCACACCCTGCTGATGTTTGACGCCTTCCACGACGTCGCTGAAAAAGCCAAAAACGGCAATGCCCACGCTAAAGCAGTGGTGCAATCCTGGGCTGACGGCGAGTGGTTCAAGAACCGTCCAACCCTGGCTGACAAAATCAGCCTGCGCGTGTTCAAGGTGACTGGCGAGACCAACACCGACGACCTGTCGCCTGCTCCGGACGCCTGGTCGCGCCCAGACATCCCGCTGCACGCCCTGGCCATGTTGAAAATGGCTCGTGAAGGCATCGTGCCGGACGTTCAAGGCTCCATCGGTCCGATGAAGCAAATCGAAGAAATGCGCAATGCCGGCTTCCCGATTGCCTACGTCGGTGACGTAGTCGGTACCGGTTCGTCGCGTAAATCGGCCACCAACTCGGTGCTGTGGTTCTTCGGTGACGACGTTCCTTATGTACCGAACAAGCGTGCGGGCGGCTTCTGCTTCGGCAGCAAAATCGCTCCAATCTTCTACAACACCATGGAAGATGCGGGCGCACTGCCCATCGAATTCGATGTATCGAACATCAACATGGGCGACGTGATCGACCTGTACCCGCACGCAGGCAAAGTTTGCAAGCACGGTACCGATGAAGTCATCACCACCTTCGAAATGAAGACCCCGGTGCTGTTGGACGAAGTACGCGCTGGCGGCCGGATCCCGCTGATCATCGGCCGCGGCTTGACCGAAAAGGCACGCGCCGAATTGGGTCTGGGCCCTACCGACCTGTTCAAAAAGCCGGAAGCACCCATTGAAAGCACCAAGGGCTTCACCCTGGCGCAAAAAATGGTTGGCAAGGCCTGCGGCGTGACCGGCGTTCGCCCGGGCACTTACTGCGAACCGAAAATGACCACCGTGGGTTCTCAGGACACCACCGGTCCCATGACCCGTGACGAACTGAAAGACCTGGCGTGCCTGGGCTTCTCCGCAGATCTGGTGATGCAGTCGTTCTGCCACACCGCGGCGTATCCAAAGCCGATCGACGTGACCACCCACCACACCCTGCCTGACTTCATCATGACCCGCGGCGGCGTTTCTCTGCGTCCGGGCGACGGCATCATCCACAGCTGGTTGAACCGTATGCTGCTGCCGGACACCGTCGGCACCGGTGGCGACTCCCACACTCGCTTCCCGATGGGCATTTCGTTCCCGGCAGGTTCGGGTCTGGTTGCATTCGCCGCTGCCACTGGCGTTATGCCACTGGACATGCCGGAATCGATCCTGGTGCGTTTCAAAGGCGAAATGCAGCCTGGCATCACCCTGCGCGACCTGGTTCACGCCATTCCTTACGTGGCCATCCAGAAAGGTCTGCTGACCGTCGAGAAGAAAGGCAAGATCAACGAATTCTCGGGTCGCATCCTGGAAATCGAAGGTCTGGACAACCTGAGCATCGAGCAAGCGTTCGAACTGTCCGACGCCTCGGCAGAACGTTCGGCGGCTGGCTGCACCATCAAGCTGTCCAAAGAGTCGATCACTGAATACCTGAACTCCAACATCACCCTGCTGCGCTGGATGATCGGTGAAGGTTACGGCGACGCACGTACCCTTGAACGTCGCGCTCAAGCGATGGAAGCCTGGGTAGCCGACCCACAACTGATGGAAGCCGATGCGGACGCCGAATACGCTGAAATCATCGAAATCGATCTGGCCGACATCAATGAGCCTGTGCTCTGCGCGCCAAACGACCCGGATGACGCCCGTCTGCTGTCCAGCGTTGCTGGCGAGAAGATCGACGAAGTGTTCATCGGTTCGTGCATGACCAACATCGGCCACTTCCGCGCGGCGGGCAAGTTGCTGGACAAGGTCAAAGGTCAGCTGCCAACCCGTCTGTGGCTGTCGCCGCCGACCAAAATGGACGCTCACCAACTGACCGAAGAAGGCTACTACGGCATCTACGGCAAAGCTGGCGCGCGCATGGAAATGCCGGGCTGCTCGCTGTGCATGGGTAACCAGGCACGTGTAGAGCCAAACTCGACCGTTGTATCGACCTCGACCCGTAACTTCCCCAACCGTCTGGGCGACGGTGCGAACGTTTACCTGGCTTCGGCCGAGTTGGCGTCGGTGGCTTCGATCTTGGGTCGCCTGCCTACCGTTGAGGAATACATGGCCTACGCGGCAGAGATCAACACCATGGCGGCGGACGTGTATCGCTACCTGAGCTTTGATCAGATCGCCGAATTCCGTGAAGCGGCAGCCAATGCCAACATCCCGGTTATTCAAGCGTAAGCTGATGCTGTAACGAAAAAGCCCCGACTCGTGAGAGCCGGGGCTTTTTCTTGCCTGCTAGAAAGCGGCGAACTACAACAGCGGCGCCACCACTTGCTGCTTGCGCGGCCAGGCGTCCAGCACCGCCTTGAACAACGTTGCCAGAGGGATGGCAAAAAATACGCCCCAGAAGCCCCACAGGCCGCCAAACAAAAGCACCGCGCAAATGATGGCCACCGGGTGCAGGCTCACCGCCTCGGAGAACAACAGCGGCACCAACACATTACCGTCCAGCGTCTGGATGATCCCGTAGACCGCCATCAAGTAGATGAACTGGTCACTCCAACCCCACTGAAACAGGGCAATCAGGCACACCGGCACAGTCACTACCACGGCTCCCACATAGGGGACCACCACCGAAACGCCCACCAGCAGCGCCAGCAACGCCGCGTAATTGAGGTCCATGACCACAAACGCAATGTAGGTCACGCCACCGCAAATAAAGATCTCGATCACCTTGCCGCGAATGTAATTGGCAATCTGGCGGTTCATATCGTGCGCCACACGGGTGATCAACGCCCGTTCACGCGGTAAATAGCCGCGCACCCAGCGACCGATCATGGCCCGGTCCTTGAGAAAGAAGAACACCAGAATCGGCACCAACACCAGGTAGATCATCATATTGACCAGCAGTGGCAGACTGGACAGCGAAAAGGTCAATGCCAATTGCCCGAACTTGCCGATTTCGCCGCGAGCCACTTCAATGGCTTGCAGCACCTGTTCATCCGACACCAAATGCGGATACCGCTCTGGCAACAGCAGCAACAATGACTGCCACTTCGCGAGCATGCCCGGCAACTCATTGAACAGAGTGATCAGTTGATGCCACAGCAGAGGCACCACCACCACGATAAACACCAGCAGCAGCCCCATGAATAATGCGAACACCAAGCCGACCGCCGCAGCACCCGGCACGTGCATACGCTCCAGGGATACCACCAGGCCCTGCATCAGATACGCCAACACCATACCCGCCAGCACGGGGGCCAGCATGCCGCCCAAGGTCAGTACGGCCGTAAAGGCCAATACCAACAACACGGCCAGCACCACGGCTTCCTCATCGGAGAAATAGCGCTGAACCCAATCACGCAACACTTTGAACATCACTATTCCTTGAAAGAAGGCAACACCAAGGCTCAGGCCTTGCGCAACCAGTAACGATAGACGCCTGCCGCATCCTCTTCGCGCAACATGGCATGCCCCGCCAAGCGCGCGAACGTACGGAAATCACGTTGCGATCCCGCATCCGTAGCAATGACTTTGAGCACCGCGCCACTGGCCAGACGATTGAGTTCCAACTTGGCCTTGAGCAGCGGTAACGGGCAATTCATACCGCTGGTGTCGAGTTCCACATCATGCTGCGGCACTTCAGTCATTTATTGCTCCTCAGGCGACCATTGCGCGATTTTTTAGCCGGCTAGAATACCCCAAGCCGAGCCACCTCTGGTCGCCAGCCAAGTGTGCAGCTACAGTAAGCGCTTTACTGACTAGAGCTTAGTGCATGACTTTTCTGCGCCCGACCCTGTTGACGCTCGCTTGCCTGCTCGCATCACCGAGTTTCGCCGACGATTTGCCGTCTCTGGGCGACGCCAGTTCGTCCATCGTATCGCCGCAGCAGGAGTATCAGCTGGGTCGTGCCTGGCTGAGCATGCTACGTGGTCAGGTCTCGCAGCTTAACGATCCACAACTCAAAGACTACGTTGAAACCAGTGTTTACAAGTTGGTAGAGACAAGCCAGGTCCAGGATCGGCGCCTGGAATTCATTCTGATCAACAGCCCGCAGCTCAACGCCTTTGCCGCGCCTGGCGGGATTATCGGGGTCAACGGCGGGCTGTTTCTCAACGCGCAGACTGAAGGCGAATACGCCTCGGTACTGGCCCACGAATTGGCTCACTTGTCGCAACGTCACTTCGCACGCGGCGTAGAAGCCCAGCAACGCATGCAAATGCCGATGATGGCCGCCTTACTCGCCGGGATTATCGTTGCCGCCGCAGGCGCTGGTGACGCAGGGATCGCCGCCATTGCTGGCACCCAGGCCGCCGCCATGCAAGAGCAGCGACGCTTTTCGCGGCAGAACGAACAAGAAGCAGACCGTATCGGCATTCTTAATCTGGAGAAAGCAGGCTACGACCCACGCTCCATGCCGACCATGTTTGAACGCCTGATGCGCCAATACCGTTTTGACGGACGTCCACCTGAGTTTTTGCTCACTCACCCGGTGACAGAATCGCGCATCGCCGACACCCGCAACCGCGCCGAGCAAGCCAAACTCGGCGGCACCGAAGACAGTCTGCGCTATCAACTGATCCGTGCCCGCGTCCAGCTCAACTACGAAGAAACCCCCGGCCTGGCCGCCAAGCGTTTTCGCGTCTTGCTCGATGAAAACCCGAAAAACGATGTCGCCCGCTATGGGTTGGCGATCGCCCAAATCAAAGGCAGCCAACTCAACGAAGCCTGTGAAAATCTAAAAGTACTGCTGGAAAAGTCGCCCAACGACATCACGTATAACCTGGCGCAAATTGAACTCGACATGGCCAGCAACCGGTTAGCCGAAGCCCAACAGCGTGTCGACCGGATGCGCACGCTGTATCCGGGTAACTATCCGCTCAATCAGGCGCGCGTCGACCTGCTGCTCAAGCAAAACCGCCCGGGCGAGGCTGACAAAGCACTCGAAGCACTGCTCAAAAGTCGCCCCGACGACCCGGACGTGTGGTACTCGGTAGCAGAAACCCGGGGGCTGTCGGGCAACATCATCGGCTTGCACCAGGCGCGTGCTGAATACTTCGCATTGGTGGGGGATTATCGGCAGGCACTGCAACAGCTGGAGTTCGCAAAAAAACTCACCAACAACTTCCAGCTGTCATCGCGCATTGATGCCCGTCAACGCGATTTGCTCGATCAAGAAAGAGCCATCAAGGAAATGATGAACTGACAACGCCCGCCCCTCCCCACTGCGGGTGAGGGCAAGCTGTCATCGGGCCTGTCAGGCATTACCCGCCAGTTTCAAACGCGCTGCCTGGGTGAAGTCCAGCATACGTTTGAGCGGGCGAACGGCGTGGGGCACCAGCGCCGGATCAACAAAGATCTCGTTGGTGCCCTTTTGCAGGCACTCCAACGTACGCTCTAGCGTATTCATGGCCATCCACGGGCAATGCGCGCAACTGCGACACGCAGCGCCGTTGCCAGCCGTAGGGGCTTCGATGAAGACCTTGTCGGGGCACAACTGCTGCATTTTGTAAAAAATGCCGCGATCGGTGGCCACGATAAACGTCTTGTTGGGCAGGTTCTGCGCCGCCGCGATCAATTGGCTGGTCGAGCCAACAGCGTCTGCCAGGTCGATGACCGACTCAGGCGACTCCGGGTGAACCAGAATGGCCGCATCCGGGTACAACGCTTTCATGTCTTCAAGCTGCTTGGACTTGAACTCTTCATGGACAATGCACGCACCGTCCCACAGCAACATATCGGCACCCGTCTGACGCTGGATGTAGCGCCCCAAGTGTTTGTCCGGCCCCCAGATAATCGTCTCGCCGTTATCCATCAGGCTTTCGACGATTTCCAGCGCACAGCTTGAGGTGACGACCCAATCCGCGCGCGCCTTAACGGCGGCCGACGTGTTGGCATACACCACCACCGTGCGCTCAGGGTGCTTGTCGCAAAACGCTGAAAAAGCCTC
The DNA here is from genome assembly GCF_049896545.1 of Pseudomonas sp. TWR3-1-1. Classification (NCBI taxonomy): domain Bacteria; kingdom Pseudomonadati; phylum Pseudomonadota; class Gammaproteobacteria; order Pseudomonadales; family Pseudomonadaceae; genus Pseudomonas; species Pseudomonas sp. TWR3-1-1. The sequence continues at coordinate 113,342 of NZ_JAFCUO010000003.1, forward strand.
CACCGGGCAGCCTAAGTCCAGCGAGCAGGTCGCTTCGAGCGTGGGCATTAGCACGCGCTTTTCAGGGGTGAGAATTTTTGCGGTTTCACCCATAAAGCGCACACCGGCGACCAGCACGGTTTTAGCCGGATGTGCAGCGCCGAATCGAGCCATTTCAAGGGAGTCGGAAACGCAGCCACCCGTCTCTTCTGCCAGCGCCTGAATCACAGGGTCGCAATAGAAATGGGCAACCAGCACCGCATCTTGAGCCTTGAGTTCGGCAGCAATTGCTGCACGCAACGTCGCTTCTTCAGCCTGGGTCAAGGCTTTGGGTTGCTTGGCGTCAAGGTGGGCTTGAATCAGAAAACGTTCAGAGATGTGCGTCATGTTCGCAAGACCTGCAAGCGCTTATGCGCGAAAGTCGAGTGTACCACCGGCTCCGGACCGTCAAGTCCCGCCGGGAGAATGTGTGTTATCAGGCACGGGCAAGCTATTCAGCGCGCCAAGGCTACAGAATATGCTTGAGATTCAAAAGTTTAATGTTTCAGGCAGGACGCCAGAAAGCGATTTCATGGATTACCAACCCCGCAGCCTGCCAGTGACGGGCTGCGGGCATCCCCTCTTTTATTTCAGCGCTTCAAGCACCAAATCAGCAACCGGCCCGCCTGATGCCGGGTTTTGACCGGTAATCAACCGCCCGTCGGCAATTGCATAGGCCGCCCACGGTTCGCTGGCTTTCTCGTACAGCGCACCGCGCTTCACCAACTCAGTCTCGGTCAGGTACGGCACGAACTCGGCCAACCCCGCCAACTGCTCTTCCTCATTGGAAAAACCAGTCACCTTTTTACCCTTGATTAGCAGCTCGCCGTCGGACAGCAGGATGTTAAGCAGCCCTACCGCTCCATGACACACCGAAGACACAACGCCACCCGCCTCATAAATCTCACGACTGATGGTTTGCAGGGCGACGTTGTCCGGAAAATCCCAAATCACCCCGTGACCACCCGCGTAATAAATAGCCGCGTAGTCCTCAGGCTTGATGTCTTCTGGCTTGAGCGTCGCCCCCAACCGATTCATGAACGCTTTGTCGTGATACCACTGCCAGTCGATATCGGCTGCCATGTCCTTGGCCAAACTGTGCGGGTCAATAGGGGTGTAACCGCCCTGCGGGCTGACGTAATCCACCGTGTAGCCCGCCGCCTCAACCTTGTGTACGAAATGCACTGCCTCGCCCAACCACAATCCCGTTGCGCGCGGCAGATTCGGGTATTTCTCGACACTGGTCAGTACCACCAAAATCTTCTTGCTCATCGTAAACCTCCTGTTGATGTCGGATGTGTTCCAAGCCCTAGCCGAACGCTATTGCTTTGGCTACACACAGTCACAAATGGTTCAGCCCGGGATTGGGCTGTGAGCATAGACCACCTCACACCGGGGTCGTGTCCGGCTTGACCGTCAGGGCAGAGCCCCCGCGAGAATGAAATATTTGTTAGTTGTCCAGTGCCACAGCCGCGCAGACCATAACCCCCAGACACCGACCGTCACATGACGCACGCTCAAGGGGAAACCTGTTCCATGCAGCAAAAAAAAGGCTCAACACAGCACCACGTCATACAGTCCCTGCGCAACCTGGGCGCACACACCGCCTGCGCCTGCGCATTCACCCTTGTCACCTTGAGTGGCGCTTACGCGGCTACACCCGCGACTGACAGCATCAAAGCGTACAAATTGTGTACAGGTGCGGACAACGCCTCACACGTATTAGAAGGAACGATTGATCCGAGTACGCGCAACGACGTGACGGCCATTCATTTCAAGTCGACGGCCGCCCATGCCTCTTATGGCTGGCACAACGACCCTGAGCCGCAGTACGTGATGACCTTGTCAGGCACGCTGGCCTTCGCCACCCGCGGCGGCGAAACATTCACGCTGCATCCCGGTGAGGTGCTGGTGGCCGAAGACAACACAGGCACCGGACATCGCTGGCACATGGTCGACGATCAGCCCTGGCGGCGCGGGTATGTAGTCTTGAAGCAGGGGGCACCCGATTCATTTATCCCCAATGACCCCGTTGCGGCGAAAGCGTGCAAGCCCCTGTAGTTTCTCCACCCTGAACCCGGCAGATGGGCCGTGCAGTAGATGTACACGGACCTGTTATCCAGAGCGATTAAGTACTCGCTGAGCGTTTACGAAATCAGCGCGCCTGATACTGGTCACATCCGCCTCCCATAACGGATTTAACGGCACGTGATATCCGCTGTTTTTCGCTTGCTGAATAAGCTCGGCCATCTGCTGACGGTCCTCAATCACACACATTTCGTCAAACCCCTCAAGCTTGACGGGCAAGAAGAACGTGGCCGGATAGTTGGCAGCGGCCTCACTCGCCGGACTACCGGAGTCTGCGTTGTGATGAACCACGCGCTCCCCCGTACCAACCAAAGCCGCGTTGATCACAGGAATCATCTCAGCGATACGGCGCGTGGCATTACCGATCTCAGAACATTCCTTGCGATAAAAATTGCTGGCACTTGCATAAGCCTGACGCAGTTCGGGCGCCAGATTTTTAGGGCGTGAATCGGTTGTGCGATCGATGTATCCATCAATGCGAGCCCTGAACAGACCGTGCGCTATATCCTGAACCGGCAGGTTATCTTGCGTCCCAAGATCGCTTAAATGAGGCCCGACCAGATGCAAGTCATAGTCAGCCGTCAGCGCCTTGCCCCCGGCTGTTTTTGCCAGTACTTCCAGCGGTTTTCCTTGCTGGCTGATCTGATATAAACCCTGCGCTGCGTCCACTGCCGGTGCGGCTTCGAACAGGTAACGCTCACCACTGGGCGCTTTTGCGCTAAACCTGATGCAACCCTCGGCATTCGCAGCCTGCATGTCGGTAATCAGATCACCGGCCAACAACGTGTGCAGGCGCTCTCTGGAAACCACCAGTGGGATGGCAACGGCGTGACCGTTTTCTATGCATTCACGCGTCTGCCCGTTGAATTTTTCAATACGCGCAGGGTCCGACGCCCGACACCCTTCTAGCTTGCTGAACGCTTGATCGACACAGATCATCCCGGCCTGAGGCCCCCAATTGGCGCTCTTGCCTTTGATGTGGAAATCTTTGGTGGGGTGCCCCTCCTCGATCAGCCCTGTCGCCACGGCTTCAACCGGGCGAATGCCAATAATGCAGTTGTGCTCTTTCGCAACGCTCTGCAAGGGCACCAAGTGACTGGCCACAATGCCAGTACGATGCTGAACTTTTTCCAGGAGCAACAACATCCGCGCGGCATCAGATTCAGGTCTGGCGGTGCAGACTTCTTGCTCTTTTAACCGGCTCAGCGATTGAAGGCTGGAGCCACAGGGCCGAATAGCACTTAGCGAGGAGATACTCATTCCTGACTCCGGATAATGAACGTATACACACGTTAGTACCCCCAAAGCGCACAACGGCTCCCGGCGATCTCCCCCCAATTGAATCAGCCCGTATCAAACGTGACGCACGCGACAACCCGCCATGCCGCGATCACGCCAAATCGCGGGCACAAAAAAGCCGGTTAATCCTTAGGATTAGACCGGCTGTTTTGGTGTAGCGATATGGTGGGTCGTGTGGGATTCGAACCTACGACCAATTGGTTAAAAGCCAACTGCTCTACCAACTGAGCTAACGACCCGCTTCGTTGTGGGACGTATAATACTGATTTTTAACGAGAATTCAACACCCGATTAAAAATAAATACCAAATAAATCAAAAATAGCGGGTTGGGTCTTTAATTCCGGCCGCTGCAAAGCCTTCTGCGCGCAAGCGGCAGCTGTCACATTTACCGCATGCACGCCCCTGACCATCAGCCTGGTAGCAAGAAACCGTCAACGAGTAATCGACGCCCAGCTTTACTCCGGCCTGTACGATTTGTGCCTTACTCATATTTTGCAGAGGCGCTTGAATCTTGAAGCCCTGCCCCTCCACACCAGCCTTAGTCGCCAGGTTGGCCATCACTTCGAAGGCCTCAACAAACTCAGGTCGGCAATCCGGGTAGCCCGAATAATCCACCGCATTGACGCCGATGAAGATGTCGCGTGCGCTCAGCACTTCTGCCCAGCCCAGCGCCAATGACAGGAATACCGTGTTTCGCGCCGGCACATAAGTCACCGGAATGCCTTCGCTTGGCGCCTCAGGCACATCGATAGAGCTGTCCGTCAGCGCTGAACCGCCAATACCGTCCAGGCTCAGGCCGATGACCTTGTGCTCAATGGCTCCCAAGTCGCGCGCAACCCGAGCGGCAGCGTCCAGTTCAGCACGATGGCGCTGCCCGTAATCAAAGCTCATGGTGTAGCAGCTATACCCTTCGGCACGCGCCATCGCTACGACGGTTGCAGAATCAAGACCGCCCGACAGCAGGATTACCGCTCTTTTTTCAGTGGCTAACGATTGTTCAGTCATTTCAGCGCCCCGGCTCATCATTCCATAGATATTTGTGCAACTGCATCTGCAAGCGCACAGGCAAGTTATCCGCCACGATCCAATCAGCCAGATCGCGCGCAGGCAAATCGTGGTGGCTCGGGGAGAACAACACCTCACCGGCACGCCGCTCCAAACCGTACTCAATCAACTTGGAGACCGCCCAGTCGTAGTCGTCGCGCGAACAGATCACAAATTTGACCTGATCATTACGCGTCAACAGGGCGATATTGTCATAGAGATTGCGATGGGACTCTTTAGAGTCCGGGGTTTTCAAGTCGAGGACGCGACTGACACGCGGATCGACAGCTGATATGTCCAGCGCACCACTGGTTTCGATAGAGACCTCGTAGCCAGCATCACAAAGCTGCTTGAGAAGTGGAATCGCGTTGGGTTGAGCCAACGGCTCACCACCGGTCACGCAAACGTAACGCGCACGAAAACCAGCGACTTGCTCAAGGATGCTGTCGAGGGAGCGCACAGTGCCACCACTGAAGGCATAAGCGCTGTCGCAGTAGCCGCATCGCAAAGGGCAGCCAGTGAGACGTACAAAAACGGTGGGCAAGCCAGCCGTTCGCGTTTCACCCTGTAACGAGTAAAAAACTTCGGTAATTCTTAATGTGTCTTGCATATCCGCCACGGGCGTAACAGCTAAACAGGCTGTCCGCCTCCGTCAGGCACTCCAAAGAATCTGCCTGCGCAGGACTCAGAAGAGCGTATTTCATAAAAGGGCGTGGATTCTAACGAAAAAACCCGCGACAGGCGCGGGTTTCTCGATGAAAGCTTGGTGGACTCACATACGCTGCAAATCGCGTTGTGCCAACTGCGCAGCGGATGTGCCCGGATACTGGGCCACCACTTGCTGCAAAATGCCTTTGACTTTGTCGGTATGCCCCAAGCGGCGCTCTACATCAGCCAGCTTGTACAACGAGTCCGGCACTTTGCCATGCTTTGGATACAACTGACTGACTTTGGCAAACGCCTGAGCGGCAGCTTGCAAATCGCCCTTGGCCAAGTTCACTTCACCCAACCAGTACTGAGCATTGCCCGCGTATTGGCTGTTTGGGTATTTGCGCAGAAAAGCAGTAAATGCCTGACTGGCTTTATCGAAGTCCTTGGCCTTGATCAAATCGAAAGCCGCATCGTAATAGAGCTTTTCTTTCGCCGGATCAGCAGGTTCAGTACTTGCAGCCACCTGAGGTGCAGGCGCTGCGGTATTGCCGGCGGCATTGGTTGCGCCACCAGCAGAAGAATTATCAGGCGTGGCAGCAGGAGCAATGCCAGCACCAATACGCCGATCAAGTTCCTGATATCGCTCCAGGCTTTCTTGCTTCATGCGCGATACATCATTTTGCAGAACCTCAATCACACCTTGCTGGCGTGCTATCTGTTCCTGCATTTGTTGCAACTGGTTGAACAGCTCGCCCTGTGCCGAGACAGGGGCCGAAACCCCTCCCCCGGCATAGGCGCCGCTCGCACCGTAACCCGTTGACGGATAACTCCCCCCGCTATTGTTATAGCCAGAATTGTCATCGACCACAGGAACCGCAGCCCAGGCCGCAAGCGGCATGAGGCTGAGAGTCAGAATAGTTACAGCGCGGCGGCACGTTCGCATGACGAATTACTTACGCAGTTCGACGCGACGGTTTTGAGCCCACGACTGTTCGTCGTTGCCAGTAGCGATTGGACGCTCTTTACCGTAGGACACCAGCTCCAGCTGTGCTGGGGAAACACCTTGCAGTACCAGGTAGCGTTGAACGGCTTTCGCACGACGCTCGCCCAGAGCCATGTTGTACTCACGAGTACCACGGGCGTCAGTGTTACCTTCCAGAACAACGCGAGCGCCGTTAGCTTTCAGGTCTTTTGCGTGAACGTCCAGAGCGCGCATTGCTTCTGGTTTCAGGTCCGAACTGTCGTATTCGAAGTAGAAAACAGTGATCGCGCGCAGAGCAGCTTCTTCACTCAGGGAGCCATCAACAGCGCCTGTGTTTGCGCCGTAACCAGCGTTTGGATCAACAGCAGCGCCTTCACCGGCATTGTCGCCGCCTTTGGACGAGCAACCTACAGCTACAGCCATGGCCAGTGCCAGCGCAGCAAATTTACCAAACTTCAGCATTTCCATCGTAAAACTCCTAATGAACCCCAAGTGTTAAGTGCAACGTAAAGCTATCACCACGTCAGTTCAGGTAAGGGGACCAGGAAGGTTCTCTGACTTCGCCTTGAGCGGTAGGAAGAGGGAGCCTTACGCGTCCGTTAATGGACACGAGCATCAAGACTCCCCGGCCCTGCTGGCGGGTGGCGTAGATTACCATGGTGCCGTTGGGTGCAACAGTAGCTGACTCATCAAGGTTGGTATCTGTAAGGATTTTTACACTTCCGCGCTGCAAATCTTGCGCTGCAACTCGGAAATTAGTGAATCCGTCCTGACGATGAATCATTACCAGGGTCTTTTCATCAGCCGAAAGCTTCGGACTGGCGTTGTAGTTCCCGATAAATGTCACACGCTCTGCATTACCGCTACCGACTGTGGTTTTGTAGATTTGCGGTTTACCGCCACGGTCAGAGGTGAAGTAGATGGTAGACCCATCCTTACCCCAGAACGGTTCGGTATCGATAGCAGGGCTGTTAGTCACACGCGTCAGTTGGCGGGAAGCCAGGTCCATCACGTAGATTTCAGCGTTGCCATCTTTGGACAACACAAACGCCAGCTTCGAACCGTCCGGCGACCATGCAGGCGCACCATTCAAGCCTTCAAAGTTGGTAATTTGCTCACGACGACCGGTATCAATGTTCTGCATAAAGATACGCGGGCGTTTCTGTTCGAACGATACATAAGCAATACGCTTGCCGTCCGGCGCAAAACGTGGCGACAGGATAGGTTCACGCGATTGCAACAACGTCACCGCGCGAGCGCCGTCGTAGTCGGAGCGCTGCAAGGTGTAACGGGTATTGGTGGCACTGGCACGCTCAGCGGTCACATAAAGCAGACGCGTCGAGAATGCACCTTTAATACCAGTCAGTTTTTCAAACGACTGATCGGAGATGTAGTGCGCCATGTCACGCAACTGTTCGGCGGTGCCCGAAACGCTGCCCGTCAACACTGGCTGCTCGGTAGCCACGTTGAACAAGGCATATTGCACCTGCAGGCGCCCGCCCGCCGGGACAATGTTACCGACCATAACGTACTGGGCACCCAGCGCTTTCCAGTCACGGAAAATGACTTCGCTGGCCTGGGCGGGCAAGCTGATCATGTTCTGCTTTGGAATCGGCGCGTAATAACCCGAGTTGCGCAGGTCGTTGCCGATAATTTCAGCCATGTCATCCGGCAGAACAGCCCCGCCCTGCCAACCAAACGGAACCACCGCAATCGGGGTTGCCCGGTCGCTACCACTGGTGACCAGAATGTTCTTCTCTTCAGCCATCGCCATCCCTGCAAAGCAGCAGACGACGACTAGCAGTCCTCGAAAAAAGTTAATCACAAGGCTAGATCCTCAGGTGTGAATGTCATCTTGAATGATCGATAAGGATTAAATTCGCTGGGCTTCAAACCCTGCATCTCCGTTAAACGGCCAATGTTCTTGACCGCCGCCACAGCAGAGCTGTCGAAAGGCCCGTCACCACTGGATTTGGCAACCGTCACTGACGTTACCGTGCCATCTGGCAACATGCCGATTTGCAGAACCACTGTCATGTTCTTGCGAGCCGATGGTGGGCGCGCCCAACCCTCTGCTGCCCGGGCACGAATCAGGTCATCAAAACTACCGGCGACCTCATCGCCCTGCTCCTCTGCCAAGGCTTGTTGACGTTGCGGCGTGTCGGAAAGCAAATCTGCCAAGGCTTGCGCCTTTTTCTCTTCGGTCGATTTACGCGCGGCTTCTACTGCCTTTTTCTTGGCAGCATCAGCTGACGCCTTTTTCTTCGCATCTTCGGCGGCTTTCTTTTTCGCCTCGTCTGCTACGGCCTTTTTCTTGGCATCTTCAGCCGCTTTCTTCTTCGCATCTTCGACAATCTTTTTCTTGGCGTCTTCGGCGGCCTTTTTCTTCGCCTCTTCTTCAGCGGCTTTTTTGGCCTCTTCCTCAGATTTCTTCTTGGCTATATCAGCCAGTTTTTTCTCTTCAGCCTTTTTAGCGTCGGTGGCCTTTTTAGCATCGTCAGCTTTTTTGGCTTCATCGGCCTTCTTAGCTTCATCGGCCTTTTTGGCTTCACTCGCCTTGGCTTCGTCCGCCTTCTTGGCCTCAGCTGCTTTTTCGGCAGCCTCTTCTTTCTTTTGTTCCGTCGCTTTTACCGCCTCTTGCTCAACCTTTTTCTGCTCCATCTGCTCAGCTTCGGTCTGACGCGCGGCAGATTTCTTGGCCTCACCCGCAATCTTTTGATTGGTCTGGGTGGTTGCCTGACTCTTGGACTTCAGTTGATACAAGGTCGCTTGAACAATCGGCTTGGACGGTGGCAACTCCGGTGTCATGGCAAAACTGGCGAAGAGCATGCCAAAAATCAGGACGTGCAGTGCCACCGCCCACACTGTAGGCCAAAAAAAGTTTTCAGAGGCGGACGGCTCCCGCTGTTCGCGCATCAGGGAGCCTCGGTTATCAAGCCAACGTTACCGACCCCGGCTTTCTGCAAGCCGCCCATGGCACCCATCACCGCGCCATAGTCCACGGTCTTGTCACCCCGAATGAAGACTTGAGTATGCTTTCCGCCTTCGTTACCGGCGCGGATGATTTTAGTCACCGCATCCGTCATCTGCGGCAAGGTCATGGCCTTGTCCATCTGCTTTTCGGTATCAACTTCGCTGCCAAGGTTCCAGAAATAGGTCTTGTCAGCCTTGATCGAAATAGTCAAAACCTGAGTGTTGTTGTCTTGCGGCAAGGCCTCGCTGGAGACCTTGGGCAAATCCACTTTCACACCCTGGTTAAGCATGGGCGCAGTCACCATGAAAATGACCAGCAGTACCAGCATCACGTCGATGTATGGCACAACGTTCATCTCGGCGACCGGCTTGCGCTTTTTGCGAGCTCGAGCGATTAAAGCCATTGGGAATTACCTGCTTATTCTTCGCTGGTGTGCACTTTACGGTGCAGGATCGCCTGGAATTCATCGGCGAAGGTGTAGTAGCGACCGATCAGGGTTTCGCTACGCGCAGCAAAACGGTTGTAGGCAATAACTGCCGGAATGGCCGCGAACAAACCAATGGCCGTTGCAATCAACGCTTCGGCAATGCCGGGCGCTACGGTGGCCAGCGTCGCTTGCTGAGCCGTGGCCAGTCCACGGAAAGAGTTCATGATGCCCCAAACCGTACCAAACAGACCGATGTACGGGCTTACCGAACCGACAGTGGCCAGAAACGGCAAGCTTTGTTCCAACTTCTCTTCTTCACGGGAGATCGCCACGCGCATGGCACGCGCAACACCTTCCATGACCGCTTCGGGGTCAACGCCCGGCTGTTGGCGCAGGCGAGAAAACTCTTTGAAACCGGCACGAAAGATCTGCTCAACGCCGGAGTCCGGGTCAGGGTTGCTGCCGGCCTGACGGTACAGTTTTGACAAGTCGATACCCGACCAGAAGCGCTCTTCAAAGCTTTCAAGAGCACGCCGACCTGCGCGCAGCATCGTGCTGCGCTGAAAAATCATGACCCAAGAGGTCACCGATGCGGCCAGCAGGGTCAACATTACCAACTGCACAACAATGCTGGCATTGCTGACCAAGCTCCACATGGAGGAATGGTCGACGACGTTAGCTTCCACGCTTTATCTCCTGCTCTAAATGTTTACCCGCGCCGCTCACGTCGGCAAAGGCCGTACGTAAAGCTTCGGGAATGGCCCGGGGTTTAAAACTATCGGCGCGCACGCAGGCGACCAAAAACTGCCCTTCACAGAGTAGCGTTGAGTCCGCAGCCCGCCAGACCTGCTGCTTGAAACGCAGGCTGGCACGGTTGAGTTCCATTACGTGCGCACTTACCAACAATTCGTCGTCCAGTCGCGCCGGTGCGTAGTAACGCGCCTCGCTGGAATGCACGACGAACAACAGGTTCTCACCCGCCAGCGCAGATTGGGCAAAGCCCAGTTCCCGCAGCCTTTCGGTTCGAGCCCGCTCCATAAACTTAAGGTAATTGACGTAATACACGACGCCACCCGCATCGGTGTCTTCGTAATAAACGCGACAGCGATGTGCGAACGGCTCCAGCCTGTTTTGCGCGCGCATACTCTAGTGCTTACTCCTCAGGTTGCCAATCCGCCAAACCACTGTTTTTCACTCTTCTTAGACTTTAAGACCCAAGATTTTCAGCGCCAGCCTTTGAGACATCAAAAACGACAAAAAAATCGACCCGTGATGGCTAATTAATCGTCCACTGCATTCAAAAATACGTCCTCGGTCGGCATCTCACCCAAGCGCGATGGAATGTTCAGACCGAAGTGCAAATACGCATGCCGGGTCACGACGCGACCGCGCGGCGTACGCATGATGTAGCCCTGCTGAATCAGATACGGTTCAAGCACATCTTCAATGGTATGGCGCTCCTCGCTGATCGCCGCCGCCAAGCTGTCGATCCCCACCGGCCCTCCATCGAATTTCTCGATCATGGTCAGCAACAAACGTCTGTCCTGATGATCGAAGCCATGCTCATCCACATCCAGCAGGTTTAACGCCAGGTCAGCCACAGGCTTGGTGATATGCCCTTTGGCCCGCACTTCAGCAAAGTCGCGAACACGACGCAACAAACGGTTGGCGATTCGCGGTGTACCGCGCGCACGCCGGGCAATCTCATATGCCCCCTCAGGGTCAAGCGGCAAACCGAAAATACCGGCAGAGCGACTGACAATCGTCGCCAGGTCATCGGTACTGTAAAACTCCAGACGCTGCACAATGCCGAAGCGGTCACGCAGAGGATTGGTCAGCATGCCAGCGCGGGTCGTCGCCCCAACCAGCGTAAACGGCGGCAAATCCAGCTTGATCGAACGCGCAGCGGGCCCTTCGCCAATCATGATATCGAGCTGGAAGTCCTCCATTGCCGGGTACAGCACTTCTTCGACGATGGGTGAAAGGCGATGGATCTCATCAATAAACAGTACGTCATGCGGCTCAAGGTTGGTCAGCAAAGCCGCCAAATCGCCCGGACGCTCCAGCACAGGGCCGGAGGTACTTTTGATCGAGACACCCATTTCCTGAGCAATGATGTTAGCCAGCGTGGTTTTACCCAACCCGGGCGGACCGAAAATCAAGGTGTGATCCAGTGACTCAGAACGCCCGCGCGCGGCCTGAATAAACAGCTCCATTTGCTCACGCACCGTCGGCTGACCAATGTAGTCAGCCAGGCTCAATGGACGAATCGCCCGGTCCTGGACCTCTTCGCGGTCGCGCCCGCTGGAGGCGGTTATCAAACGGTCAGCTTCAATCACTTAAATCATTCCCTTAAGGGCACGGCGAATCATGTCTTCACTGCTCAAGGTCTTGTCCTTGATCGCTGACACGGCCTTGCTCGCTTCCTGAGGCTTGTACCCCAAAGAAATCAAAGCACTGACCGCGTCGCTTTCAGCACTGGCAACTTGCACAGGTGCATCCGGCTGATTAGGCACCAGGGCAAACATGCTCGGCACTTGCTCCCACGCCTTGAATCGATCTTTGAGCTCGACCAACAAGCGCTCAGCTGTTTTTTTGCCGACGCCCGGCACCTTGGTCAGCGCTGAGGTGTCCTGCGCCTGAACGCAGCGCACCAGCTCATCGACTTCCAGGCTGGACATCAAGGCCAAGGCCAGCTTGGGGCCAACGCCATTGAGCCGGATCAGCTCGCGAAAGAAGTCACGCTCTCGCTTACCAATGAAACCATAGAGCAACTGTGCATCTTCGCGAACCACTAAATGCGTGTGCAGGGTCAGCGGCTCACCAATGGATGGCAAGCGGTACAGCGTGGTCATTGGCACTTCCAACTCATAACCCAAGCCGTTGACATCCAGAATCAGATGGGGCGGCTGTTTTTCAGCCAGAGTGCCACGCAAGCGTCCAATCACGTTTTAGATCCTTTTCTCTGGCCAGAACAACGCCTGGCTCACAAGACAGCAACGAGGGGTAACTGCGGGAGCGATCACCCGCACGCTTAATAAAGTAAAAGCCATCATTTCAAAGGCGCAGACGACCACCACGGCTACGTGCCGCACCCAAGCCGTGGGGCAACAGGCTTGAGCGGGTATGGGCATGGCACAACGCAATCGCCAGCGCATCCGAAGCGTCAATCTGCGGCTTGGAGGTGAGCTTGAGCAAATGCATGACCATCATCATGACCTGCTCTTTGTTCGCCCCACCCGTGCCCGCGACCGCCTGTTTGATTTGCGTGGCGGTGTACTCGGCAATTTCCAGGCTTTCTTCACCACCTGCAACAATGGCCGCCCCCCGTGCCTGCCCCAGCTTTAGCGCGGAATCAGCGTTGCGCCCCATGAACACCTTCTCGATGCCCATGGTAACCGGCCCGTACGTCTGAATGACCTCGCGCACACCGCGATACACGATCTGCAACCGCTCATGCATTTCGCCGTTACCCGTACGAATACACCCCGAAGCCACGTACACGCAGCCACGCCCCGTGTCTCGCACCACGCCATAGCCAGTGATTCGCGAGCCAGGATCAATACCAAGAATAAGAGTCATAACGCCTACAGCTTTTGAAGTGATGCCCTCGGGCATTAACCCGGACAGCTTAAAGGCAGAAGCCGGAGGTGCACAGCCTGCGATCATCGCGGCGTTGCACCTCCGGCTTCCAAGGTCGCAGCAGGTATCAGGCTAGCTGTTCCAGCACCGCTTCGGGTATTTCGGCATTGGAATAGACGTTTTGCACGTCATCCAGGTCTTCAAGCATATCGATCAGCTTGAGCACTTTTTCAGCCCCTTCCAGATCAAGCTCGGCACTGGTGGTGGGTAGCATGACAATTTCAGCATCGACCGGTTTGAACCCTGCCGCTTCCAAAGCATTGCGCACCGCATAAAAGCTGGAGAACGAGGTAAAGACATCGATGGAACCGTCTTCATTGGTTACGACATCATCGGCATCTGCCTCCATCGCCGCTTCCATCAACGCATCTTCGTCAATACCGGCAGCGTAGGAAATCTGACCTTTACGCTCGAACAGGTAGGCCACCGAGCCATCGGTCCCCAGATTGCCACCGCACTTGCTGAACGCATGACGCACAGCTGCGGCCGTGCGGTTACGGTTGTCCGTCATGCATTCGACCATGACCGCCACACCGCCCGGGCCGTAGCCTTCGTAAGTCAGCTCGACCATGTCGTCGGTTTCAGCTGCGCCTGTACCGCGCGACACCGCCCGATCAATGATGTCGCGGCTCATGTTGGCGCCCAGCGCCTTGTCCAGCGCCAGCCGCAGACGAGGGTTGGTGCCCGGATCGCCACCACCCTGACGGGCAGCAACCGTCAGCTCACGAATCCACTTGGTGAAGATCTTGCCTTTTTTGGCATCCTGACGCTCTTTGCGGTGCTTGATGTTCGCCCACTTAGAATGACCTGCCATAACCTACTCCGAATCCTTGTGTGAAACCTTGCCCGGCCCTGCCCGTGAACACAGCCCGGCAATAAAAATGCTCGACCCCAACGACGAAGGCGCATCCGGGGATGCGCCTTTGTGGGCCAGTTTTACTCAGCCTTAGGCTGTTCACGCAAACGAATGTGCAGCTCACGCAGCGCCTTGGCATCGACCAAGCCAGGGGCTTGGGTCATGACACACGCAGCACTCTGGGTTTTCGGGAACGCAATCACTTCACGAATCGATTGAGCGCCTGTCATCAGCATCACCAAGCGATCCAGACCGAAAGCCAGGCCACCGTGAGGCGGTGCTCCGTACTTCAGAGCATCCAGCAGGAAGCCGAATTTCTCTTCTTGCTCTGCCTCTTCGATACCCAGCAAGCGGAATACAGCCTGCTGCATTTCTTTGCGGTGGATACGGATCGAGCCGCCACCCAACTCAGTGCCGTTCAGCACCATGTCATAGGCACGCGAAATAGCGGTAGCCGGGTTGGCTTCCAGCTCTTCTGGCGAGCACTTCGGCGCTGTGAACGGGTGGTGCAAGGCGCTGAAGCTGCCGTCTTCGTTCTCTTCGAACATCGGGAAGTCAACGACCCACATCGGTGCCCACTCGCACGTCAGCAAGTTCAGGTCATTACCGACCTTGATGCGCAGCGCACCCAAGGCTTCGCTAACGATCTTGGCTTTGTCGGCGCCGAAGAAGACGATGTCACCATCGACTGCACCTACGCGGTCCAGAATCACATTGAGGTTAGCCTCAGGAATGTTTTTCACGATCGGCGATTGCAGACCCTCAACACCTTTGGCGCGCTCATTGACCTTGATGTACGCCAGGCCACGGGCACCGTAGATGCCGACAAACTTGGTGTAGTCGTCGATCTTGCTGCGTGGCATGCTCGCGCCGCCAGGAACGCGCAGGGCGGCGACACGGCTTTTCGGGTCATTGGCAGGGCCGCTGAACACTTTGAATTCAACGTCTTTGAGCTGGTCGGCAACGTCGACCAGTTCCAGCGGGTTACGCAGGTCTGGTTTGTCGGAACCGTAGCGGCGCATGGCTTCTTCGAAAGTCATGTGCGGGAACTCGCCGAACTCCAGATCCAGCACTTCCTTGAACAGGTTGCGGATCATGCCTTCGGTCAGGCCCATGATGTCTTTTTCATCAAGGAAGCTGGTTTCGATATCGATCTGAGTGAACTCAGGCTGACGGTCAGCACGCAGGTCTTCATCGCGGAAACATTTGGCGATCTGGTAGTAACGGTCAAAACCGGCAACCATCAGCAGTTGCTTGAACAGCTGTGGCGATTGCGGCAGGGCAAAGAAGCTGCCCGCATGGGTACGGCTTGGCACCAGATAGTCACGAGCACCTTCAGGGGTCGCACGGGTGAGAATCGGCGTTTCAACGTCCAGGAAACCGTTTTCATCCAGGTAACGGCGAATGCTGGTGGTCATGCGCGAACGCAGACGCAGCTTTTCGAGCATTTCAGGACGGCGAAGATCGATGAAGCGATAACGCAAACGCGTTTCTTCGCCTACATCCGAGAATTCATTGAGCGGAAACGGCGGGGTTTCAGCTTCGTTCAGTACTTCCAGCTCATAGCCCAGCACTTCGATCATGCCCGACGCCATGTTGGTGTTGCCTGCACCCGCCGGACGCAAGCGCACCTTGCCGGTAATCTTGACGACGTACTCACTGCGCACGCGGTCGGCGGCAGCGAAGGACTCAGCGCGGTCCGGATCGAAAACCACTTGGGCCAGACCGTCACGATCACGGATATCGAGGAAAATCACCCCACCGTGGTCACGGCGACGGTGAACCCATCCGCAAAGGGTAATTTCCTGGCCTTCCAGGCTTTCGTTCAGTTGGCCGCAATAATGGCTGCGCATCATGGTAGTGGTTTCACTTCTCGTAATTCGAAATTCGGTGGAGGTCTTGCGCACCGTCGGTGCTGATAAAGTGCAAGAGCCCGCTCATATTCAGACTGCTTTCGCTCAATCTCAGTCGGATTTGTCGCCGCCTGCCAGATTCTTTTTCGAGCCTGTCTTGAAGTCTGTTTCGTACCATCCGGTTCCGCTCAAGCGAAAGCCTGGCATGGACAGCATCTTCTTCAACTCAGGCGCCTGACAGGCAGGACAATCAACCAGTGGTGAATCACTGATTTTTTGAATGGCTTCCAACTGATGACCACAGGAAGCGCATTGATAATCGTACATGGGCATTGGCGTATCTCGACAATCCGTTAGCGGCAACCCCTACAGAGGGCCACAAAGCGCGAGATTATATCTGTTAAATCGAGCCTTTGCAGCCGCACGAATGACCAGAACGAACTAAAGGCATCATAAATATCGATCGATTACAAGCCGCTGCGCGCAAGCACTGCCTTTCACAACCTGCCGCTCACCCCCAAAAGAACTGCTTTTGAGACGTCCCCGCCACTCCTCGTGCCGCACCGGACAGATGCATAACGCACACAACCCGGATCAAGCCACTGAAATTCTTCACCCCCCCATGCCGCAAATGCACCTCCCTGTCGACATAGGACAACAAGGCATTGATTGAACAATCATTGATACGCGCAATATCAGCGAGCACCTCCCAATAGATTTCTTCAAGTCTTAAACAGGTGGCAAAACCATTTAACCTCACCGACCGGGATAACGGCCGAGCCAATGACATTTCAAACTCAAGAATAGCCGGATCGATCTTGACTCTTTGCACCAACCTGCTACCCACACCTTCATGCCGAATTAATCGCCCCATAATTAGAGCACTCCATTGCAACACCATTTAAGTTGATTGATATTTGTTGTAACGCACTCACATAAAACAATATGTAAAACTTCTTATCCAGCGGATCTCCCCCTCAAACACGTAGGAGCCATCTCGATAGGAGCGATGAATTCGAGCGCCCCGCCCCCTCAAGAGCGGCGATTTAAAGGTGGGCCGGCATTGAGCGCTGCACGCGCGCATCATCGTCAAAGACACAGCCCCCTCGCACCACAAGATCCAGCGTCCCGCTCCCCAGACAAGTTAACGAAAAAAGACTCGGGGCAGCGTGCTCATTCAGCACAGAACCCACCCTCTTTTAACTATCAACTGATCAGCCGCACTCAACACGATCATTAATAAAACCTAATCCAGCGCCACAAACTAAAAGACCCCGCATTTAATTCAACCAAAAAATATACACAACTTTCTCAACACAAGGCACCCATACAAATATAGAAACAAGCAACACCCAGCCCCTCCCAACGCTGACCAAAAACTGGAATTGAGCTATATATCATCAGGATGATGCCCACACAGAAAACAGACAGAGACTACTAGCCCTACGGAAGCGCCCTTATTTACCGCTCAGGAGGCTTAATTTGAGAACCGCCAAGCTTTACTGTTAAATAGGCGGCGTGTCGCCCTCACCTGCCCTTGGTGGTGGTGCATAGGCTGATGACTGTACGTGCCCAACGCCTCCCTTTTTTTTCAGAAGCGAACCGTACTCAATCCGCTCTTCCTTGTGATCCGTCTTAATGTGAGTTAATTGAAATGTTGAAAATCGTCCACTTGGTGACGGGAACAGCGGCCTTGCTGCTGTCCTTTATACCCAGCCTACAGCCCGACGCCGTTCCGTACCTCCAACACGCTGATGCCCTCTATCTGGCCTTTCTCGGCCTGCTCAACCTGACACTCGCTCCCGTCATTCCGTTCTGGAATAAAGGTGCGCGCCATCACCTGCAAAACCTGGTCAGCGCCCTTTTGGTACTGTCTGTTGTTTTGCAGACATTGACCTTGTTTGGCTTGCTGTTGCCAATCGGCGACCAGCCTGCCGTTCTGCTTAGCCTTGCACCGGCCGTGCTAGCCGTTGCGCTTCATCTGGCTGTGAGTTTCTACAAGTCATCCCCCTCGCAAGCCACGCAAAATTACGACATGACTAACCGCGACACTGGAACGGTGAAGTGGTTTAACACCTCAAAAGGGTTCGGCTTTATCTCACGCGACTCGGGTGATGATATTTTCGTGCACTTTCGTGCCATTCGCGGTGAAGGTCATCGCGTTCTGGTCGAAGGCCAACGTGTCGAGTTCTCGGTCATGAACCGCGACAAAGGCTTGCAGGCAGAAGACGTTATCGCAGCATTGCCACGCCGCTGATTTCATACCCCCCAAAAAAAACCGCGACCAGCCCAGGCTGATCGCGGTTTTTTTTCGCCGGTGGAACGTATTAATAATGTGGCGGCGGCGCTTCATCTTCAAAGGACTCAAACTGACCGCCCATTTCTTCCTGGCGCTTGAGCAAGGCAGCGATTTGCATCTGCAAACGATCCACTGCGTTTTGCTGTGCGACCAACACATCATTCAGTGCCTGAATGGTGTCATCCTGAAAAGCCAAACGACTTTCAAGGTCCATAACTCGCGCTTCTAATGTCACGCCACAACCTCCGAAAAAGTGAAGTTATCGCCCAAAACAGGTTTTAGCTGCTTACACAGCCTGACCACTTCATCTGCGGTGTAAGGCCTGGCAGGACATTTGCCCCACACAGGGCCTGGCCATGCCACGTCAGCGGTAAAGCGCGCAATGACATGCATATGCAGCTGGCTGACCACATTACCTAACGTGGCAACGTTCATTTTATCGGCACCCAGCACCTCCTTCAGCACCCGCGCCAAGGCGCTGGTTTCACGCCACATAAGCTGCTGATCACCGTCATCCAATTGAAACAATTCACTTATACCCTCGCGCCGCGGCACCAGAATAAACCAGGGGTAATTTGAGTCATTGGACAGCAGCAGGCTGCACAAAGGGAAATCCCCTATCAGCCAGGTGTCCTGTTTAAGCCGTGAATCCAAAGCGAACACTGAACGGTCTCCTGTTCGAAGGGTGGTTTTTGCAGCTCGACTCACACCGATGAGACTCATCAAGCGCCAGACGGCAAAGGCGCAGGATACCCTTGATTGAAGCTCGCATCACACCCGATCCAAACAGCGTTCAGACACTGCTGCACCAAAAGTGAACAACACGAATGCTTTTAGTGCAGCCAAACGTCACCGCGTACCCAAACAGGTGTTAACCGGTAACGCTTTAGGCTGGCCGGAACACTTCAACGCTGGCACGCGGGGAGCCAGGCGTCCGCAAAGATGAACCCCATACAAGCATCGCCCTCGCTTTATCGGGCTTTAGAGGCAGACCAAGGCACAAATCAATTATTTTTCATGACAACGCCGCTTTGAGCATGCTTGTTGCATAAAGCTCGTACATAGTCGCAAGAGCCTACCAACGGACGTAAGGCCCTACGCTAAATAACAATAGCTCAGCCGCAGGAAATTGGAGTTGTTAAACCGTGGACACACAACATCGCGCCATGTGTTTAGCCCTGCTAGTAGTTTCAACAGCCCGTTCAAACCCGTATGGCTACTGCACATTTACGTCATCAAAAATCTGTTTTGCGACGTGCCTGTAAAGAAGCTGAAAGCTTTTGAGGGTAAGTATCGCCAATAAGGTCGGCGTGATATAAGTTTGCGCCGACACAAAAAGAAAGAGCCGCCCAGATAAAAATTCAGGTGGGACGGCAGTACTCTTCCTAAAACCAAAGGAGCAAATCACGATGCGCGTGATGAAGTGGAGCATGATCGCACTGGCTGTTTCAGCCGGTACTACACAGTTCGCAATGGCCTCGTCCCAAGATGACGCCAAGGGCTTTATTGAAGACAGCACACTGACTTCTAAAACTCGCATGCTGTACATGAACCGTGATTACCGTAATGGCGCTGGCAACATCAGCAAAAACGGTGAAGCGGGCGGCCATCCTTACAAAAGCGGCTATCGCGAAGACTGGGGCCTGAGCGAACTGCTTAACTACGAATCCGGCTTCACCCAAGGCACCATTGGGGTGGGCGTTGATGCATTTGCCATGGGTACCGTGCGTCTGGACGGCGGCGCGGGTCGTCAAGGTAACGGCCTGTTCGCAACCAAAAGCGATGGCTCTCCGGAAGACACTCAATCGAAAATCGGTGGCGCGGTAAAATTCCGCCTGTCCGACACCGTACTGAAATACGGCAACCAGTTCGTGGCCAGCCCGGTTTTCTCTACCGACGACAGCCGTTTGCTGCCTGAAGTGGCCACCGGCACATTGATCACCAGCAAAGAAATCAAAGGTCTTGAGCTGACCGCAGGTCGCTTTACCGGCATCAGCTCGCAAACCGGCATGTTCCACGACAGCCTGCACCTGCCTTCTGCAAACATTGCGGGGGCGACCTACCAGTTCACTGACAATTTGGTCGGTGGCGTGGCAGCGTCCGACGTTGACGACTACTTCAAGAAGCAATACGTCAACCTGAACTACACCCTGCCAATCGCTGAATCCCAAGCCCTGAACTTCGACTTCAACGGCTACCGGACCTCCAGCCAAGGCAAGGAACTGGCGGGTGACGTCGACAACAAAATCTGGAGTTTGGCAGCGGCTTACAGCCTCGGCGCTCACAAGTTCACCCTGGCTCACCAGCGCTCCACCGGTGACAGCGGTTACTACTATGGCGTAGACGGCGGTGGCACTATTTTCCTCGCCAACTCCGTGCAGTACTCCGACTTCAACGGCAAAGACGAACGCTCCTGGCAGGCGCGCTACGACCTGAACATGGCCTCCTACGGCGTGCCTGGTCTGAGCTTCATGACGCGCTACGTCACCGGTGACAACATCTCCACCACCGACGGCGAAGGCAAAGAGCACGAGTTCAACTTCGAAAGCAAATACGTGATGCAAGAAGGCCCGGCCAAAGACTTGTCTTTCCGCCTGCGTAGCGCGATCTACCGCACCACCAGCAACTACGGCGTAGACACCAACGACGTTCGCGTCATCGTTGAATACCCGCTGAACATTCTGTAATAAGCGCCCTAAAGCCTTTATTGCAGATACGCTTCAGAAAAAACCATGCCCTTGCATAAGGGCATGGTTTTTTTTGCACGGTCAAAAGTTATCTATATAGCAAGCTAACTAACTTATTAGATGCAATGCATCGGCTATCAACACCTATACACACGCCAGAAACAATTAAGGAGGCTTTCGCCCCCTTAATTGCTGCTTATCCCAGATGATCTACATCAGGCATTCGCTGTGCACTCGCTGCAACTTGTTACTCTGCCCGCTCTTGCACCACTCGGATGACACGCTGCGGGAAAGGAATATCAATATTTGCAGCCTTCAGCCGATCACGCGACTGCTCATTGAACATGAACAATACATCCCAGTAATTAGGTGTATCGACCCATGCTCGCAACGACATAGTGATCGCACTGTCCCCCAGCGTGGTCACAACCACCACCGGCGCGGGGTCTTTCAGTACGCGCGGGTCATCCGCCAGGGCCAGCAACACTTCACGCACCTTTTGCAGATCGGCCTCGTAATCCACGCCGACATCAAACACCACCTTGCGCGTCGGTTGACGGTTGTAGTTGGTGATGATGCCGTTGGACAGATTACCGTTCGGCACAATGACTGTTTTGTTATCACCGGTACGCAGCACCGTGTGGAAGATCTGGATGCTGTCAACGGTACCGCTGATACCTTGCGCCTCAATCCAGTCACCGATCTTGAATGGACGGAACAACAGGATCAACACCCCGCCGGCAAAGTTTGCCAGGCTGCCTTGCAGTGCCAAACCGATCGCCAGGCCCGCCGCACCGATCGCCGCAACGAACGATGTGGTTTGAATGCCAATCATGGAGGCCACGCTGACCACCAGCAGGACCTTGAGGATGATGTTGGCCAGGCTGCTGATAAAGCCTTGCAGGGCCAGATCAGCCTTGCGCAAGGCCAGCAAGTTACCCAGCTTGGCGGTCAAACGGTTGATCAACCACCAGCCCACCGCCAGCGTAATCAGCGCCAACAGCACACGGCTTCCGTACTCCATGATCATCGGGATCCAGGCTTGCGAGGCCTTGATCAACTGATCGACTTCAGCGTTCAAATCCATTTACTTCTCCTCGTACCGATACCCGGCGACGTTATGTATTCAGCTAAACGATTGAACGGCAACGCTCAATCGCTTGTGCAGTGCCCGGGACACTCGGACGTCAATGATCGCCATAGGTTCCCCCACGGCCAATGATCATTGATCAATCGCGGAAGTTGTTGAACTGCAATGGCAAGTCAAACGTCTTGGCGCGCAAGGCTGCAATCGCTTCTTGCAGGTCGTCACGCTTCTTGCCGGTGATGCGTACTTGCTCACCTTGAATGGCAGCCTGCACTTTGAGCTTAGCGTCTTTGACGTGAGCAACGATTTTCTTCGCCAGCTCTTTGTCGATGCCTTCTTTGAGCACCACTTCCTGCTTCATCAACTTGCCCGAGGCATAGGCATCTTTGATCTCAAGGCACTGCGCATCGATTTTGCGCTTGACCAGCGCCAACTTCAGGATCTCAATCATGGCTTCCAGCTGGAAGTCCGCCTCAGCGGTCATGTTGACGGTCAGGTCTTTTTCCTTGAACTCAAAGGAGCCTTTGCCTTTGAGGTCGTAACGGCGGTCCAGCTCCTTCACAGCGTTTTCGACTGCGTTGGTGACTTCGTGCTTGTCCAGTTCGGATACCACGTCGAACGACGGCATGTGTTTATCTCCAAAATAAAGGGCGCGCACAACACAGATGGAGCGCGCCTGGCCTGACAGTTAGAATGCGCGGGCATTATAGCGATTCTTTAACTTGATTGACTGGCGAGCACACATGCCCACGCAAACCCCTACCCACACCTCCCTTCATACGCCAATCCCCTGGCACATATTGGGTGCAGGTAGCATGGGCGCATTGTGGGCCGCACGCTTGTCCCGCGCTGGTTTTGCAGTGCGCCTGATCCTGCGCAATCAAGCCCGTCTGCAAGCCTATGAAGCCGCACAAGGCTTGACGCTGGTCGAAGACGAAAATTGCGTCTTATTGCCCATTGCGGCACAAACACCCGAAGCCGACGAGCCGATTGCACGCTTGCTGGTGGCCTGCAAAGCCTATGACGCCGAAACCGCGGTGGCTCAGGTTGCCCACCGACTGACACCCGACGCCGAAATCATCCTGCTGCAGAACGGGCTTGGCAGCCAGCAGGCCATTGCCACTCGGTTGCCGCATGCGCGCTGTATCTTTGCCTCCAGCACAGAAGGCGCGTTCCGCGAGGGTGACTGGCGCGTGGTATTTGCCGGGCACGGTCATAACTGGCTGGGCGATCCCCAACCTGGCGCCGCACCGGCATGGCTTGAAGAACTGCAACGCAGCGGCATCAGTCACGAGTGGAGCCAAAATATCCTGAGTCGCCTGTGGCGCAAGCTCGCAATCAATTGCGCCATCAATCCGCTGACCGTTCTGCACAATTGCCGCAATGGCGGCCTAAAGGCTCACCGCCTTGAAGTGGATGCCTTGTGCACCGAGCTGAGCACCCTGCTTGAAAGCTGCGCCCAGCCCGAGGCTGCGTTCAATTTGAACGACGAAGTTCATCGCATCATTGACGCGACCGCACACAATTACGCCTCCATGCATCAAGACGTCGCTCAAGGCAGACGTACCGAAATCAGCTACTTAACCGGTTATGCAAACCACACCGCGATCAGTCTTCAGCTTGCTGTGCCGCACCTGCAACACCTGCACCAGCGCTTGTGCGCACACTTGCTGCACCGTGGATTGCCCTGCAACTGAGCTACGCGCTAACCTGCCCGCTTATCTGCCCCTCATACGGCCACGTCATGCCTTTACGCCAGCGCCTTGAAAACCTTCCGGTGGGCCAGAAGTTGCTGGCCGCCCTGCTTGTACTGTTGGCGACCGTACTAGTGGTCGCCAACCTGACCTTTGTCAGTGTGGCTTACTGGATTTCCCACGAAAGCACCGCTCCCCAAGCGCTTCAAACACTGGGCAGCCTGGCCTCTAATCCTGAACTGATGGCGCAGGCTCTGGACTCTGCACAAAGCGCCAAGGCACTGCTCAAAACCATTGGCACCTACGCCCCGCTGCGTGCCGGGGCAATTTATGACAGCGCTGGCAATTTACTGGCGCAATTGCAGCATGGCGAACATTTGCCCTTGCCCGAGCACTTCGCGCAGATCGACGCCTGGAGCCTGACAGAGCTGCGCAGCCATCACGTTACGCCACTACCCCAGGGTGATCAGCCCCCCGGGCACTTGCTGCTGGTGGCCAGCAGTGAGCTGCCCATGGCCTTCTACACCGGCACGCTCACGGCCAGCCTTGGCATTTTGGTATTTAGCGTTTTGCTGTGGCTCGTGATCGCGCGCCAGATCAAACGCCTGATTACCCAGCCCATTCATCAACTTGAAGTACTGTCGCGTCAGGTGACTCGCGAAGAGAACTATGCATTGCGGGCAACGCCGGGTAATCACGACGAAATCGGCAGCCTGGCGCAAGCGTTTAATACCATGCTGTCGCGTATTGAAGCGCGCGAGCAGGAGCTCAAACGCGCCCGGGATCAATCTCAGGCCGCCTACGACCAGGCGCAAGCACTGGCACAGGAAACCCGCCACACCAATCGCAAGCTGGAACTCGAAGTGCAGGTACGCAGCAAAATCGAGAAAAAACTGACCGGCTTCCAGCTCTACCTCAACAACATCATCGACTCCATGCCTTCGGCTCTGATTGCACTGGATGAGCAACTTTACGTCACCCAGTGGAACCAGGAAGCCAGCGCGCTTTCGGGTACACGGCTGGACGAAGCCCTGAACCAGCCTGTTTATCAAGCGTTTGCGCCCCTCAAGCCGTACCTGAGGCAGATCAAGGACACCATCGAGCAACATCGCGTGGTAAAAATTGAGCGGGTCACCTGGCTTCAAGACGATGAACCCAAACACTACGCACTGACTTTTTACCCATTAATGGGCGATGGCGGACGCGGCGCGGTGATCCGGATCGATGACATCACACAGCGCCTTTCGCTGGAGGACATGATGGTGCAGTCCGAAAAGATGCTCTCTGTCGGTGGGTTAGCCG
Source organism: Pseudomonas sp. TWR3-1-1 (assembly GCF_049896545.1). NCBI lineage: Bacteria > Pseudomonadati > Pseudomonadota > Gammaproteobacteria > Pseudomonadales > Pseudomonadaceae > Pseudomonas > Pseudomonas sp. TWR3-1-1. Next base: position 138,246 of record NZ_JAFCUO010000003.1, read on the forward strand.
CAGGCATGGCCCACGAGATCAACAACCCCTTGGGGGCCATCTTGCATAACGTGCAGAACATCCGCAGGCGCTTGTCGAATGAACTGCCCAAGAACATTGAACAGGCAACCGCAGCAGGCGTAGATCTGGCGTCCATTAACCAATATTTACACGCACGCGACATCCCCAAGCTACTGGACGGTATCCAGCAGGCGGGCACCCGCGCGGCCAAAATTGTCACCCACATGCTGAGTTTTAGCCGTCGCAGCAATCGACAAATGAGCCCCTGTGACTTGCCAGCCCTGATTGAACAGGCCCTGGACATTGCCAGTAATGACTTCGATCTGGCGCTGGGTTTTGATTTCAAAGGGCAGGCCATCATTCGTCAGTTCGACCTCCAGCTTGATCCCGTGCCCGGCATTCCCAACGAGCTTGAGCAAGTGTTATTGAACTTGCTTAAAAACGCGGCACAGGCCATTCATCTGCGCGAAGACCCCAGCGAACCAGGGCGCATCACGCTGCGCACAAAACTGAACCCGCCGTGGGCAGAAATACAGGTCGAAGACAATGGCGCAGGCATGCCTGAGCACGTACGCAAACGTATCTTCGAACCCTTTTTCACCACCAAAGAAGTCGGGCAAGGGACCGGACTGGGGCTTTGCGTGTCGTACTTCATTATTACCAACAACCACAAAGGGCAAATGGAAGTGCATTCAACACTGGGTCAAGGCACCTGCTTTACCCTGCGCTTGCCGCTGATGCCCGCACATGAATCAACCAAGGTGGAACTGTAGACATGGGCTTTCGCTTATCCAAGATTTACACCCGCACGGGTGACAAGGGCGAAACGGGTCTGGGCGATGGCCGACGCGTGCCCAAGGATCACCCTCGCATAGAGGCCATCGGCGAAGTCGATTCGCTCAACAGCCAACTGGGCGTGTTGCTGGCCGGACTCCACGAACACACCACCCAATACGCAGGTTTACTTGAGGTGTCTGAAGTGCTTGAACCTTGCCAGCATCGATTGTTCGATTTGGGGGGCGAACTGGCGATGCCGGCTTATCAGGCGCTCGACAACGCTGAAGTGATGCGCCTGGAAACCGCAATTGATCGCTGGAACGAGGAACTGGGTCCCCTGGAAAACTTCATACTGCCCGGCGGCTCGATGCTGATTGCCCAAGCACACGTTTGCCGCAGCCTGGCCCGCAGCGCTGAACGCCGCTGCCAGCAGCTCAATGCACTGGAACCCCTGACAGGTCCGGGGCTGGCTTACATCAATCGGTTATCAGACCTGCTGTTTGTGGCCGCCCGCTTGATTGCCAAGCGCCAGGGCATTGCGGAAATTCTGTGGCAGGCCGCTCCCAAGCCCCAAGCGTGAAGCAACCTCGCGCCACACCGAAAGTGCCGAGGTTGGCGTAGCCGTTGCCGCAGGTGAGGCCCGATGGCGAAGCGCTCGCAATCCCGATGACTGCGGAGCTTGTGAGGCACCGCCGTCAAGGGCGTGTAACCGCGATGCCCCGCTGACGCGTATTACTCGTCAGCGGCAACAGCGCATCTCAGGCCGTTTGTGGCCAAAGCGCACGAATCCCCGCGATACCTTGTGCGCCGATTTCCCATGCCTGCTGACGGTCGGCAGGCCCAAGCCCGCCCAGCACAAATACAGGCTTGCTGAAACCTTCGATCAATTGCTGCGCTTGCTCCCAGCCCAACGGCGCAGTATCGGGATGCGTCTGGGTAGGCAACACCGGTGACAACGTCACAAAATCAACGTCCATCTGTTCTGCCAGCGCCAACTCTTCAGCGTTATGGCACGAGGCTGCCAACCAGCGGTCTTTCGCCAGCGGCCGACCTTTAGGTGCGTATTTTCGTAACTGCGCCGCCGTCAAATGCCAACCGGCAGAAGGAAAGTCGCCCAACCACTCCAAAGGTCCCTTGAGCATCAGTTGCGCTTTGCCCGCACACAGCCCCGTAGCATCCACCGCAAGGTCGCGGTATTTGGGGTCATAGCCATTGGGCGCGCGCAACGAGACCAGCTTGATGCCACCTGCAATGGCCTTCTGCAAACCGCGCAACAACTCCGGTGTTTCCAAACCGTCCGGGGTGATGAGGTATTGGTCCGGTAAGCGTGCGGCCGCCACAATGGCCTGATTGGCCTGGGGGAATTGATAATTCATCAAATCGCGTGGATTGACCCACGCCAGAGGCTGACCTTCTGCACCATGAGGTTCGCCCGTGAATGAAGAAACCTCCCACACATCCAGCAGCACCTGCTTGTCAGGGTAGTCATGCTGAACCTTGATCAGCGGACGAGCAGCCGTGACGCCAATCCCCAGCTCCTCTTTAAGCTCACGGCTCAATGCGGCGCTGACGGTCTCGCCCGCTTCAACTTTGCCGCCGGGAAACTCCCACAGACCGCCTTGATGCTGGGTATCAGCACGACGAGCGATCAAAACTCTGCCGTCAGCGCCTCGGATAACGGCCGCAGCCACATGAACTCTTTTCACACTTGTACTTCCTTTGATCCGGCCTATTGCCATCCCTTGAGCGCAGGTCACCGCTCAACCGCTGTATCTTGCGCCGACCTGCCAACCCTGCCTGTCAGTCATGCTCACGCGGTGACTGACAGGCAATGTCGAAACACTCAGGTACGGTATTCGGCGTTGATTTTCACGTACTCGTGGGACAAGTCAGTGGTCCAGATAGTCTCGCTGCATGCACCACGCCCCAGCTCAATGCGAATGGTGATTTCTTCGCGCGCCATGACCGCCGAGCCTTGCTCTTCGGTGTACGTCGTCGCACGAGCGCCGCCGCTGGCAATGCACACCTCACCGAGGAACACATCAATTTTGCTGACGTCCAGCTCAGGCACGCCTGCGCGCCCTACCGCCGCCAGAATACGTCCCCAGTTAGGGTCGCTGGCAAACAGCGCGGTTTTGATCAGCGGCGAGTGCGCCACGGTGTAACCCACATCCAGGCATTCCTGATGATTCGCCCCACCATTGACTTCAACGGTCACAAACTTGGTTGCGCCCTCGCCGTCACGCACGATGGCTTGAGCCACGTCCATGCACACCTCAAGCACCGCGTGCTTCAGCGCATCGAACAATGGACCGCGCGCTTCGGTGATTTCAGGCACATCAGCCTTGCCGGTGGCAATCAACATACAGCAATCGTTGGTCGAGGTATCACCATCGATGGTGATGCGGTTGAACGACTTGTTAGCGCCATCGAGCAACAGGTTTTGCAGCACCTCACGCGACACTTTGGCATCAGTGGCGATGTAACCCAACATGGTCGCCATGTTGGGACGAATCATCCCCGCACCTTTGCTGATGCCGGTCACGGTGATGGTCACACCCTCGTGCTGAAACTGGCGGCTTGCACCTTTGGGCAAAGTGTCTGTGGTCATGATGCCGGTAGCGGCTTGTGCCCAGTTGTTTTCGCACAGGTCATCGAGCGCAGCCTGAAGGGCGCTTTCAATTTTTTCGACCGGCAACGGCTCACCGATGACGCCAGTGGAGTAAGGCAGCACGGCGCTGGCCTCCACACCCGTCAACTCGGCCAATTTGGCACACGTGCGGGTCGCAGCCGCCAGACCTTGCGCTCCCGTCCCGGCGTTGGCATTGCCGGTGTTGGTCAGCAAATACCGCACCGCACCTTGCACGCGCTGCTTGGCGAGGATCACGGGCGCCGCACAGAATGCGTTCAGAGTGAACACTCCGGCCACGCTGGAGCCTTCGGCGCAACGCATCACCACCACATCCTTTCGCCCCACCCGCTTGATACCGGCTGAAGCAATCCCCAGTTCAAAACCTGCAACCGGGTGCAAAGTGGGCAAAGGACCAAGACCAACCGCCATGATGCGCTCCTATTTAGATGTGTGCGCCGCCCTCAAAGGCGGGAATTCAAAGGTAAAACGCCGCGACGGCTATTGCCGGTCGCGGCGCAGGTGTTTCTTCAGCAGTTGAAACAGGCTACTTAGTTGATTTGCCCGTGACAGTGCTTGAATTTCTTGCCCGAGCCGCAGTAGCACAACTCGTTGCGACCCAGCTTCTGCTCGTTACGAACAGGATCATTGGCCGTGGTCACTTCATCGACATCGGCGCCTTCCAGTACTTGGGCCAATGCGTCCGGCTGATCAAGGCCCGGTGCTTCGGCATGCTGGAACTGCATGCGCAAGGCCAGCTCTTCAGCTTCCTGACGCAGACGCGCTTCTTCTTCGACCGGGTCTTCGCGACGAACCTGTACGTGCGACAACACGCGGATCGAATCGCGCTTGATCGAGTCAAGCAGCTCGGAGAACAGGTTGAACGACTCGCGCTTGTACTCCTGCTTCGGGTTCTTTTGCGCATAACCGCGCAAGTGAATCCCGTGGCGCAGGTGGTCCATGGTCGACAGGTGGTCTTTCCACAGGTCGTCCAGCACGCGCAACACAATTTGCTTCTCGAAGGTGCGCAGCGCCTCAGCGCCCGCCTGCTCTTCTTTCTCGTTGTAAGCCGCGATCAATTCGCTCAGCAGCTTCTCACGCAGTGTTTCTTCGTACAGGTGATCGTCTTCATCAAGCCACTGCTGAATCGGCAACTTCACGCCAAAACCGCTTTCGATGGCGGCTTCCAGACCTGCCACGTCCCACTGCTCAGGCAGCGATTGGGGCGCAATGTGAGCGCTGATCGTGCTGTCGAGCACGTCTTTGCGGAAGTCAGCGATGGTTTCACCGATGTTATCGGCGGCCAGCAACGTGTTACGCATGTGATAAATCACTTTACGCTGCTCGTTGTTGACGTCATCGAACTCCAGCAATTGCTTACGGATATCGAAGTTGCGCCCTTCAACCTTGCGCTGAGCCTTCTCGATCGCGTTGGTCACCATACGGTGCTCAATCGCTTCGCCAGACTGCATGCCCAACGCCTTCATGAAGTTCTTCACCCGGTCAGAGGCGAAAATACGCATCAGGCTGTCTTCCAGCGACAGGTAGAAACGGCTGGAACCCGCGTCACCCTGGCGACCGGCACGACCACGCAACTGGTTGTCGATACGACGCGACTCGTGACGCTCGGAAGCGATCACATGCAGGCCGCCCGACTCCAGCACTTGCTGGTGACGCTTCTGCCAATCGGCCTTGATTTGTGCGATTTGCTCAGGCGTCGGATTCTCAAGGGACGCCACTTCCACTTCCCAGTTACCGCCCAGCAGGATGTCAGTACCACGACCGGCCATGTTGGTGGCGATGGTCAGCGCACCCGGACGACCGGCCTGTGCAATGATTTCAGCTTCTTTTTCGTGGAACTTGGCGTTCAGAACCTTGTGCTCGATGCCTTCCTTATTCAGCAGGTTGGACATGTGCTCGGAGGTTTCGATGGTCGCCGTACCGACCAGTACCGGACGGCCCTTGGCCATGCAGTCTTTGATGTCAGCCACAATCGCCGCGTACTTCTCGTCAGCGGTCAGGAACACCAGGTCGTTGTAGTCTTTACGCGCCAAAGGCTTGTTCGGCGGAATCACCATCACCGACAGACCGTAGATCTGGTGGAATTCGAACGCTTCGGTGTCCGCCGTACCGGTCATGCCGGACAGCTTGTTGTACAGGCGGAAGTAGTTCTGGAAAGTGGTCGACGCCAGGGTCTGGCTTTCTGCCTGAATGTTCAGGCCTTCTTTCGCTTCGATGGCCTGGTGCAGGCCTTCGGACAGGCGACGACCCGGCATGGTACGCCCGGTGTGTTCGTCAACCAGCAGTACCTGGCCGTCTTCAACGATGTATTCAACGTTGCGATGGAACAGTTTGTGAGCACGCAGCGCTGCGTACACGTGGGTCAACAAACCCAGGTTGTGCGCCGAGTACAGGCTTTCGCCTTCTGCGAGCAAACCGATCTGGGTGAGCATTTCTTCAACGAACTGGTGACCGGCTTCGTTCAGTTCGACCTGACGGGTCTTCTCGTCGATGGTGTAATGACCGGCTTTGGTCACTTCGCCTTCCACTTCTTCGATGTGCTGTTCGAGACGCGGGATCAGCTTGTTGATTTCGGTGTACAGCTTGGAGCTGTCTTCGGCCTGCCCCGAGATGATCAGCGGCGTACGGGCTTCGTCGATGAGGATCGAGTCGACTTCGTCGATTACGGCAAAGTTAAGCTCACGCTGGAATTTTTCTTCCATGCTGAAAGCCATGTTGTCGCGCAGGTAATCGAAGCCGAATTCGTTGTTGGTGCCGTAGGTGATATCGGCGGCGTAGGCTTCGCGTTTTTCCTGTGGCGGCTGAAACGGCGTGACAACACCGACAGTCAGACCGAGGAACTCGTAGAGCGGACGCATCCAGTTGGCATCTCGGCGGGCGAGGTAGTCGTTCACGGTCACAACGTGTACGCCCTTGCCGGACAACGCGTTGAGGTAAACGCCCAAGGTCGCGACCAAGGTCTTGCCTTCACCGGTACGCATTTCTGCGATCATGCCTTCGTGCAAGGTCATGCCACCGATCAGCTGCACGTCAAAGTGGCGCATGCCCATGACGCGTTTGCCCGCTTCGCGGCACACCGCAAAGGCTTCTGGCAGGAGTTGATCGAGGGTCTCACCTTTGGCTATGCGGGCCTTGAACTCTTCGGTCTTGGCGCGCAATTGCTCATCAGTCAGAGCAACCATTTGCTCTTCGAAGGCATTAACGACCTGTACCGTCTTGAGCATGCGTTTAACTTCGCGCTCGTTCTTGCTTCCAAAAAGTTTCTTTAACAAAGGCGCAAACATATCGGCAGGATCTTCCACACATAGGGATGGAGGGCGGCCCCGAGAGTCGCCCGAGCAGCCCTGATGGCCGCATGCGAGCGAGCATTCTACCCGGAAACGGCGGTGAGGAAAGTGGCGTTATTCCACGATACTGGTACAGCGTTGTGACGGGGCTTCACTAAAATAAGGGCTTTTTGCTGAACTTCAACCCATAAGGCGAATAAGTTACCCATTGATTTTGCAGCGAAAGCCGTTTACGGCAGGATCAAACACAGTCACATGGGTGGATTCTGCTAAGATTGCGCCTCAGTTTTCCCAGGTGTTAGAACATGGCATTTCGCCCACATCCAGCTCGGGCACCCTCCGTCCTGCTGCGCGAGGCCAAGCCGCTAAAAGCCATTTTTGGCCACGCACGGCGCCTGGCGCACCTGCAACGCCTGCTTGAGAGCCAGCTTCAACCGGCAGCGCGCGAGCATTGCCACGTAGCCTCATGGCGTGAAGGCAGCCTGTTGTTAATCGTGACCGATGGGCATTGGGCGACCCGCCTGCGCTATCAACAAAAACGCTTGCAGCGTCAATTACAAGCGTTTGATGAATTCGCCAGCCTGACCCGGATTTTATTCAAGGTGCAGCCGCCCACCGTGCTGGCCAAAGTGGCAGGCCACACGCTGGACTTGTCAGAGGGCGCCGCACAAACCATTCAGGCAACGGCCGAAGGCATTACCGACCCCGCACTGCGCGCAGCCCTTGAACGCCTGGCCAGTCACGCGAAGCCTAAACCCGAACCTATATAACCACTGCCGCAAGGCGCGAACCTCTCTTGAGGTGCGCGCTTTAAAAGCGCGCAGCCTGCGACAGCGATTACCCGCCCGTTTATTTACGTTTGCTGGTGCCCAGCAACGAACCCAACAAGCCGCGGACCAACTGGCGTCCCATCTGGTTTACGGCCTGGCGCGCCATTGATTGCAGCGCCTTGCCGGTCGAGGTACCCAAAAACTCGCCCGCCTGATCCAGAAACCCCGGCTCTTTTGGCGCGACTGGCGCCTGCCCCTCAGGCACGCCACCTTTTCGCGCCATCAGCACTTCATAGGCAGACTCACGGTCAATGGGCTTATCGTAACGGCCCTGCAACGGGGAACTGGCGATTAATGCGCCGCGCTCGGCGTCCGTCAACGGCCCGATTCGCGATTGAGGCGGCGCGATCAGCACACGCTGTACCATCGCGGGCGTACCTTTGTCTTCCAGCATGCCGACCAACGCTTCACCGGTGCCCAACTCCGTGAGCACCGCCAGGGCATCGAAGGCCGGATTGGGGCGAAAGCCTTCGGCCACAGCCCGGAGCGACTTTTGTTCTTTAGCCGTAAACGCCCGCAAACCGTGCTGAATACGCAACCCCAGTTGAGCCAGCACGGTGTCGGGCAAGTCCGCAGGCGATTGTGTGACAAAGTACACGCCGACACCTTTGGAGCGAATCAGCCTGACGACTTGCTCCAGTCGGTCCTGAAGTGCTTTGGGCGTGCCCGCGAATAATAAATGCGCCTCATCAAAAAACAGGGCCAGTAGCGGCTTTTCAGCATCGCCACGCTCCGGCAATTGCTCAAACAACTCGGCCAACAGCCACAGCAAGAAGGTGGCATACACCTTGGGCGCTTCATGCACCAAGCGACTGGCATCGAGCAGGTGAATACGCCCGCGACCATCACTGCTCGGCTGCAAGATATCTTCCAACTGCAACGCCGGCTCGCCAAACAACGCTTCTGCGCCTTGCTGCTCCAGCGTTGCCAGCCTGCGCAACAGCGCCTGGCTGGAGCCGGTGGTCATCAAGGCCGCGTCATCTCCCAGTACCTCAGGGTTTTCACGCAGGTGGTTAAGCAGCGCCTTGAGGTCTTTAAGATCCAGCAGCAACAGCCCCTCACGGTCCGCCACCTTGAACGCCGCATACAGCGCTGACTGCTGACTGTCCGTCAGCTCCAACAAGCTACCCAACAATAACGGCCCCATTTCACTCAAGGTGGTGCGCAATGGATGGCCTGTTTTGCCCTGAATATCCCACAACGTCACCGGGTAAGCTTTGGGCTGATAATTGAGCCACGGCATGCCCGCGATCCGTTCAGCGATTTTGCCTTGCGGGTTACCGGCCGCCCCCAGGCCGCACAGATCACCCTTGATATCGGCCGCGAACACCGCCACGCCAGCATCACTGAATTGCTCTGCCAGGCGTTGCAGGGTCACGGTTTTACCTGTCCCCGTCGCCCCCGCGACCAGGCCATGACGATTGGCCAGGCGCAAAGACTGAGCGATAGGCTGACCCGCAAGGTCGGCGCCGAGAAGTAGAGCTGAGGAGTCAGGCATTTTCCCACCTTTAATTAATCTTTCGCGATGACACGTCGATACAGCGTTAATGCTAGACCAGAAAAATCCGAATTTAATTTTGGAAAGAGCGCAAACAAATATAGAAATTGCTCCGGTTCTGTCAGTGATTTCTATGTTGCGCGCATTTCAAGTTGGTAGGCATCGAACTTTTAGACCTTAGCGGACCCTTCAAGCCATGAATAAAAACCTGCGTTTCAGCCATAAAATCCTGCTTGCCGCGTCCCTGATCGTAATAGCCGCCTTCTCGCTATTTACGCTGTACAACGATTATTTGCAGCGCAACGCCATCCGCAGCAACCTGGAAAACTACCTGCACGAAATGGGTAACGCCACCGCCAACAACATTCAAACCTGGTTGGGCGGACGCATCGTACTGAGTGAAAACCTGGCCGAATCGATCGCCATTAACCCGCAAGCAGACAACGTCAGCAGCCTGCTGGAGCAAAAAGCCCTCAGCAGCACGTTCATGTTGGTGTACTACGGTGATAGCCAAGGCGGCTTTACCATCCGTCCGGACAGCAAAATGCCAGACGGTTATGACCCGCGCAGCCGCCCTTGGTACAAGAACGCACTGAACAGCAACGGGGCCAGCCTGACCGAACCGTATATCGACGCGGCCACCGGGCAGATGGTTATCTCGATTGGCACGGCAGTTAAAAAAGCTGGCCAGACCCTCGGTGCGATAGGGGCCGACCTGACCCTCAAGACCATCACTGACAGCATCAACGCCCTGAATTTTGATGGCATGGGCTATGCCTTTCTGATCAGTTCGGACGGCAAGATCCTGGTTCACCCCGACAGCAACCTGGTGACAAAAAACCTCAAAGATATCTACCCTCAAGGCACACCACCGATCAGCACCGAGATCAGCGAAGTCCAGGTCGATGGTAAAACCCGGATCGTGACCTTTGCACCGGTCAAAGGCTTGGGGTCGGTCAACTGGTACGTGGGCCTGTCGATTGATAAAGAGCAGGCTTTCGCCATGCTCAGCACGTTCCGCACGTCCGCCATCATCGCGACCCTGATTGCCGTGGTCTCGATCATTGCTCTGCTCGGTTTGCTGATTCGTTTGTTGATGCAGCCCCTGCATGTGATGACACGTGCCATGCAAAATATTGCCGAAGGCGAAGGCGACCTCACCCGCCGCCTGAACGTTGAGTCCAAGGACGAGTTCGGCACATTGGGCAGTGCGTTCAATCGATTCGTTGAGCGCATCCACACCTCAATGACCGAAGTGGCCTCCGCCACTGAACATGTCAACGAAGTCGCTTTGCGCGTGGTCAGTGCGTCCAATTCCTCAATGCTCAATTCTGATGAGCAAGCCAGCCGCACCAACAGCGTGGCCGCCGCCATCAACGAATTGGGCGCCGCGGCACAAGAAATTGCACGCAACGCCGCCCAAGCCTCGCATCAAGCCAGTGACGCACGTGGCCTGGCTGAAGAAGGCCAGCAGGTGGTTGAACGCAGCATCGGTTCAATGCAACAACTGTCGCAAATGCTCAGCACCTCCAGTGGTCACATTGAGTCGCTAAACGACAAAACCGTGAACATCGGGCAGATCCTGGAAGTGATCACCAGTATTTCGCAGCAGACCAACCTGCTGGCTCTGAATGCGGCGATTGAAGCGGCACGTGCCGGGGAAGCCGGGCGCGGGTTTGCCGTGGTCGCTGATGAGGTCCGCAACCTGGCTCACCGCACCCAAGAGTCCGCGCAACAAGTGCAGAAAATGATCGAAGAGTTGCAAGTCAGCGCCCGCGATTCGGTAAGCACCATGGAAGAGAGCCAGCGGCACAGCAAGGACAGCGTGCACATCGCCAACAGCGCGGGTGAGCGGCTGGTCAGTGTGACCGAACGCATTGGTGAAATTGATGGCATGAACCAATCGGTGGCCACGGCGACGGAGGAGCAGACCTCGGTCGTGGAGTCGATCAACATGGACATTACCGAGATCAACACCCTCAACCAGGAAGGCGTCGAAAACCTGCAAGCCACGTTGCGCGCCTGCTCAGACCTTGAGCAACAGGCCGCGCGCCTAAAACATCTGGTCGGCAGTTTCCGTATTTAAACAGGACGTGAATCTGTGGCCGCCCGTGGCGGCTACAGATCAGGGTTTACTTCAGCTTCTTGCTGCAACTCATCCCACAGCCTGGCGGCGTCAGGAAAATCCGTACCGTCTTCGGGACTGAGCGCGTGCGGGTCGTAACGACTCAGGCACCCTTCACCCAAAGTGGCAGGCGCACTGGACGTGGCCTTGTCGAGCGGATCGGTCATGGCACCTCTCCTCGCTTACGGGCGCTTAGCGCCTGATCGTAGCCTCGTGGCTCGGCAGCTTCTACGCCGGGTTTTGTTCCCCTTTCCCGTAGCAACTGCCGAAAACTGCGGCGGGTTGCGCAACAGCTTAGAACACCACGGTTTTGTTGCCGTGCACCAGCACGCGGTCCTCAAGGTGATAGCGCAGGCCACGGGCCAGCACCATCTTCTCGACATCACGCCCGAAACGCACCATGTCTTCAATGCTGTCACTGTGGCTGACACGCACCACGTCCTGTTCGATGATCGGACCGGCGTCCAGCTCTTCAGTCACGTAGTGGCACGTTGCGCCAATCAGTTTCACGCCGCGCAGCGAAGCCTGGTGGTACGGCTTGGCACCCACGAATGAAGGCAGGAAGCTGTGGTGAATGTTGATCACCTGGCCGGCGTATTCGGTGCACAAGTCTGGCGGCAGGATTTGCATGTAGCGCGCCAGTACCACGACTTCAGCATCATGCTGTTTAACCAGACGCGAAACCTCGGCAAACGCCGGCTCTTTGTCCTTGGGGTTAACCGGTACATGGTAGTAAGGAATACCGTGCCACTCGACCATGCTGCGCAAGTCATCGTGGTTGGATATGACGCACGAGATTTCACAATCCAGTTCGTCGCTGTGCCAGCGGTGCAGCAAATCCGCCAGGCAGTGAGATTCGCGACTGGCCATCAGTACAACGCGTTTCTTTTGCGCCGTGTCTGTAATGCGCCACACCATCGAAAACTCTTCGGCGATTGGCGCAAATGCCTCACGAAAGGCCTCTATTCCAAACGGTAGCGAATCGGCACGAATTTCGTGACGCATGAAGAACCAGCCGCTTTGATCGTCCGAGTGGTGGCTCGCTTCAGTGATCCAGCCATTATGTGACGCCAAAAAATTGCTGACCTTGGCGACAATGCCGACACCGTCGGGGCACGCAATCACCAATCGAAAAGTGCGCATGTAGGGCAAACTCCAAAAAACTTTACTAAGGCCGCCATTCTAGCGAGTGCGCGGCAAAACTACAGTATTCCTTGATGGTAATTACCTGTGCCATTCAGTCGCGCAGGGTACAGCCCGCGTCAGCAGCACCGCGGGCTGCGTCGTATTTAATGCACACAGGCGAGCCGTCATTAACGGCTTATATGAGTCCCAGGAACCTCCGGTATTTAATAACGGGGTTATTGAAAACTGCGAAGTTAATGAATAAAAATTTAAATTATTCTGCCAAGACAGGTTTACTTGCACAAAGTGTCTGACTATTATTGCCGCACTGTGTCCCTGTTAACCCTTTTCAACATAAGGTTATCCTCATGTCCCTGATCAACGAATACCGCGCAACAGAAGAAGCGATCAAAGAGCTGCAAGCTCGCCTGAAGAACCTGTCCGAAGACGACAAACTTCAAACCGAGCTGGAATTTGAAGGCAAACTGCGCACGCTGATGGGTGAGTATCAAAAATCGCTCCGCGATATTATCGCGCTGCTGGACCCAGAGTCCAAAGTAAGCAAAGCACCGCGCGGTGTTGTGAAAACTACCGGCACCAAGCGTGCCCGTAAGGTTAAACAATACAAAAACCCGCACAACGGCGAAGTGATTGAAACCAAAGGCGGCAATCACAAAACTCTGAAAGAGTGGAAAGCCAAGTGGGGCGGTGACGTGGTTGAAGGTTGGGCAACGCTGCTCGACTAAGTAACACTGCACGCGCACCCTGTTTGCGCTGCTAATAAAAACGCCAGCTCGCTGGCGTTTTTTTATGGGCGTTACGTCAGGTTCAATGGTCTTCTTGAGCCTGCGGCATCACGCGCCGGCTCAACGCTTGCGCGTAACGCTGCCATTGCTCTAACACCTGAAGCTGGTCAGGCGTGGCGCTGCGTGCAAGCTCCTCGGCGGCCTGCCTAAAGCCTTCCAGGGTCAGCGGCGCACCCATCTGCGGGTCGGATAAGCGCTGTTGGCAGAATTCACGCCAGCGTGCCTGTTCTTGCTCATTGAGGGTATGTGCAAAGTTTCGCGCCCGGTAACGGAACAATAACTCGGGCAAGCGCTCGTCATCAAAAGGCCAAGTATCTTTGGCTAATGCTTCAGGGTCACTGAGCCTTACTTGCTCACACAGCCGACGGTCACGGTCACCGATAAAACCATCGTATAACTGCTGCTCGGGATCCGCGCTCGGAACAAAGTCTTCGTGGGCATAAACAGCCGCTAGTTTTTCCTGCCAAACTTGCTGGTGCTCGATAAGAGTTTGCGCCCGGGCCTGATATTCATCCATGTCCAGTTGCAGACGCTCTTGATCCTGCGCACGCACTACATTTAACGGCGCCACCACAGGACACCGATTAACGTGTATCAGCTTGAGCGGCACTGGTAATTGTCCATCGGCCAAGTCTTCACGTCGCGTGTAGAGCATTTGGCGCAAGGTGGCTGCATCCAACTCCAATAACGGTCGGGGATCAAAGTGCAGGTCACACACAATCAGTGCATTGCGATTCTTTGGGTGCCATGCCAGCGGTAACACCACCCCCACATAATGGCGAGCTGCCGAGAAGCGACCGGAAATATGCACCATCGGCTGTAAAAGTCGAACCTGATCCAACACCCGTTGCTTAGTCCGCAACTGGAATAACCAGTCATATAACTTGCGCTGTTTTTCACGAATCAATCGCGCCAGTGCAATCGTGGCCCGTACATCAGACAGCGCATCATGGGCCTGGCCGTGGTCAATCCCGTTAGCGGCCGTCAATCGCTCCAGCTTGAGCGTCACACGCCCCTGCTCCTGCGGCCAGACGATCCCCTCAGGGCGCAAGGCATAGGCGGTGCGCACCACATCAATCAAGTCCCAACGACTGTTGCCGCCCTGCCACTCACGTGCGTAGGGATCAAAGAAGTTTCGGTAAAGACTGTAGCGGGTCACTTCGTCGTCAAAGCGCAGCGAGTTGTAGCCCGCACCGCAGGTGCCCGGCAACGCCAGTTGGGCGTGCGTGCGCGTCATGAACTCGGCTTCGACCAAGCCCCGATCTTCCAGGCGACTGGGGGTAATGCCGGTGATCAAACAGGCCATTGGGTGCGGCAGGATATCGTCGCTGGGCTGGCAATACAGATTGAGCGGCTGGTCAATCTCATTGAGTTCCAGGTCGGTGCGAATACCGGCAACTTGCACCGCCCTGTCACAGCGCGGATTGATGCCAGTGGTTTCGTAGTCGTACCAAAAAATAGTGGTCACGGGGTGTTCCTGAACAGTAGACCCCGTAAGTCTAGGCGCTCAAGCGTGAGCAAGACCAGCCCCGCGCCCTGGCATCAAGCAGAAGCCGGCAAGGGATAAAAACTGAAGTACTGACGCAAGGTTGTGATCAGCGCGCTGTACTCGGCAGGTGGCTGATACAGGATAAAGCCCGAATCATAGTGATGCGGCGTCACATCTTCATGGCACCACAGGCAGCGGGCGGTCAGGTCGATGACTTGCACATGCCCCTCAACGCCTGGCAGCTTGAGGCGCAACTCAAAATTGGCATCGATCAGCACCGGCAGTTGACTGATCAACATCAGCCCCTCATCCGACACACAACCGAGGAACCCGATAGGCTTGTCCGTGAACCGATTAAAGACTTTCAAGAAATACGGCAGTTGATGACGCTCGATACGGCGATCAGTAAACATGCGAAATATCACTTTGAAAGGCCATTGAGCATGGCCGCGCTAGTGCTTTGAGTGCCCGCGCACCACGGCGCACAGGCATGGTGTACACGCGAAGTGCTGGCCCGGACCGGGCAGCAAGGCCGTGCAGGCGCGCACCCACAATGCGGCCTGTCACCCTGTCATATTAGTAAAAGTCAGGCAAATGGCCAGCTTCTATTTCATCCATCATCAGATCTGTGCGGGAAGCGCTTGCGTGGTGCCGCCCCCAGGGATGAACTTAAGAATACGCAGCGTCTCAATGCGCGCCTTGGCGCGGTAGGCATATTCGCTCTGCGGGAATTCATTGATGATCCACTGATAAGTCTGGGCAGCGTCCAGGTAAAACTTCGTACGCTCCAGGCACAGCCCGCGCAACATCGCTGTTTGCGGCCAGATATACGGACGACTGCGGCTGTCGCGATCAACTTCCGAGAGTTCGAGCATGACGGTTTCGCAATGCCCACGATCGTAAGCGCGGTAGGCATTGTTCAAATGGTGATTCATCGACCAGCGGGTACAACCGGTCACCGTGGTGGCCAACAGTAAAACGAGCAAAATGCGCATGGGTATCTCCTGTTCTGGGCAGTGTATCGACCCCGCGAGCAAATTCTTCAGGCCAATGACCGTATGCACCACAACTTAAGTCGAAAGTAGTGCAGAGGAACAATGACTACAGCCAAAGACCATAGTAGCCTTTGGCAGCGCTTGAACTCAGGAGTCTTTGCATGTCCGTTCGTCGAACCAAAATCGTTGCCACCCTTGGCCCTGCCAGTAACTCACCGGAAATGCTGGAACAGCTGATCCTTGCTGGCCTGGACGTTGCCCGTCTGAACTTCTCCCACGGCACCCCCGATGAGCACAAAGCTCGCGCCAAGCTGGTGCGTGACATCGCCGCCAAGCATGGCCGCTTCGTTGCCCTGCTGGGTGACCTGCAAGGCCCGAAAATTCGTATCGCCAAATTCGCCAACAAACGCATCGAGTTGAAAATCGGTGATCGTTTTACCTTCTCCACCAGCCACCCGCTGACCGAAGGCAACCAGGAAATCGTCGGTATCGATTACCCGGACCTGGTTAAAGACTGCGGCGTAAACGACGAGTTGCTGCTCGATGACGGCCGCGTTGTGATGCGTGTTGACACCGCCACGGATGACGCACTGCATTGCACCGTGCTGATCGGTGGCCCGCTGTCGGACCACAAAGGCATCAACCGTCGTGGCGGCGGCTTGACTGCACCGGCCCTGACCGAAAAAGACAAAGCCGACATCAAGCTCGCTGCCGAGATGCAAGTCGACTATCTGGCCGTTTCGTTCCCGCGTGACGCAGCCGACATGGAATACGCCCGCAAACTGCGTGACGAAGCAGGTGGCACGGCGTGGCTGGTGGCCAAGATCGAACGCGCTGAAGCCGTGGCCGATGACGAAACCCTCGATGGCCTGATCAAGGCCAGCGACGCCGTGATGGTTGCCCGTGGCGACCTGGGCGTCGAGATCGGCGACGCTGAGCTGGTGGGCATCCAGAAAAAAATCATTCTGCATGCACGCCGCCACAACAAAGCGGTGATCGTCGCGACCCAGATGATGGAGTCGATGATTCAGAACCCGATGCCAACCCGCGCCGAAGTGTCCGACGTGGCTAACGCCGTGCTCGACTACACCGACGCCGTGATGCTGTCGGCTGAAAGTGCGGCTGGCGCCTACCCGCTCGAAGCCGTGCAGGCCATGGCACGGATTTGCGTCGGCGCCGAAAAGCACCCGACCAGCAAAACGTCCAGCCACCGCATCGGTAAAACCTTCGAAAGCTGCGACCAGAGCATTGCGCTGGCAGCCATGTACACCGCCAACCACTTCCCGGGCGTCAAAGCGATCATCGCGCTGACCGAAAGTGGTTACACGCCGCTGATCATGTCGCGCATCCGCTCCTCGGTGCCGATCTACGCGTTCTCCCCGCACCGCGAAACCCAGGCCCGTGCCGCCATGTTCCGTGGCGTTTACACCGTGCCGTTCGACCCGGCTTCGTTGCCGCCAGAACAGGTCAGCCAGGCAGCCATTGACGAGCTGCTCAAGCGCGGCGTTGTCGAGAAAGGCGACTGGGTCATCCTGACCAAGGGCGACAGCTACCACACCATCGGTGGCACCAACGGCATGAAGATCCTGCATGTCGGCGACAAAATGGTTTAAGCCTGACAAGGCGATAACCCAAAGCCCCGCCTGAGTGATCAGGCGGGGCTTTTTCGTCATCACTGTTCAGCGTAGGCGCCGCCTTCGCCGGCGGCGTCAGTGGCTCACAAGGTCTTCGGGCTGCCCTTGTTGATAAATCCGGACAGCGCCGCCATCGCTTCAGGCGAACTCAGGCGCTGAATAAACAGCCAGCTTTCTTCCTCGATCACACGCTGCAACTGCTCGCGCCCCGGGGCTTTCATCAGGCGCTTTGTGTCTTGCACCGCCGCTGGCGCCAACGCGGCCAGTCGATGAGCGGCGACAAGGGCTGCACGCCAGACCGCTTCACCGTCTTCCAGCGCCGCATTGGCCAGCCCCCATGCCGCCGCCTGCGCCCCACTAAAACCCTCACCGAGCAACAACAACTCAGCCGCCCTGGCCTGCCCCAGCCGCTGCACCAACAACAGGCTCGAACCAAACTCCGGGCTTAGCCCCAGATTGACAAAGGGCATGCGCAGACGCGCATCTGCTGTTACGTACACCAGATCGCAATGCAGCAGCAACGTCGTACCGATCCCCACTGCGGTGGCGGCCACCGCCGCGACCACGGGCTTGCGACACGCCATCAGGCTACGCATGAAACAAAACACCGGGCTGCTCAGGTCCACGGGCGGGTCTTGAAGAAAGTCAGCAATGTCATTGCCACTGGTAAAACACTGCGCGCTGGCGCACAACACCACCGCATGCACTGAGGCATCCGCATCGGCTTGTTCCAATGCGTGCGCCAAACGACTGTACATGTCACGGGTCAGGGCGTTTTTCTTCTCGGGACGGTTCAGGCGTAAGGTCAACACCGCGCCGTCGCGCTCTACAACGATGGCTTGAGTCATGCGTGCTCCCGAAGAGTCGGAACCTGCGCTCAACTGCGGCTTAGAAAAACATCCGCCAGCAGTTGGTTGCGCGACAGCCCCGCCAGAAACAAGCGCTTGGCAAACGCTTGAACCGTGTCGGGGTGGCCACAGACTAAAGCGCGCGTTTGACGGGAAACAAGACGCATCTGGACTAGATAGTCAGCCAGCTCAGCGCCCAACACGTATTCCACACACAGCGCTGGATACGTGCGCGCCAGCCCGTCCAGCTCCTGCTTGAGGTAATGCCCGGCGGTGTCTGTGGCCACATGCACCAGGCGGATCGGCCCGTGATGCTCCTGGCGCAAGGCTTCGCGCAGCACACCGTAAAGCGGCCCCAGCCCCGTGCCTGCGGCCAAGAGCCACAACGGCAGCTCCTGCCAGTCAGGGTCGTAATGCAACGCGCCACCGCGCAGCTCGCCCAGGCGCAACACGTCGCCGACCACAAGCTGACGCGCCGCATTGACGAACGCTCCGCGAGCGCTGCAATCGACATGCACCACCAACAAAGGGTCCTCACCCGGCAGACTGGCCAACGAATACGGGCGCGCCACCCCGCTGCGCGTCCACAGCACCAGATGCTGCCCCGCGCGGTAACGCAGTGGGCGCCGCGGTAAAAGGCCAAGCCGCAGCACCGAGGGGCTTAACCAGTCCAATGCCGCCACCTCGGCAGGCTCGCCATCGCGCACCGGGTCAAATGCCTCGACCTGCATGTCTTCGACCACTTGGCACTGACACGCCAAGCGCCAGCCTTGCTCACGCTGCGCACGGGTCAAGGCATCCGGCTGCAAGTCCAGCGGCTCACCCCGCACACAGCGCACCAGGCACGCATGGCAACTGCCCGCGCGGCAACTGTAAGGCACGGGCACGCCCGCCTGATTCAGGCTGTCGAGCAAATTGCTGCCGGTGGCAACTGACCGGTGCTGGTCAGCGACGTGTAACTCGGGCACTTCAGGCTCCTGTGGGACTTAGACGTCTTATTGCAGGCGATCATAAGATGGCGCACGCGATTTAGCTGAATGATTTCGCGGGCTGATTCTACGACGCCTTCGCTGTGGGACACAGCCTTGGGCAGCGACGACGCGCACCCCCTACTTTCGTTTTAACCGCAACGGATGTATCACAAGGTTGGCCGGGTTATACTGCCGCGCCTTTTTTGTACCGGTCATGCGTGCCCGGTATATCCCTGCAAAGATGTTTACGACAGACCGAAACACCCAGGTCGCAAACACCTTAATTGAATGTTCCCGTCTTATAGAGGAGCGCGACCCATGACCGTGATCAAGCAAGACGACCTGATTCAGAGCGTTGCTGACGCCCTGCAATTCATTTCCTACTACCACCCGGTGGACTTCATCCAGGCCATGCACGAGGCTTACCTGCGCGAAGAATCGCCAGCGGCCCGTGACTCGATGGCACAAATCCTGATCAACTCGCGCATGTGTGCCACTGGCCACCGCCCGATCTGTCAGGACACCGGTATCGTCACCGTGTTCGTGCGTGTGGGCATGGATGTGCGCTGGACCGGCGCCACCATGGGCCTGGACGACATGATCAACGAAGGCGTGCGTCGCGCTTACAACCTGCCAGAAAACGTCCTGCGCGCCTCCATCCTGGCCGACCCGGCCGGTGCCCGTCGCAACACCAAGGACAACACCCCGGCAGTCATCCACTACTCCATTGTTCCGGGCAACACCGTGGAAGTGGACGTCGCGGCCAAAGGCGGCGGTTCCGAGAACAAGTCGAAAATGGCCATGCTCAACCCGTCCGACTCGATCGTTGACTGGGTACTCAAAACCGTTCCGACCATGGGCGCGGGCTGGTGCCCACCGGGCATGCTCGGCATCGGTATCGGCGGCACGGCTGAAAAAGCCGCTGTGATGGCCAAAGAAGTGCTGATGGAGTCCATCGACATTCACGAGTTGATCAAGCGCGGCCCATCCAATCGTATCGAAGAGATGCGCCTGGAGCTGTTCGAAAAGGTCAACCAGCTGGGCATCGGCGCCCAGGGCCTTGGCGGTCTGACCACCGTGCTCGACGTCAAAATCATGGACTACCCGACCCACGCAGCGTCGCTGCCGGTGTGCATGATCCCGAACTGCGCGGCCACCCGTCACGCCCACTTCGTACTGGACGGCTCCGGCCCGGCATCGCTCGAAGCGCCGCCGCTGGACGCCTACCCGCAAATCGTCTGGGAAGCAGGCCCATCGGCCCGCCGCGTCAACCTCGACACCCTGACGCCTGAAGACGTACAAAGCTGGAAGCCGGGCGAAACCGTGTTGTTGAACGGCAAAATGCTCACCGGTCGTGATGCGGCGCATAAGCGCATGGTCGAGATGCTGAACAAGGGTGAAACCTTGCCGGTCGATCTCAAAGGCCGCTTCATCTATTACGTGGGCCCGGTTGACCCGGTTGGCGACGAAGTAGTGGGGCCAGCAGGTCCGACCACAGCGACGCGGATGGACAAATTCACCCGTCAAATCCTTGACCAAACCGGCTTGCTGGGCATGATCGGTAAATCCGAGCGCGGCCCGACCGCAATCGAAGCGATCAAGGATCACAAAGCGGTGTACCTGATGGCGGTGGGTGGCGCGGCCTATCTGGTGGCCCAAGCGATCAAAAAGTCGCGTGTGGTGGCCTTTGCCGAGTTGGGCATGGAAGCGATCTACGAGTTCGATGTGAAAGACATGCCGGTGACCGTGGCAGTCGACAGCAAAGGCGAGTCGGTTCACATCACCGGCCCGGCGATCTGGCAGAAGAAAATCAGCGAGAGCCTGGCTGTTGAAGTGCAGTAAGCACTGATCAGCCAGACACGAAAACGGCCGGGTTAAACCGGCCGTTTTTTTATGGGCGCTGTTTCAAACAGCCCCTGGCATCAAAACGCGTTACGAAAAATCTCTTCAATCTGCGCCTGATCCGCTTTACGCGGGTTAGTGAACCCGCACGCATCTTTCAAGGCATTGGTGGCCAGCAGCGGTATGTCATCCAGCTTGGCGCCCAAGTCCCGCAGGCCCGCCGGGATCTCTACATCCTTGGCCAGTGTACGAATCGCCGCAATGGCCGCCTGCGCGCCCTCTTCCGGGCTTAAACCGCGTACATCCGCACCCAATGCATGGGCCACGTCGGTCAGGCGCGAGGCGCACACACTGGCATTGAACGTTTGTACATGGGGCAACAACACGGCATTGCACACCCCGTGCGGCAGATCGTAGAAGCCACCCAGTTGGTGCGCCATCGCATGCACAAAACCCAGCGACGCATTGTTGAACGCCATGCCGGCTAGAAACTGCGCGTAAGCCATGTTCTCGCGGGCAGTCAGATTCGTGCCGTCTTTCACCGCATCGCGCAGGTTATGGCTGATCAGCTCCATCGCCTTGATTGCGCACGCATCGGTAATCGGATTGGCGGCAATCGACACATACGCTTCGACGGCGTGCGTCAGCGCATCCATACCCGTAGCCGCGGTCAGCCCCTTGGGCATGGCCACCATCAACTCCGGGTCATTGACTGACAGCAACGGTGTCACGTTGCGATCAACGATGGCCATTTTTACGTGGCGCTCTTCGTCGGTAATGATGCAAAACCGTGTCATCTCGCTGGCCGTGCCCGCGGTGGTGTTGATAGCCACCAGCGGCAATTGCGGTTTGGCCGAGCGGTCTACGCCTTCGTAATCACGAATATGCCCGCCATTGGTCGCGCACAGCGCAATACCCTTGGCGCAGTCATGGGGCGAGCCGCCGCCCAGCGACAACACAAAATCACACTGATGCTGCTTGAGCACTGCCAAACCCGCTTCAACGTTGGCAATACTCGGGTTGGGTTTGGCACCGTCAAAGATCACGGCATTGATGTCTTGCAATGCAAGTTTTTCGGCAATTTTAGCGGCCACCCCCGCCTTGGCCAGACCTGCGTCGGTCACGATCAACGCGTTACGAAATCCATAATTGCGAATCGCAGTCATGGCTTCATCCAGACAACCGTTGCCCATGATGTTCACGGCAGGAATAAAAAAGGTACTGGTCATGGCGAGTCCTCTTTGCGGGCGCACCCGCGACGCTGATGAAGTCAATGAGCATAGCTTCACCCCATCAGTTAATAAGGATGTTGATCTGGCTCAACACAGCGGCGTGATAAAGTCCTGCACCGCCCACGCCTTGAGACGATATTTGCGATGACCCCCTTCCAGGAATTTGATGCCGAACTAGAAGACTGGAACGCCTTACGCACCAGCACCCCGTGCAGCGGCTTGCTGCTGGGCAATGGCGCAAGCATGGCTGTGTGGCATGACTTTTATTACGACTCGCTGTTTGAAAAAACCCGCAGTGTGGCCGAAAAACCCCTCAGCCAGACCGAACTCAGTGTGTTTGAAGCCTTGGGCACACGTAACTTTGAACACGTGCTCAGCGCACTTAAAACCGCGAGCAAGGTCAACAAAGCCCTGGCAATCAATTCGGCATCACCGCGCAAACGCTATTACGCAATCAAGGAAGCGCTGATCAACAGCACCCAGGACGTGCACATCCCGTGGCGCCTGATGCAGCCGCACACCTTGGCGTGCTGGCAAGAAGCGTTGGCGCAATACGCCACGGTGTATTGCGCCAACTATGACCTGCTCACGCCCTGGGCCTTGATGCAGGCCCCCAAGCGCTTCAATGACCTGTTCAATACCCCGGGCGCCACGTTTGAGCTGGGCGACAGCCTGAGCAAAGGCAAAACCACGCGCGTGCTGTACCTGCACGGCGCGCTGCATCTGGTGAAAAACCAGGAAGGCAAAGCGCGCAAATGCACGGGTAACGAGTCGACCTTGCTCAGCAACTTTGCGATCAACCACTCAATCAGCGCGCTGGACGATGTGCCATTGTTTGTCAGCGAAAGCACCAGCGACGACAAGCGTAAATCCATCCGCCATTGCGATTACCTGTCGTTTTGTCATGAGCAACTGATGACTCATAAAGACACGCTGTGCATCTTCGGCCACAGCCTGGGCGAGCAGGATCAGCACCTGATCGACGCCCTGCGTGTGGCGCCTCTGAAAACCCTGTGCATCTCGATCTATCCGCGCAGCGAAGCATTTATCCGCTTCCAGAAAAACCACTACACGCAGCTATTTGCAGAGAAAAAGGTGGCATTGCGCTTCTATAACTCAAAAACACACCCACTGGGTTCAACCCGGCACAGAGTGCCGGTCGAGGAGTAAACCGCCTCTCGCGCTATTGCTCGGTGCTGTGCACCACCACCAGCAATTGCGCTTGTACCTCACCGACCGAGCGCAGGCGGTGAGGTTTGTTCGCGTTGAAATGCAGCGCATCGCCACGCTGCAAGATCACCCGCTCATTCATGAAATCGACTTCGACCGCGCCCTCGTGCACGAACAGAAACTCTTCCCCCACGTGCTCTTTGAAGCTGGGGTCGGCGAACTCGGCGGGTGGGTACATCATGAACGGCAGCAAATTACGTTCACTGACCTGATGCGCCAACACGGCATACCCCGGCGACTTTTCATTGCTCGACAGCAGTCGGTGCTGATCGCTGCGCACCAGGCTGTAGCCATCAAGCGCGGCATTCTCCTGGGCGAATAACTCCTCAACATTGACGTTGAGTGCCTTGGCCAGTTTCAACGCAGCGGCAATCGACGGGGTGTTCAAACCGCGCTCGACTTTCGATAAATAACTCTTGGTCATACCGGATTTTTCAGCCAGCGTCTCAAGGGTCACGCCAAGTTTTTTTCTGAGTAATTTCAAACGGATAGACATGTAGAGCGATTAATCCATCAAAGGAGTAGCGAGTTTTACTTGCCAATGACACTTTGTGTCATATAGCCTTTTAAGTGTCATAACGCACTGCCCCCATCACCTTTCACGCCATAGGGGCAGGCCCATCCGGCAATCACCGAGGACACCGACATGGCCAAGACATTAGCACTTCCCAAAGAACAACTGGTCAAGCAAGCACTGGCGCAGATGCAACATACGCTGGCGGATAATACGTGGACTGCCCGGCAAAAGCTGGCGCTTACCTGCCGCATCCTGTTCGAAAATGGTCACGACTCAGGCCTGGCCGGGCAAATTACTGCCCGCGGGCCACAACCCGGCACCTACTACACCCAACAATTGGGCCTGGGGTTTGATGAAATTACTGCGGGCAACCTGCTGCTGGTCAATGAAGACCTGGAGGTGCTCCAAGGTCACGGCATGCCCAACCCGGCCAATCGTTTCCACAGCTGGGTGTACCGCGCCCGTCCCGACGTGAACTGCATCATTCACACCCACCCCACGCATGTGGCCGCCCTGTCGATGCTCGAGGTGGCGCTTGAGGTATCGCACATGGACCTGTGCCCGCTGTATGAAGACTGCGCTTTTCTGGAAGGTTGGCCGGGCGTACCGGTGGGGAACGAAGAAGGCGAACTGATCGCCGGAGCGCTGGGCGATAAACGCGCGATTTTGCTCTCGCACCACGGCCAATTGTCGACCGGCGCCAGCATTGAAGAAGCCTGCGTGATTGCCCAACTGATAGAACGCGCGGCCAAACTGCAATTGCTGGCAATGGCGGCGGGCACCATCAAGCCGATTACACCGGCACTCGGTCGCGAAGCCCATGACTGGATCAGCCGTCCAAAACGCCACGCCGCTGCCTTCAATTACTATGCTCGGCAAAACCTGCGTCGTCATGCCGACTGCCTGAACTGATCCGCCTCCCCCTACCTGACAGGACACTGACCATGACGACTCCAACCCTCCACGGCATCATCGGCTACACCATCACCCCGTTCACGGCAGACGGCGACACCCTCGACCTGCCCGCCCTGGGCCGCTCCATTGACCGACTGATTGACAGCGGCGTACACGCCATCGCGCCGCTGGGCAGCACCGGCGAAGGCGCCTACCTGAGTGACGCCGAATGGGATGACGTCAGCGCGTTCAGCATTGCCCACGTTGCCAAACGCGTACCGACCATTGTCAGCGTCTCCGACCTGACCACCGCCAAGGCCGTACGCCGTGCCCGTTTCGCCGAACAGCACGGCGCCGACGTGGTCATGGTGCTGCCCGCCTCTTACTGGAAACTCAGCGAGGCAGAAATCCTCGCCCACTACCAGGCCATCGGCGACAGCATCAGCTCCCCGATCATGCTGTACAACAACCCAGCCACCAGCGGCACTGACATGTCCGTGGAGTTGATCCTGCGGATTTTCAATGCCGTTGAAAACGTCACCATGGTCAAGGAAAGTACGGGCGACATTCAGCGCATGCACCGTCTGCAACAACTGGGCGAGGGCCAGGTGCCGTTCTACAACGGCTGCAACCCGTTGGCCCTGGAAGCGTTCGCGGCAGGCGCCAAAGGGTGGTGCACCGCAGCGCCCAACTTGATCCCGGCGCTGAACCTGGCGCTGTATCAAGCGGTGCAGGCCAACGACTTGAACAGCGCGCGGGCGCTGTTTTACCGCCAACTGCCGCTGCTCGAATTCATCCTCAAAGGCGGCCTGCCCGCCACCATCAAAGCCGGTTTGCGCCTGACCGGTCTGGAAGCGGGCAACCCGCGCCTGCCCGTATTCGCGCTGGGTGAAGCGGGGGTAAAACACTTGGGAAGCTTACTCACCCAACTGAAATAAACCGCTAGAGACCGAAGGCTGTGTCCGATTGCCAAGCGACCGGACACAGCCTCGCGCTACGCGTCAGTTGCGACAACTCTGGCAACAGAGCCTCTACAGGCCTTTACGGCTGCTCTTTAATCACCGTCGTCGGCCCATTGCTTTTAACACTGGCAATGCCCTTCTCGCGTGCCGCCTCGGTGCTGTATTGCTCGCTGGTGCCAATAATCTGGTGATTGGCCGCCTTGAGGTTGAAGTACGGCTTACCGTCCTTGGCCACTTTTCTCTCATAGCGCTCATCCAGTGGGCTATTGACCTGCACCGAAGCAATTCCGTTTTTGGCCGCCTCACGCGTGGTGTACTGCTCGCTCACCAAAATCGGCTCGTTATTGGCCGCTTTCAAAACAAACCGGAACTGCCCATTACTGGTTTTGCCCAACTCGTACCAACCCGACATGACGTTTCTCCTGAATGCTGACGGTTTTTTGCATGCCTGAGTAAAGCCTGCGCCCAGCTTTTATCCATTTATCTGCATGAAATGACGAAAGATCAATTTCCATGCAGACAAATGGCAATAATTCTCGATACCATTCGCAACTTATTTTGCATCGCTGAGCCCCCAAGGATTTTCATGCCAGGCTTAAAACACGATCCCGCGTTGGCCGAATCCTTGCGCGAGTTCTATACGCAGATTCTGCATTTCCTGCGCAAACGCACCGACAACGCCAGCGATGCAGCTGACATGACGCAAGACGTTTTCGCCCAATGGCTGGGCTATCAAGACCGGGCCAAAGTCGAGCAACCACGGGCTTTTTTGTTCCAGATGGCGCGCAATCTGCTGCGCGATCACTGGCGTCGTCAGCAGGTGCGCCACTCGGCTCACGCCGAGCCGCCTGAGCACGACGCCGAGCCGTTAAGCGATGAGAGGGATGACCCGATGCTGGCTGCACAGCGCCTGCAACGCCTGGAACAGCTTAAGGCCGTGCTTGCAGAACTCTCGCCCAGACGCCGCGAAGCCCTTATGCTGCACCGCTTTGAAGGTTTGAGTCAGGCGCAGATCGCGCAACGCATGGGAATTTCGGTAAGCATGGTGGAAAAGCACATCGCCTTTGCCTTGTTGCACTGCAAGCAACATCTACATCGGGACAGCGGCAAGGAGCAGCCAAAATGACCTCTTTTCACGCCAGCGCCGAAGACAGCATTGACGCTGAGGCGGCCCATTGGTTTGCGCGCAACCGCAATCAGCCCGATCGTCAAAGCCGCGCTCAATTCAGTGCCTGGTACGCCATCCCCGCACATGCCAAAGCCTATGCCGCATTTGAATCGCTATGGGGTGACTTGGGCGAACTCAGGCAACTGAATAAACCGCGCGTGCTCCCGGTAAAGCCACCGGTCAAGCGCCGCTCAGTGCTGGCATTAGCCACTGCGGCAGCCGTGTTGTGCGCCGTGTTTGCATTAAACCTCGGCACCCCCGTTGCACTGCACCAGCAACACATTGCCACACAGGCCAAGGGTGCCAGAACCCTTACACTTCCTGATGGCAGCACCCTGTACGTCAACGCCAACACACAATTGCGCATCAACTTCAGCGCGCATCAACGCGACATTTTTCTGGATCACGGCCAGCTCTATATCGAGGTGGCAGCCAATAAAGACCAACCCTTGGTGGTGCACGCAGGCGATGCGCGGATACGCGTGGTCGGCACCGGCTTTGATGTGCGCCGCAGCCCGCGGCAATTAGTGGTCAGCGTCGCCCACGGCCAAGTGGCATTTTTGCCGGACGCCAAACACTCGGCCTTGCTAAGCGCTGACCAGCGTGCCAGTTACGACTACGCCCGACACGTGTTGAGCGAGCAAATCCTCACCTCCAGCGAGATTGCCGACTGGCGCGGCGGCCACCTGACCTTTCGCAAACGCGAACTGGCCAGCCTGATCGACGAACTGGACCTCTACCGCCCCGGCGTCATTGAACTGGCCAGCGGCCCACTCGCCCGTTACAAGGTGTCCGGCAACCTCGACGTCAATGATCCGCTGGCTTTGGTCAAAGCCCTGCCTGCCTTGATACCGGTGAAAACCGTGCTCCTGGACAACGGAAAAATACGCATCGAACCCCGCTAAAAAAACATATGCGAATATTTTGCATTCGCATATGAGGTTTTCTCATCGTGCTGCGTCTTCCTTCGGTCTGCGTTGCTAACGCATGTCTTTTTGGCCTTTGTTGCCGCACTGGGGGGTTTCATGTTTCGCGCACCACATTTCGTCTCACACTTGTGCACTCGCCCGACCTTGCTCGGCGCATGCATGGCTTTTAGCCTGCACGCGCACGCCGAGTCGATCCAACTGCAATTGCCCGCTCAATCGCTGGCCAGTTCGTTGAGTGCAGTGGCCCAGCAAGCCAAGATCCAGCTGCTGTTTGACGAAGAGCTGTTGCGCAACATCAAAGCCCCGGCGCTCAGTGGTGCCTACAGCGCGCAAGACGCCATCAATCAATTGTTGCGCGGCACCGATTTCAGCCTGATCCAGGTCGACCGCACCTTTGTCGTCCGCCCCAAAGAGGAAGGCACCACCACCAGCAACAGCCTGCAACTGGGTGCGCTGAGCGTGATTGGCACCGGTAATGAAATTGACTCCAGCAACGTCGGAAAATCGACCCTGACCCAAGCTGAAATCAATCGTTATCAGGCCAATAATATTCCCAGCCTGCTGGCGACCTTGCCCGGTATCAACCTCGGTGGCTCGCTCAAGCCCGGCGGTCAGACCATCAACATCTGGGGCATGGGTGAAGCCGAAGACGTACAAATGACCGTGGATGGCGCGACCAAAAGCGGCTTCGAACGCTACATGCAAGGCACCATCTTTATCGAGCCTGAACTGATCAAGGGGCTGGTCGTCGAAAAAGGCCCGCACGACATGCGCACCGGCAACGGTGGTTTTGCCGGTTCCGTGCACATGGAAACCAAAGATGCACCGGACCTGCTCGAAGAGGGCAAAGACACCGGCGCCATGCTCAAATACGGCTACAGCAGCAACGACCACCAACAGGTTTACAGTGGCGCGGTGTATGGCCGCACCGATGATGGCCGAGCGGATGCGCTGGTGTATTACACCAAGCGCGATGGCGATGACATGAAGCTGGCCGGCCACATGCCGGACCCCAAGCACGCCTACCCGGTCAACCCCAAGCGCTTGCCCAACACCGCACAGGACCTGGACGCGCAATTGCTCAAAGTGAACCTGCATTTCAATGAGGAACATAGCCTCGGGATGTCGTATTCACGCTCCAACAATTACCTGTGGGTGCCCTTCTCGGCCATCAGCTACCCGGCGCCACCGAGCCAGGCCAACATCGACAAATATGGGTACGACGTTGCCTCAAGACGTTACTTGTCCAACCGTTCGACCATCGACACCACCTGGTCGGCCAAATACAAGTACCAGCCTATCGAAAACCCGCTGGTCAATCTTGAGGTCAAGTACTCGCACTCAAACACTGAGCAAACGGACACGCGCGGCTCTCAAGCCTATTTCCAGCCCGCCACTGGCGGTCGCAAGATGGACACCGGCTACACCGACGACATGCTTCAGATCGAAAACATCAGCCTGTTTGCCAGCGGCCCGCTGGATCACGCTGTGACCACTGGCATGCAAATTCGCAAGCACCAGCGTGATGTCGACATGTGGATGCCGGGTAAAACCTATGAGGTAGAGAAGTACAACTACGGCCACTATCAGCCCAGCTTCATGCCCAAGGGCAAGGTCGATACCAATAGCTTCTATCTGCAAGACGCGATCACGTACGGTGATTTCACCCTGACACCGTCCGTGCGCTACGACCATGTGCGCAACCGCGGCGAGCAAAACGACGCACCGTTCTATAACCACGCGGAACTGGGTCACGACTACAGCGACAAAACCTACACTGGCTGGTCGCCTCGCCTGTCGGGCTTCTGGAAAATAAACCCGAACACCGCCTTGTTTGTCGACTACAGCAAAACCTGGCGCGCACCGGTAATCGATGAACAATACGAGCTTCAAGGACTGGGTAGCCGCACCGCGACCAGCCTCAATTTGAAACCCGAAGTCATCACGGGTTGGCGTGCAGGCAACATCACCAACTTTGATCACATCTTTGGTGACAACGACCACGCACTGATCCGCACCACCCTGTTTCGCAACACCGTCGACAATGAAATTTTCAAAGCCACCGGCGTAGGGTGCGCAGCCCAAACGGCCGCCGGCAGCATGTCCAAAGACTGTGGGCCGGGCAATATACCCAACTACCGCAACATTGGCAGTGTGACCATCAAGGGCTTTGAAATTGAAAGCTTCTACGAGTCCACTTACGTCTTTGGCTCGCTGTCTTACGCATGGATGACCGGTAAACACGAAGGCGCCTACACCAACCCGTGGGGACCGAACGTCTGGGCACGGGACATTCCCGCCCCGAAATGGGTCGCCATACTGGGCACCAAAATACCGGCATGGGATGCGCGCATCGGCTGGAAAGGCGAGTTCGTGCGCAAGACCGACCGTTTGCCCAGCGACAAGTACTACGGCACCGCGATCAGTGCCTTGGGCGATCGCTACTACGACCAATACGCCAACGACGGCTATAACGTGCAGGGCCTGTTCGCCAACTGGAAACCACAGCAGCCGTACCTTAAAGGCACCGAGGTCAACTTCACCGTGGACAACCTGTTTAACAAGAGTTACCAGCCGATGCTCAGCGGCGATAACGCCTACAGCCAGGGGCGTAACGCCAAGATCAGCGTTACGCGGTTCTTCTAACCCCACCCTGTAAGAGGAACTGGCGCAGGCTGCGATCTTTTTAACAGCTCAAAAGATCGCAGCCTGCGGGTTTGCTCCGCCAGATCAGCGGGTGTTACGCGTTACCACCCTCAGCCCCGGCGCCTGATCTGAGCGCTGGCTCAAATAGCGGGTGCAACTCACGCGCAAGAACGAGGCGAAGTTGACCACTTCGCCGCGGTAATCCATCACTTCCTCGTAGAGCTTGGCCACCAATTGATTGGTGGTCATGCCATCCGCTTGTGCGATCTCACTGAGGATGTCCCAAAACTGGTTTTCCAGTCGCAACGTGGTGACCACGCCGCAAATACGCAGTGAGCGCGAGCGTGATTCGTACAGAATCGGGTCGGCTTTAACGTACAGCTCACACATGGTCACACCCTCGCCTTACAAGGAAATAGAAGTCCCCAGCAGACCCAGAAAAGCGCTCAGCCAGGCCGGATGCGCTGGCCACGCGGGAGCTGTCACCAGATTGCCCTGCACATGGGCCTGGTTCACGTCGATATCAATAAAAGTACCGCCCGCCAAACGCACTTCCGGGGCACATGCGGGGTATGCACTGCACTCACGGCCTGCCAGGATGCCGGCCGCGGCCAGCAATTGCGCACCATGACAGACCGCGGCAATCGGTTTGCCCGCCTTGTCGAAGTCACGTACCCACTGCAGAACCTTTTCGTTCAAGCGCAGGTATTCCGGCGCACGACCACCGGGCACGAGCAGTGCGTCGTAATCGCGGGCGTTGACTGCGTCGAAATCAAAGTTCAGGGCAAACAGATGGCCCGGTTTCTCGCTGTAGGTCTGATCGCCTTCAAAGTCATGAATCGCGGTACGCACTGTCTGCCCCGATTTTTTACCCGGACAGACCGCATGCACCTGATGGCCGATCATCAATAGCGCCTGAAACGGCACCATCACTTCGTAGTCTTCGACGTAATCGCCCACCAGCATCAAAATCTTTTTCGCCGCCATGCTGCGTACTCCTGTGAGTGAAGGCTTGGAGTGCATACCCAGCAGGCGCCGGTAGGCGCTGTGCTGGAGACTCGTTAACACCTGCAAGAGTAGCCGCACAGTACCTACACGGGTAATAACCCGGTACTACACCGATTTACTTCAGCAACCCGTCCGCTTGCAGCAGGGTTTCCAGGCAATGCTCCTGAATGCTGTAGAACGCCTTCAATTCCTGGATTTTCACCCGCAACTGGGCGTTATCAACCGGTTCGGCGCGCTTGACCGCAAGGATCATTTTGTTTTTGTTGGTGTGCTCCAGCGAGATGAACTCGAACACTTTGGTTTCATAACCACAGGCTTCAAGGAACAGCGCACGCAGGCTGTCGGTGACCATTTCGGCCTGTTGGCCCAAATGCAGGCCGTATTGCAGCATCGGCTTGAGCAGCGCCGGGCTCTGGATTTGCAGGCGGATCTGCTTATGGCAGCACGGCGAGCACATGATGATCGCGGCGCCCGAGCGGATGCCCATGTGAATCGCGTAGTCAGTGGCAATGTCACAAGCATGCAAGGCGATCATCACGTCAATCGGAGTGGGCGCAAAACTGCGCACGTCACCGTGCTGAAAGCTCAGGCCCGGATGCTCCAGACGCTGCGCGGCGTTATTGCACAGCGTGACCATGTCTTCACGCAGCTCAACGCCGGTGACCACGCCTTCGGCTTGCAGGCTGTGACGCAAGTAATCGTGAATGGCAAACGTCAGATAGCCCTTGCCCGAGCCGAAGTCAGCCACTTTGATGGGCTGGTCTAGCGCAAGCGGCGAACTGCTCAGCGCGTGGGAAAACACTTCGATGAACTTGTTGATCTGCTTCCACTTGCGCGACATCGCCGGGATCAGCTCTTGCTGCTTGTTGGTCACCCCAAGATCGGCAAGAAAGGGGCGGGTCAAATCCAGAAAACGGTTCTTCTCGCGATTGTGCTCAGCCGAAGGCAGTTCACGGGCCTGCTGACTTTTACCCTTGAACAGCGAGCTTTTGCCCTTTTTGCTGTACTCCAGTTGCACTTCGTCAGTGAGGGTCAATAGATGCGCATTTTTGAACGCTTCAGGCAGCAACCCGGCAATGGTCGTCACGGCCTCATCAAGGGGGAAGTTCTTGGTGATATCGCGGGTCTTATAGCGGTACACAAACGACAGGCAAGGCTGATCCTTGACCGTGACCTGCTTGATGATGACCCGCTGCAACTCGGCGTCCGGGCCGACGTACTTGGCCAGCACCAGCTTGATGAAGGAGTTTTGAGCCAGCCCGGTTTCCAGCAGGTTCAAAAATTGCGCACGATGATCCGGCGCAGACGCGGCGGTGGTAGCAGTCACTGACATTGAAAAAGGTGCCTCGGGGGGTGCAGGAGGGGAAATCAGAAAACAATGGCGGGTATTTTAGGCGGGTTGGCGGCACAGGGCACGGGGTAATTTTGCTGCGCAGTCTTCGTGGGGTTCGGATGCCCCCCTTCCTGGCATTGCAAAGACTCAGTGGCGTAACCAACCACATGAAATTGACATGGATAAAACCCTGAAAATGCCGCCGGCCGGCATGCATAAACGGTCATTCGAACAACCTAAATTGGGTGCCTTAACTCGTTATTACGTCGACAAACAAGTCAACCATGAAAATAATTATATATAACCGTCACTGCTGCCTGTGCAACATCCATATTCATCCCCTGCATCATAGGTGTTGCCACCCACAATAATACTGATACCTACATTGCCTACATTATGAGGGGGAGGCGGTGGCGACGGAATTACAGGCCTGGACGGTGTATATGTACCGCCGATAAAACCACCACCTATTCCGTTGCCAAGATCGGGGGCAACCGTTGAAAAAGGCTGCAACTCACCCGTCGCCGATATCCAATTACAGGACAACATCATATTGGCATACGCCAGCCTCAGGGTATTACGATCAACAATCTTCATATCCGGAGCACACCTATAATCGAGGTAGTTATCGGAAGGATTATTGCCAAAGAAATCTCCGGCCGACTTCATAATTCGTTTAATACTAAAAATCGTTCCCACATCCCCGTCCAAAAACCCCAAGCCTGGTTGCCCCTCAATTCATCAAGACTTGACTGGCCAAGCGGGCGCCCTTTGCCGGCTATAAAAACGTGCCAGCAGGGTCTGACAAAGGGTAAAGCCTCATAATTTGGCCAGTTATACCGCCACACCTCTCCTTTGAGCTGAATATTGATTTCACTCTCTTCAGCCTCTGTCAAAAAATCATCAATCACATAAATTGATTCGTCAATCTTCTCTATCCTCACTGCATACCTTCCTCTGGCAATATCGATTAAAAACACCGCACCTAATGATATAAAATACAAAATAACCTACAGCCAAACTTGAGTAAGCAACCATAATATAACTCACAATATTATTATCCCTCGTCCACCGCGCTATCTGCTGACGGCTCATCATCAGTAGAAACTCTTCATCATAGACCGCCCAAACAAATGTATTATCGCTGTCAGCGTCTACAGCCACCCACAATTTTTTATGCTTTCGAACATCCAATAAACCGACCTCATAACTGGGAAATTCAATCCTGTACTTATAATCACTCTCGCCTCGCCCCACATTAAAATACAAATACACTGATGATTTTGACCTACCCAAAGCATGGGTAACATAAGCGCTGCGCAGCACCATGCTTTTAGGCACCGCGGGTACTTCCACCCGTTCATTCCACATCATCACACCAACGCCGAACATCAGTAGACAAAAAAAGACCACCACCACTAAATCCATGGGAGTCGCCACATAACCAGGCGGTATATAAAAAGGTGACTTCTTCATTTCTGCCTCTTGCGCGATTGACTTAAAACTAAACCCTCAATATTGATACAGCAACCCTACATCCGTAGGGGTTTCGTTAATTTTCGGGCGTTGTCACCCAAACGACTAACCACCACCATTAGCGCCATACGATTTCCCACACCATGCTTTGACAACAATGACGACACATGATCCCGAACCGTAAAATCACTAATCAGCAACTGTTGTGCTATCGCCTTATTTGTGCGCCCATCCATAAGCAAATCAAGCACCTCTTTCTCCCTAGATGTAAGCTTCATCCCCTTCCTCCATCTTTTATCAACCTCAGAGCACATCAAAAAAACACCCAGACACAATACAACCTAGCCATCATTCAAAAAAATGACAACACAGTTTTCCACAACAAAGAGAACTATAAATAGCGGGAACTTATATTGCAGACTCGCAAGAACTTACTTACGGAGATACAAGAATAAAACCACAAAGAGAATATTACAAAAGCCTGATACTTCTTAGCGAAGTATCAGAAGTATCAAGACCACAAAGAAAACGATTACAACATCACCAACCGATTCGGCAATTGATTACGCGGTTGGGTTTTGGGGATGTGTTGCGCCAGCAACTCAGCGCTGGCCTCAATGCAGGCAATAAAACCTTCGGCGGTATGACCCAGACCCACCCGACGCGTGAAATCACTGACGATGCTGCCCCAGTCGCTGTTATCCAGATGGCGAGAAATGCCTTCATCCACCAGAATTTCAACGTAACGCTCGGCTTCGCTGACAAAGATCAGCACACCGGTACGGTCTTGGGTGTGATGCAGCTTTTGCTCCAGAAACTGGCGCCGCGCCAGATTGCTGGCCCGCCAATGCCGCACACGGGGCGGGAT
The DNA here is from genome assembly GCF_049896545.1 of Pseudomonas sp. TWR3-1-1. NCBI lineage: Bacteria > Pseudomonadati > Pseudomonadota > Gammaproteobacteria > Pseudomonadales > Pseudomonadaceae > Pseudomonas > Pseudomonas sp. TWR3-1-1. The sequence goes on from NZ_JAFCUO010000003.1 coordinate 173,386, forward strand.
CAAGCGGGTGGTAATCGCCGGGATGCGAAAGATCAGGCTGAGGAAGACAAAGCTGGCCCATTGCAGCATGAGCAGCGAATAGATCTGAATGCCGCCGATAAAAAAGTGCGCCAATGCGGGCACCAGCAAGGCGATCAAGCTGGCCCAGAGCAGCGGGATATAACTGTAGTCGTCCGCGCGCGGGGCTAACACGGTGACAATTTCGGCGTCTGTGTGTTGCTCGGCGCGGGTGACCGCTTCTTCGACCTGCCGTTGTTGCGCGTGTGTGAGTAAAGCCATGAGTGTTTATGCTCGCCTGAAAATTGAATTACCAGCCGCCCGAGGCACCACCGCCGCCAAAGCTGCCACCGCCGCCACTAAAGCCGCCGCCTCCTGCGCCACCGCCAAAACCGCCCCCGCCAAAACCGCCGGAGCGTGAACTGCCCCCGCCGCCCGAGTTGCAGATGCCGTAGAACTGGCACGCGGCAACCACTATGACAAACAGGACGAATAACAGCAGTACGACAAAGGGATGTTCGGCCAGCAAGTCATTGCCATCGCCCTGCCCGCTGGCGTAGGCCGGTTCGGCCAATGGATCGCCGCCCAACACCTGAAGGATCGCTGCAACACCGTCGCTGATGCCCTGGCTGAAGTGGCCCGCTTTAAAGGCAGGCGTGATGACTTGATTGATGATTACCGACGATTGCGCGTCGGTGAGGCGGTCTTCCAGCCCATAACCGACCTCGATGCGCAATGTGCGGTCGTCACGGGCAACGATCAGCAAGGCACCGTTGTTTTTGTCCTTTTGACCGATGCCCCAGGTGCGCCCCAATTGGTAGCCGAAGTCTTCAATGGGGGTGCCTTGCAAATCAGGCACGGTCACTACCACCACCTGCTCGCCGGTGGCTTTTTCGTGGGCTTCAAGCGATTGCGTCAATTGCTGACGCGTGGCGGGATCGAGCATTTGCCCGTCGTCCACTACCCGTCCGTTGAGTGCGGGAAATGTCAGCGCCTGGGCCGTGGCTATAAATAGCCACAGCAGCAGGCCTGACCCCAGTCTTGATATACGCATCTGCACCACGCTGATTGAAGGGGGGAGACGTACCCGTAGCAGTTGCCGAGGAACGCAGTCTTCGTTGCTCGGCAGCTGCTACGGGGCTCGCGTATTGGCCAGGCGTCTTAAAACTTCACTTCAGGCGCTTTGTCGGCGTCCGGCGTGGTGGCTTCGAAGGTTGGGCGGATCGGCAAGTCGCTGTACATCACGGCATGCCACAGACGGCCCGGGAAGGTGCGGATTTCAGTGTTGTAGCGCTCTACCGCAAGAATAAAGTCGCGACGGGCCACGCTGATGCGGTTTTCCGTGCCTTCAAGTTGCGATTGCAACGAGAGGAAGTTCTGGTTGGACTTGAGGTCCGGGTAACGTTCCGACACCACCATCAAACGGCTCAAGGCACCTGTCAGTTGATTTTGCGCGTCCTGGAACTGCTTGAGTTTTTCCGGGTTGTTCAGGGTGCTGGCGTCTACCTGAATAGACGTGGCCTTGGCCCGCGCCTCAATCACAGCGGTAAGCGTTGCCTGCTCCTGTTTGGCCGCGCCCTTGACGGTTTCGACCAGGTTGGGGATCAAGTCAGAACGACGCTGGTACTGGTTCTGCACTTGTGACCAGGCCGCTTTCACCTGCTCATCCAGGGTGGGTATGGTGTTGATGCCGCACCCGGCCAATACGCTGCTCAGCGCCAGCAGTGCGATGACTTTCCAGCCCAAGGCTCTAACGCTTTGTATTCCCATGCTCGTGACGCTCCGAAATGATTGCATTGCGTTCATAGACACCACCCTCGCGCTAAAAACTCCCACTGCGCCCTGAATATCTCCTGGCAACACTGGATTGCTGGGGACGAATCAGCTAAAAGACTGCGCAAGATGTAGGAATATTCCCCTATAAAGATAGGGCAAATCTCTACCATAAACAGACTAAACACCCCTCCCAGAACAATATCGTTCCCAAGCCACCGGTTTACGTGGTGTGAGTGAACGGCGCGCAGAAGAATTTCATGACCAAAATGTGTTTGCTGGCGATCGCGATTAGCCTGACCAGCCACGCCGTCTGGGCCCAAACGCCTACGGCCCCGCTGCCTCCTAAGGAGGTGTTTGTCGCCGACCTGCTCAAACAAATGACCCTCGACGAAAAGGTCGGGCAGTTGCGTCTCATCAGCATTGCAACCGACATGCCCCGCGAATTGATTCGCAAGGAAATCGCCGCAGGCCGCATCGGCGGCACGTTTAACTCGGTGACGCGTCCCGAAAACCGTCCGATGCAAGACGCCGCCATGCGCAGCCGTTTGAAAATCCCCATGTTCTTTGCCTATGACGTGATTCACGGGCATCGCACCATTTTCCCGATCAGTCTGGCACTGGCCTCCAGCTGGGATATGGACGCCATCGCCCTGAGTGGCCGGATTTCGGCCAAGGAAGCCAGCGCCGATAGCCTCGACCTGACGTTTTCGCCGATGGTCGATATCGCTCGCGATCCTCGCTGGGGTCGGACCTCGGAAGGTTTTGGCGAAGACACCTATCTGGTTTCGCGCATTGCCAAGGTCATGGTGCAGGCCTATCAAGGCGTGTCTCCCGCCCTGCCCGGCAACATCATGGCCAGCGTCAAACACTTCGCGCTTTATGGCGCCGTGGAAGGTGGACGGGACTACAACATCGTCGACATGAGTCCTACCCGCATGTTTCAGGATTACCTACCGCCCTACCACGCGGCTATTGAGGCTGGGGCTGGAAGCGTGATGGTGGCGCTGAACTCGATCAACGGGGTACCGGCCACCTCCAACATGTGGCTTATGCAGGACTTATTGCGTAAGGAATGGGGCTTCAAAGGGGTGGCTGTCAGTGATCATGGCGCGATTCTTGAGCTGATCAAGCACGGGGTGGCCAAAGACGAGCGTGAAGCTGCCACGCTGGCGATCAAAGCGGGTGTCGACATGAGCATGAATGACCTGGTGTATGGCAAAGAACTGCCAGGCTTGGTCAAGTCCGGAAAAGTAGCGCAGAGCGATCTGGATAACGCCGTACGCGAGGTGCTTGGCGCCAAATACGACATGGGACTGTTTAATAACCCCTACCTGCGCATAGGCAAGGCTGAAGACGACCCGGCCGATGTCAACGCTGAAAGCCGCCTGCACCGGGCCGAAGCCCGTGACGTAGCGCGAAAAAGTCAGGTGCTGCTCAAGAATGAGTCCCATACCCTGCCCTTGAACAAACAGGCGCGCATCGCGCTGATCGGGCCGCTGGCCGATTCGAAGATCGACATGCTCGGCAGTTGGTCGGGCGCCGGTGTACCCGCGCAATCAGTGACTGTACGTGAAGGGTTGCGCAATGCCATGGGTAAACAGGCCACGCTGACCTACGCCCGGGGCGCCAATGTGACGGATGATCAGACGGTGGTCGACTACCTCAATCATTCCAACCCCAATATGCTCGATGTGACCAATGACCCGCGCCCGGCGCAAGTCATGCTCGATGAAGCCGTCAAAGCGGCGCAACAGGCCGATATCGTGGTCGCCGTGGTGGGCGAAGCTCGCGGCATGTCCCATGAAGCCGCCAGCCGCACCGACCTCGACTTGCCAGCCCCGCAGCGGGCCTTGATCAGCGCCCTTAAAGCTACTGGCAAGCCGCTGGTACTGGTGCTGATGAATGGCCGGCCGTTGTCCATTGATCAACAGATACAACAGGCCGACGCGGTACTGGAAACCTGGTACACCGGCACTGAAGGCGGCAATGCCATCGCCGACGTGCTGTTTGGCGACTACAACCCGTCGGGCAAACTGCCGATCACATTCCCGCGCTCGGTAGGTCAGATTCCGAGCTACTACAGCCATCTGCGCATTGGTCGCCCCTACACCCCAGGCAAACCTGGCAACTACACCTCGCAGTACTTTGACGAACCCAACACCCCGCTTTACCCGTTCGGTTATGGCCTGAGCTACACCGACTTCAGCCTGTCAGATGTGCGCCTCTCCAGCGAGACCCTCAAGCCGGGTGCAGCCCTGACGGCCAGCGTGACGGTGAAAAACACCGGCCAGCGTGCAGGTGAGACCGTGGTGCAGCTTTATATACAAGACGTGAGTGCGTCGATGAGCCGCCCCGTCAAAGAGCTGAAAAACTTCCACAAGCTGATGCTTAAGCCCGGCGAAGAGAAAGTCGTGCAGTTCAGCATCGACGAAGACGCCCTGAAGTTTTACAACGCACAGTTGAAATACGCCGCCGAACCCGGTGAGTTCAACGTGCAACTAGGGCTTGATTCACAAAACGTCCAGCAAAAGAGCTTCCAATTGCTCTAATTTCGCGTAACAGCCGGGAAGGCTTTGAACGGTCTTCCCGGCACTTCTTGATGCCAATCTGCGCTTGACCTTTTCTATCTTTGCACCCGCCCAAAAATGCGTTCGGACAGCGCTGTTTTTTGTGGTAGGGTTCGCGCCCTCAAAATTCAGACCGCCGATACGATCCCGCAAAAACCAGTGACAAACGGTGTAATGCCGGTGCCATGCGGCCTACATGGATTTTTTGCGTTTCATACACAATTTACACACAGAGTTATCCACAGGAAGTGCATTGCACGAGACCCGCAAAACGCATATCTTGTATCAATTCCGCCAAAAGACCCTACATGTAGGGTTTTAGGGCAAAAACCCAACACAACTCAGTCGAGAATTTCAAGCCCTTTTCTCGCGCCTGTCGGGTTGAACCAAACGCAGTTTTCAAAGCCCAAACCGCTCATGCGGATGGCAACCGTTTTTTGGCTGATGCCGGAATGCGGCCCGGGTGTTGCAGTACCTAACTGTCACCCACCAGGAATAAGGTTTGAGGCGGTACGCGCAAACCCAAAACTTCGGCAAGGAAGCGGCCAAATACACCCCTTTCTGTACGTCCCGAGGTTGGTATGCCCGGTTAATCACCGGTTGTAGTGCTTCAGGACGCAACGGTGGGCACCTTTTTGAGGCGCCCAAATAAACATAGAGAACGTGGAGACACCCATGCAAACCGACACAACTCGCGAGAACTCGCAGGGTTCTGATTCAAATCTGGATCTATCTGCGACCGCGCCAGGCCAATTGCGCGTGATCAAACGTAACGGGACCGTGGTTCCTTACACCGATGACAAGATCACCGTCGCCATCACCAAAGCGTTTCTTGCAGTTGAAGGCGGCAATGCCGCCGCTTCGTCGCGCATCCACGACACCGTTGCCCGCTTGACCGAACAAGTCACTGCGACTTTCAAGCGCCGCATGCCATCGGGTGGCACCATCCACATCGAAGAAATCCAGGACCAGGTTGAACTGGCCCTGATGCGCGCCGGCGAGCAGAAAGTAGCCCGTGACTATGTGATCTACCGCGATGCCCGTTCCAAAGAACGTGCCACGCGCGCACCTGCCGACGACGCTGTTGTGGCTCACCCCTCGATCCGCATCACGCGCGCCGACGGCACCTTTGCACCGCTCGACATGGGCCGCCTGAACACCATCGTTACCGAAGCCTGCGAAGGCCTGGAAGAAGTCGATGGCGACCTGATCCAGCGCGAAACCCTGAAAAACCTGTACGACGGCGTGGCCCTGAGCGACGTCAACACCGCCCTGGTGATGACGGCCCGTACCCTGGTTGAGCGCGAGCCTAACTACTCGTTCGTGACTGCTCGCCTGCTGATGGACACCTTGCGTGCCGAAGGCTTGAGCTTCCTGCAAGTGGCCGAAAGCGCCACTCACCACGAAATGGCTGACCTGTACGCCAAGGCCCTGCCTGCCTACATCGCCAAGGGTATTGAGTTCGACCTGCTGAACCCGATTCTGGCGACCTTCGACCTGGAGAAACTGGGCCAGGCGATCAACCACGAGCGCGATCAGCAGTTCACCTACCTGGGCCTGCAAACCCTGTACGACCGCTACTTCATCCACAAGGATGGCGTGCGTTTCGAACTGCCACAAATCTTCTTCATGCGCGTGGCCATGGGCCTTGCGATCGAAGAGAAGCAAAAAGAAGACCGCGCCATCGAGTTCTACAACTTGCTGTCGTCCTTCGACTACATGTCTTCGACGCCGACACTGTTCAACGCCGGTACTCAGCGTCCACAACTGTCGAGCTGCTACCTGACCACCGTGCCGGATGACCTGTCAGGCATCTACCACGCGATCCACGACAACGCCATGCTGTCCAAATTCGCCGGTGGCCTGGGCAACGACTGGACGCCAGTCCGTGCGCTGGGTTCGTGGATCAAAGGCACCAACGGCAAATCCCAGGGTGTTGTGCCGTTCCTCAAAGTGGTGAACGACACCGCCGTTGCCGTTAACCAGGGTGGCAAGCGTAAAGGCGCCGTGTGCGCTTACCTTGAAACCTGGCACATGGACATCGAAGAGTTCATCGAGCTGCGCAAGAACACCGGTGATGACCGTCGTCGCACCCACGACATGAACACCGCCAACTGGATCCCTGACCTGTTCATGAAGCGCGTCTTCGATGACGGCCCGTGGACCCTGTTCTCGCCCTCCGAAGTACCGGACCTGCACGACCTGACCGGTAAAGCCTTCGAAGAGCGTTACGAGTACTACGAAGCACTGTCTCAGTACCCTGGCAAGATCAAGCTGTTCAAGACCATTCAGGCCAAAGACCTGTGGCGCAAAATGCTGTCCATGCTGTTTGAAACCGGCCACCCGTGGCTGACCTTCAAAGACCCGTGCAACCTGCGCAGCCCGCAGCAGCACGTGGGCGTGGTTCACAGCTCGAACCTGTGCACCGAGATCACCTTGAACACCAACAAGGACGAGATCGCTGTTTGCAACCTGGGTTCGATCAACCTGCCGAACCATATCAAGGACGGCAAGCTGGACACCGCCAAGCTCAAGCGCACCATCGACGTGGCCGTGCGCATGCTCGACAACGTGATCGACATCAACTACTACTCGGTGCCGCAAGCGCGTAACTCGAACTTCAAGCACCGCCCGGTCGGCCTGGGGATCATGGGCTTCCAGGACGCGCTGTACCTGCAACACATTCCGTATGCCTCCCAAGCGGCTGTCGAGTTTGCCGACAAGTCGATGGAAGCCGTCAGCTACTTCGCCATTCAGGCGTCGTGCGACCTGGCTGACGAGCGTGGCGCCTACGAGACGTTCCAGGGTTCGCTGTGGTCCAAAGGCATCCTGCCACTGGATTCGCAACAGATCCTGATCGAGCAGCGCGGTCAGAAGTACATTGACGTTGACCTGAACGAATCCCTGGACTGGGCACCGGTTCGCGCCCGTGTACAGAACGGCATTCGTAACTCCAACATCATGGCCATCGCACCGACCGCCACCATCGCCAACATTACCGGCGTGTCGCAGTCGATCGAACCGACCTATCAAAACCTGTATGTGAAATCGAACCTGTCGGGCGAATTCACCGTGATCAACCCCTACCTGGTTCGCGACCTCAAGGCGCGCGGCCTGTGGGACTCGGTCATGATCAACGACCTGAAGTACTACGACGGTTCGGTGCAGCAAATCGAACGCATCCCGCAAGAGCTTAAAGAGCTGTATGCGACTGCATTTGAAGTGGACACCAAATGGATCGTCGACGCGGCCAGCCGTCGTCAAAAGTGGATCGACCAGGCTCAGTCGCTGAACCTGTACATCGCGGGCGCTTCGGGCAAGAAACTGGACGTGACCTACCGCATGGCTTGGTACCGTGGGCTGAAAACCACCTACTACCTCCGTGCACTGGCCGCGACCAGCACCGAGAAGTCGACGGTCAACACCGGCAAGCTCAACGCTGTATCGAACGGCAACAACAGCGAAGACGTCGCGGCTGCGCCAGCGGGCCCGGCCCCAGTGCCAAAAGCTTGCGCGATTGACGAGCCGGATTGCGAAGCGTGCCAATAAGCTGAACCGTAAGCGCCTCACGGCGCTTACATAAAACCCCCGACAAGCCTCTGGCTTGTCGGGGGTTTTCTTTTACCTCAAAAAATACCGCGAATCAGGCGACCTTAAGCGTGTCACGGCGCAAACTCGCTATATCCAGAGCATAAGCATCGCTATGCGAAGGTGGCCTCCCGCCCCGTGTGCCCCACCGCTCTTCCAGTCCACCAATCACCGCCATTGAATGGCCATCGCGATTGACGAAGCCCAACTGCCCACCCGCCAAATCCGAGGCTGAGGTTCTGCGGGTGTAGTTCTTCAACCCAAGACGCTGTAGCCCCTCATCGCCATGTTCACCGTCATTAAGGCTGGCGGCCGCCCCCTCGAATGTCATATTGCGCTTGCCGTCATTACCCTCAATTTGCGCACGCTTGACGCTGGCGGCATACAGGAAATTCGCATCCGTAATCATCTTCGGATCATCCCCCTTGAAGCGAGCCTCTCTGGCAGCCACCCTCAACTCATCCTTGCTCAATTGCAGCCTGAATCCATCGCGCATGGTCACATCGAAACCATTCGCGGTTTCTTTCACAGCGCTAAAAATATCCGTGGGCTTCTGCCCGGCCGCCATCATGGCTACCTTGATAGCAGAAACCGTGACGCAGTTACCGTCCGGACCTTGGCTGAACCCACTCCAGATATTGGTCGGCTGCTTTCCTGGATCGCTGCGATCCGGCTTGTAGTTGAAGAACTGGGCGCCCGAAGTGGTCGGCTTATTGCTCATCCTGTCGCCCGGACCTATCGGAGACGGGTTAATGCCTGGGCCTGGACCTGGGCTTGGACCTGGGCTTGGACCTGGGCTTGGACCTGGGCTTGGGCCTGGGCTTGGGCTTGGACTTGGACTTGGACTTGGACTTGGGCCTGGCGACGGGACATAGTCATCCCCAAACATGGACTTGGTCAATTTGCGTAGAAACTCCAGAAACTCTGCCGAGGCTTCTGCTTGCTGGCGCAACAGATCAAGGATTTCTTTAAATTTTTCATCCCCGAGCCTTGTTCGAAGCGCCTCCAGTTTCTCCGTCAGCTCTTTAACCTTGTGATCTTTGGGCGTGTTGGTGACCTCAAACAACTCGTCGAGCAACTTTTTCACTGAAGCGGCATTGGCCTCAGGCTCCACCGGGTCTGACTTGACTGCCAGATCTGCCCTCGGGTAATCCGCAGCGTACCCGGCACTCGGCCTGTGTATTCCAGAAACATTCATATCCTGCCCTCCCTAGATTGGTGAGCCATCAGGCTCCAACTCAATCAGTGGCGAGCAGTTACGCGGGGGTTCCTATTCCAACCATGTCAGTTTTTGAACAGTCGCGACGGGACAGCATGTGTATTTAAGACACACAAAAAAACCCCTCTTTTGAGGGGTTTTGTGTGGAGCGCCAGGGCATCAGGTCATCTGAATGATGGTCTGCATGATGGTGCTCTGGGTGGAGATGGTTTTGGCGTTGGCCTGGTAGTTACTCTGCGCTTTGATCAGGTCAACCAGCTCGTTGGTCAGGTTGACGTTGGAGTCTTCCAGCGAGTTGGACTTGATGGCGCCCAGGCTGCCAATTTGCGGTGCATCGTAACCGGCCTGACCCGAGGCGAAGGTTTCTTTCCAGGCTGTACCGCCGATAGGCTGCAAACCTTGCTCGTTGGTGAAGCTGGCGAGCGAGATCTGGCCAATGGCACGGCTCTGGTTGTTGCTGAAGTTGGCAAACATCACGCCCGAACCGTCGATGGTCAGGTTGGTGATCTGGCCAGTGGCATAACCGTCCTGGGTCGGCGGGTTACGCGAGGTATCGGTGTTGTACTGGGTGGTTTTGGCCATGTTGATGGCAATACCGCCATCTTTGGAAGCGGCACCGTTGGACACCCACTTACCGTTAACCTCGGCACCTGGCATCCAGTTACCCACCGTCAGGGTGCTGCTGATGATGTCTGGCTTGGTCGGGTCCGGGTCGGGTGTGGTGACGCTAGTCAGCGCGCCTGCCGAGTCGAAGACCATGGTCGAGGCGACCGGGGCCTCGGCATCTTTACCCGTGACCGGGCTGCCGTCCGGGTTGCGGCCATCGATCAGGGTGTAGGTTTTCCAGGTGTTGGAATCGGTTTTCACCATGTACTGATCCATCGGGTGCGGGTTGCCCTGGGTATCGTAAACAGTGGTGCTGAATTTTTTGCTGTAGGTTTCAAGCTTTGAAGGGTCGAACGGGTTTTTCACCTGGTCGATCACATCGCTGGTCGAGTTCAGGTTGATGGTCGAGTCCACCGAGCCGCTCGCCTTGGGCGCCAGGTTCGAGGTGTCGATACGCAGGTCCGTCAGCACGCCATTGATGATTTTGCCGTTGGCGTCAACGCCGTAACCCTGCAACCGCGCGCTGCCATCAGTGCTGGTGACGAAGCCATCTTTATCGGCCTTGAACGTACCGGCACGGGTGTAGCTCAGCGAGCCGTTTTCGCTCAGCACGAAAAAGCCGCTGCCCTGAATGCCCATGTCCAGCAGGTTGCCGGTGTTGTTGATCGAACCTTGGGCAAAGTTCTGCGAGACGTTGGCCAGGTTCACACCGCTGCCGATGGTCTTGCTGCCGACGCCCAGCTTGCTCGCCGAGTAAATATCCGAGAACTCGGCGCGCGATGCTTTGAAACCGCTGGTGGCAACGTTGGCAATGTTGTTGCCGGTAACGTCGAGTTGTTTGTTGGCCGCATAGAGGCCGCTAAGGCCGATATTAAAAGACATGTTTCACTCCTTGAGGCGTATGGGTCGGCTTAGAGGCCAATGGTCTGGACTTTGGACATGCCAATGCTGCCCAGGCCTGCGAGATTGAGCATGATTTCACCGCCGGTTTTGCTCAGTGTCACGCTGTTGACTGTGGCAGGCAGGTAGGTGGTGAGCGCCGTGGTGGTGGTGTCGGTTTTAGACGATGCGGTGAAGGTGTAATTGCCTTTAGGCATCAGCTCACCGTCATCATTTTTGCCGTCCCAGGTGAAGTCGACATTGCCGGCTTTCTGTGCAGGCATCTGGATGGTTCTGACCAGTTCGCCGTCTGCATCGGTGATGGTGATAGTCGGCTTGGTGTCCGCCTCTTTCACCACGACCGTGCCGTTGAACGGTTTTTCGCTGGCGGTATCGACCAACGCTTCACCGGTTTGCACGATCACCGAACGGCCCACCAGCGACGACGCCTGCAAGGCTTGCGAGGACTGCAAGCCGCCGGTGATGGAGTTCACCGAGTCATTGAGAGTGGTGATGCCTTCCAGGCTGCTGAACTGCGCCAACTGCGCGACGAACGCGGTGTTGTCTTGCGGGTCCAGCGGGTTCTGGTTTTTCAGCTGGGTGACCAGCAATTGCAAGAACGCATCCTTGCCCAGGGCTTTATCATTGCCTGCAACCGCCTTGGACGCCGCCGCCAGACTGGTGTCCGTGGCTTTGGCCTGGGCAGAGTTGGCCAGCACCTGATTGAGGGTTTTGTTGCTGACGGAATCGGTCACACTCATTTGCGTCGTTCCTTATCACTGACCCAGGGTCAGGACCTTCTGCATCATGGTTTTGGCGGTGTTCATCATTTCGGCGTTGGTCTGGAACGAACGACTGGCGGAAATCATGTCAGCCATTTCTTCAACCACGTTGACGTTGGGGTAGTACACATACCCTTTGGCGTCGGCAGAAGGATGGTTCGGCTCGTAGCGGGCGTCGAGGTTGCTTTGGTCTTCGACCACGCCCAGCACTTGTACGCCCTGCCCGGCTGCGTCCTGATTCTGGAACAGCGAACCGCCGTTACCGCTTTGCGCGCCCTGAAACATGGTGGCGAACACTGGGTGACGGGCGCGGTAGGTTTGGTCGATGCTCGACGAAACGGTCTCGGCGTTGGCGATGTTACTGGCGACGGTGTTCAGTCGAGTGGTCTGAGCACTCATGCCGCTACCGGCAATATTGAAAACACTGGCTAGAGACATGGATTACTCTCCGCGCAGGGCTGATACCAGCCCTTTGAATTTGCTGTTGAGCAGCGTGAAGCTGGCCTGGAAGTTGACCGCATTCTCTGCGTAGTTCGATTGTTCGAGCTGAGCATCCACCGTGTTCTGGTCGATAGAGGGCTGCATGGGCGTGCGGTACAACAATGACTCCTCGCCACTGCTCAGGCCCTGAGCTTCGATATGGCGGCTGTTGGTCATGTTCAAGGCAAAGCTGCCGTTCTTGTTTTTGTCACTCTGTGCGGCAAGCACAGAGGCAAAATCCAAGTCCCGAGCCTTGTAGTTCGGGGTATCGGCGTTGGCGATGTTGTTCGCCAGGACTTCGGCGCGCTGTGCGCGAAAGCCAAGGGCTTGCTCATGGATACCGAGCGCTTTATCGAAGCTGATGCTCATGTCGGAAAACCTTTGTGGGCTGACCTGAGAATGTGGTTCAGGTCTTACATGCAGTGGATAGAGCAAACGCCGTGCCAGTTTTCACACCCCCATATTTCAAGGCTTTGCGCGGGAATGAGCTGCGCCAATGCCAGAAAAGCGGCAATGACTGACCGCCGACTGCCGCTTTTCTGCCGCTTTGTTCCTCAATAACCGCTCAAGAGCGCAAATGCAGAACCGCGTAGGCGCTGCCGCAGGCTGCGTCCGGCGGCAAGGTCGCCGTAAAACCCGTCAATCTGGTTCTTCAGACACGCCACGGTGCTCAGGTTTGCAAGCGCTTCGCGCTTGATCGCGGCCTCGTACCTGGGCAGTCCCTACAGCGCAAAAAAAACGGGAGCCTTGCGGGCTCCCGTTGTGATGACGCGCAGACCGACTTACTTGGCCTGATAGATGATGCCCGGACTGCACTGGACCATCTGGTAGTGATCCGGCAAGCCGTTCAATGCCTCGGATGCACCCAGGAACAGATACCCCCCCGGCTTCAACGTGCTGTGAATACGCAGCAAGATGTCTTTTTTGACCTCCGCCGAGAAGTAGATCAGCACGTTGCGGCAGAACACCATGTCGAACTTGCCCAACCCGGCGTAGCTGTCCAGCAGGTTGAAGGAGCGAAACTCGACGCGATTTTTGATCGGCGCCTTGATCACCCAACGCCCCGGCCCTTTCGGATCGAAGTAGCGTTGCAAGCGCTCCTGGGACAAACCACGGCCAATCGCGAGGCTGTCGTACTCGCCCGTTTTGCAGGTGTTAAGCATCAAGCTGGACAGGTCGGTGGCCACAATCTGCACGCCCGCCTTCAATTGCCCAAGGTTGGTGCGCTCGTATTCATCAATGGCCATTGACAGCGAAAACGGCTCTTGCCCCGAAGAGCACGCCGCCGACCAGATACGTAAACGTTGACCCGGATTAGCCTTGGTCAGCTCAGGCAGGACTTTGTTCTTCAGCACTTCAAAGGGGTAGGTATCGCGAAACCACAGGGTTTCGTTGGTGGTCATTGCATCGACCACCTGCTCGCGCAACCCGCTGCGGGGCTGGCTCTGGATGCGCTGAATCAGCTCACCCAACGACTTGATACCTTGCTGTTCCATCAGCTTGTTGAGACGGCTGGAAACAAGGTACTGCTTGTTCTCACCTAGCAAAATGCCACAGGCTTTTTCCAGGAAAACCCGGAACTGCTCAAAATCCAAATTACCCGTAGACAAATGATCCTGCCTCTATCAATCGTGTTAACCGCCAAGGGCCAAGCCCCTAGCTGTGGTCTGCTTCTTTGATCCGGTCAACTACCCGGGATGCCAGGTCATCAGGGCGGAATTTTGCCAAAAAGTCATTGGCGCCGACTTTTTTGACCATCGCCTGATTGAATACCCCGGACAACGAAGTATGCAGAATGATGTGCAACTTTTGCATGCGCGGATCGCTGCGGATTTCTGACGTCAGGGTGTAACCGTCCATTTCCGGCATCTCGATGTCCGAGATCATCATCAGAAACTCTTCTGACGGGTCTTTGCCTTCGTCCACCATGTTCTTCAGGTATTGCAGCGCCTGACGGCCGTCATTGAGCGACACCACTTCAACGCCGACCGTTTGCAGGCAACGTGTCACCTGCTTGCGCGCCACTGAGGAGTCATCCACCGTCAGCACCCGCAACGACACGGCTTTGCTCTGGGTTTCAACGTCAACTACGCCGTGCGAAATGCTTTCGGATGAAGGCGAAACTTCAGACAGGATTTTTTCAACGTCGATGATTTCGACCAACTGGTCATCCAGCCGCGTCACCGCCGTCAGGTAGTGATCACGCCCGGTGCCCTTGGGTGGCGGATGAATCTCCTCCCAGTTCATGTTGACGATGCGCTCAACCGAACGCACCAGGAAACCCTGCGTTTTAGTGTTGTACTCGGTAATGATCACAAACGGGCTGCTTTGATCTTTCAAAGCGCCTGCGCCGGTGGCCATCGCCAAGTCGAGAATCGGAATGGTCGCCCCCCGAATACTCGCCACACCGCAGACCACCGGGTGGGATTTTGGCATCACTGTCAGCTTGGGGCATTGCAGCACCTCGCGGACTTTGAACACGTTAATCCCGTACAGCTGCTGCCCGTCCAGGCGAAACAACAACAGCTCCAGGCGGTTTTGCCCCACCAGTTGAGTGCGCTGGTTAACCGCATCCATCACCCCAGCCATACTCGGTTCCCCTCAAAAACTTTAAGTTGCGACGCACATAGCCCGGTAAACGGCACGGGCTTTGCTATTTATCCGCCATGAATGCAAAAACGACAATTTCTCGCCACTGGCCGATTCCTCAGACGCTGCGCCGCCGCTTTTTAAGCTTCCTTGCGGCCGGGTGCCTGATAAGCGCTGGAGCACAGTCCTACGCTGATGGATTTACATCTCCTACTCAGCTTATCGGCGTGACCCAAGGCTTTCTTGAATTCACCGTCGAAGACTACCTCGCCACGGGTCATATAGAAGGCCGCTACGAGATTCAGGTGAACAACCTGGACCCCCGCCTGCGTCTGGCCCAATGCGACAAGGAATTGACAGCCACCCTTGAAAGCCCGGCCCAACCCATGGGCCGCGTCACCGTGCGCGTACGCTGTGAGGGTAGCTCGCCCTGGACGATCTTCGTACCGGCGCAGGTCAAGTTGTTCCGCGAGGTGGTGACCGTTACCCACCCGCTCAAGCGCGGCATGGTGATCGACTATGACGACGTAGTCCTGCGCGAGCGGGACATCAGCCTGATCAATCAGGGCTACATGACGGCTGTGGAACTGGCCGTTGGCCAGAAACTTCTGCGACCAATGGTCACCGACCAAGTGCTGACATTGACGCATCTGGAGCAGGCCGCCGTGGTACGCAAGGGCGATCAGGTGGTGATCAACGCCCGCAGCGGCACACTGACCGTCAGAATGCCCGGCGAAGCGCTGTCCGACGGCGGCCTCAGTGAGCAGGTTCGGGTCAAGAACCTGAACTCCAAACGGGTGATCAAAGCGCGCATTACCGGGCCAGGGCAAGTCGAGGTAGCTTTGTAGGACAGTTGGCATACGTACCTCAACTTTCCTACACTGTCGCTTGACGCAGATCAGTACTGATTCGCGTCGACCTATGATTAATCGAGCCTAAAGTTTTCTCGGGTATGGCCGAAAACATGGCAAGCGTCCAAATACCCAGAGGTTTTCCAACATGGTCATCGACTTCAGTCGCCTAAACAGCGCCGCGCCTTTAACCGCCAGTACGCGCAGCAACGCCACTCAGGAAGCAGGTAGCGCCACGCAAGCGGCCCCTGTTAACGCCGAGCGCGCTGATGCCAACGCCCCGAGCGGGGAATCTGTGCACCTGAGCCACGAGGCACAACAGTTGCAAAAAATCAGCGATTCGCTGCGTGACCAACCGGTTGTCGACAAAAGCCGTGTGGCTGAGTTGAAACAGGCCATTGCCGATGGTAGCTATACCGTCGACAGCAATCGGGTCGCCAGCAAATTGCTTAACTTGGAAGCCCAGCGCTAGCCTTCGCGGCAAGCGCCAGGCTTTTGGACGCTTAAATTCCAGAGCCAGCCATGCACGACACGACTTTACTGCAACTGATCAACGACGACTTCGGCCCGGCCCAGACGCTGCTCAGCCTGCTGCAAGACGAAACGGTCGCCCTGCAAGGGCGCGATATGCTGGTGCTCGAAAAGATCCTGGCACACAAGCAGTCGCTCATCATTCTGCTCGACCAGCATGGGCGCAAACGCAGCGAACTGCTGGTCAGCCTCGGTTTGACAGCCAACCACAGCGGTCTTGAACAATTGGCCAGCCACTCCGATGTTGGCCCGCAACTGCTGGCCCAAAGCGCTGCACTGAATCAGTTGCTGGCTGAGTGCCAAGCTGCCAATGCCGTCAATGGCCAAGCCATCCAGACGCAACAGCTCATTACTGCCAATCAACAGCGCATCCTGCACGGCGGCGAAGCCCATACTTTGTATGACGCTCGCGGCACCACAGCGCTGGTCAACAAACCGCGCGCATTCAGTCAGGCTTAAGCTCGCAGGCCTGCACTATCCTAAGGACGCAACATACTGGCAAAATGCCGCCTTTTGCGTGTTGTTGTATTTTGTCTGGAGATTGACGAACCGTGTCCACTGCCGAAGATGCTCCGCAGCCTCCAAAGGTTATCAGCACTGCCTTGGAAATTTCCGCCAATTTGCGGAGGCTAAAAGAGAGCCATGACCCCCTGATCATCACCTTTCACGAACGCAGTCAGCGCTTTCAGAGCTATTTGATTGACGTAGATCGCGATACCGCCACCCTCGCCTTTGATGAAATGATCCCGCGCGACGGTGAGCGTTTCCTTGAAGCTGGCGAGCCGTTTCGCGTTGAAGGTTTCCATGATGGCGTACGCATTGCCTGGGAATGCACCACTCAACTGACCATTGACGACAAGGACGGTCACCGCAGTTATCACGGCGCCTTGCCGAACGAAATCGTTTACCACCAGCGCCGTAATGCGTTCCGCGCGGCACTCAAGCTGGCGGACTTGGTCAGCGTAAAAGTCGACGGGGACAAGATTAAACCCGCGATCGAAGGCAAGTTGCTGGATGTGTCCGCCACAGGCTGCAAGCTGAGGTTTGAAGGCGACATCAGTGAACGTCTGCAATTGGGGCAAGTCTACGAGCGCTTTGAGGCCGCCCTGCCCTTTGGCACCATGGCCACCCCTGTGGAGTTGCGCTACCTGCATTTTGAAGAGCGCCTCAACATCACCTTTGCCGGCATGCGTTTTCACAACATGAGCGGCAACGTGCAGCGTCAGGTCGAGCGCTTTGTGTATCAGTTGCAACGTGATGTGCGACGCTTTGATAAAGACGACGATTATTGAGTGATCCCCCCCTCTCCTAAAGAGAGAGGGGTTTAAGCGCACACCGCTCAATCCTTACGCAGATCGGCGCTTTCTTCTTCCGGGAGGGGGCCTGGATGAGGATCTTCAGGCTCAACCACTGGTTCAACACTGTCCTGCATCTGCTCCTGCACCACCTGTTCATCCACCCGCGGGTCAAGCGCTGCCACCAAGGGCGAGCTGGACATGCTGTCGGGCATGGCAACGTGCTGCAACGGCGCATCGTCGACCTGGTGCAAGTTGGTGACCGCATTCGGTCGGATGCGCCACACCAGCACCAGGCCCGTCACACTGAAAAACGCGTAGAGCATCTGACTGCCCAACACCTTCATCAGCACACCGGCCACCAACGGTCCGACGCTGGCGCCAATGCCATAGGTCACCAGCAACATGGCGGTCAATGACACGCGCCGCTCGGCCTCTACGTGGTCATTGGCAAACGCCACCGCCAGCGGATAGATGCAAAACTGCACCAGCGCACTGAGCCAACCCGCCACAAACAATACCTCCAGCGGCACGGTTGGCATGATCGCCAGCGGCAGCGACACCACCGCCAGGATGAACGCAAACACACGGATCAACAGCGGCCGGTCGTAGCGATCCGACAGCCAGCCCAACGGCCACTGCGCCAGCAGCCCGGCAAAAATACAGCAACCCATGTACAAACCGACCAACTCGGTGGACAAGCCCTGCTGCGTGGCATACAGCGGCGCCAGACCATAGAACGAGCCCACCAGCAGCCCGGCCCCCATCACGGCAATCAACGACTGTGGCACGCGCTTGATGAAGAACTTGGGGTCCATCGGCGCGGGGTGCAACGGCGCCGGGTGGATGCGTCGGGTCATGGCCACGGGCACCAGGCACAGGGCAAAGCACAGCGCCACCAGCATGAGCAATTCAAGGCCCAACTGCGGGTGGATGACCAAAATCAATTGCCCGAGCACCAGGCCCAGATACGAGGCAATCATATACAGGCTGAACACCACGCCGCGCTGCTTGGCGTCGGCCTGCTCGTTAAGCCAGCTTTCGATGACCATGTATTGGCACATCATGCCCAAACCCACGATAACCCTGAGCAGCAGCCAGATCGGCAGCCAGTCGGTTAAACCGTGACACAACACCGCCGCGCCAACGATACCGGCGCAGGTGGCGTACGCACGAATGTGCCCCACGCGCGCAATCAGGCGGTGGCCAATCTTGCCGCCCAATACCAGGCCAAAATAGTTGGCCGCCATCAAGCCACCAATCCACAGGCCATCAACATTGTCGGCCGCAAGGCGCAGGGCAAGGTAGGTGCTCAACAAGCCCGAACCGATCAACATCATCAGCGAGGCGAAATACAGCGCTTTAAAAGACTTCCAGATTTGGCGCATCGGCGTTGCGCGACTCCATGCAGTGGCGGTCGGGCTATCTGACGATAGCCGAGCGCAGCAGGTTCAAACGGTCAAGCCGCAAGGCTGTGTGCCGTCTGGACGATTAAGCCTGAGCCGCTAACACACGGCGTTCCCAGGGTGTTATTTCATCAAAGAAGCTGGTCAGCTCCATCGTCTTGGACGCAATGTAACCTTCGATGAACTCCTTGCCGAACAGTTCCCTCGCCAAGTGACTGCGCTTGAGACGCTCAAGGGCGGCATGCAAGGTACATGGCAATGACAATGCCTCAGGCACTTCAAACTCACCCTGAATCGCAGCCGTCGGTTCCAGCTCGTTTTCGATGCCGTGCAAACCGGCCGCCAGGCTTGCAGCAATTGCCAGATACGGGTTGGCATCGGCCCCCGGCAAACGGTTTTCGACGCGTCGCGCCACGGGTGAACTGGCAGGTATGCGCAAGCCCGCCGACCGGTTGTCGAGGGACCAGCACGCGTTGTTCGGCGACGCATACGGGTGGCACAGCCGCTGGTAGGAGTTGACGTTGGGCGCAAACAACGCCGTGAAATCTGCCATGCCCGCCTGCTGCCCGCCGATAAAGTGACGGAAGGTCGCGGTCGGCTGACCCGCCTCATCGCTGAACACGTTACGCCCTGTGCCAAGGTCCACCACGCTTTGATGGATATGCATCGAGCTGCCCGCCGTTTTCGCCAGCGGCTTGGCCATGCACACCACAGTCAGGCCGTGCTTGAGCGCGACCTCCTTCAGCAAGTGCTTAAACAAAAACGTCTGATCGGCCAGCAGCAGCGGGTCGCCGTGCAGCAGGTTGATCTCGAACTGGCTTACGCCCATCTCATGCATGAACGTGTCACGGGGCAAACCCAGCGCCGCCATGCATTCATACACTTCGCTGAAGAAGGGGCGCAGGCCATTGTTGGAACTGATGCTGAACGCCGAAAAACCGTCTTCACGGCGACCGTCCAACCCTACTGGCGGCTGGAACGCCTGGGTCGGGTCGGTATTGGGCGCGAACACAAAGAACTCAAGCTCAGTGGCCACTACCGGAGCCAATCCGCGAGCTGCGTAGCGGGCGATCACCGCCTTGAGCTGACCACGGGTCGACAGGCACGAGCTTTCACCGCTCAGCTCGTCTGCGTCACAAATGGCCAAGGCGCGAGGTTGCTGGCTCCAGGGCAGGCGATGGATGTGCGCCGCGTCCGGCACCAACGCCAGATCGCCGTCATCGCTGCCATAAAAACGTGACTCCGGGTAGCCGCCCATGATGCATTGCAGCAGCACACCGCGGGCCATTTGCAGGCGTCGCCCCTCCAGAAACCCTTCAGCGGTCATCACCTTGCCACGCGGAACGCCGTTCAAATCGGGCGTTACACACTCAATCTCATCAATGCCGGACAGTCGCTGTGCGAGTGAACCCTGGCCATCGGTCGTCATGACGCTTTCCTTGTTGTTGTACACGCCGCGAACGGCAACCCGTACAAAATACGCACCACCTGTTCGGTATTTCAAGCGAGCGCTACACAAATGCTCACAAACACAGCGTGATCCTTACACCGAAGGCAGAAAACACATTCGCCGTAACAATTGCCAACTAGACTCTGTCGCCAAATGTGTCTTGGAAGAACCCGCAGGCTTGCCCCAGCGCTGCGTTGCCATAAGGAATATTGATGAAGCACTCCGCATTTTCTGTGTCCCGACGCGCCATTGGCCTGCTGCTGGCCGGCGCCCTCAGCCCGATGACCTTCGCGCAAACGCCCAGCAGCGATGGTTATGTACTGGACAAAGTGGTGCAGGTCAGCCGCCATGGGGTGCGCCCGCCCACCGAGTCCAATGAGAAGCTGCTGACCAAGGTCACCCAGCGCCAATGGCCGACGTGGCTGGTGCCCTTGGGCAACCTGACCGGCCACGGCTACACCGGCGCCGTGGAGATGGGCCGCTATCGCGGCGCGGTATTGCGCCACGCAGGCTTGATCGCGCAGGGCTGCCCCGATGCCAAACACCTGCTGGTGCACGCCAGCCCGCTGCAACGCACCAAAGCCACGGCCCAGGCATTACTCGACGGCATGTTTCCAGGCTGTGGGTTGCAGCCCACCTACGTGGCGGGCAAACAAGACGCGTTGTTTCAGGCTAACGAGATGATCTTCGCCGCCCTCGACGCCGAAAAAGCCAAGGCACAGATTCTCAAGGCCCTGGGCGGCAGCGTCGAAGCGGCCCAGAAGCGTTACGCGCCCTTCGAAGAAACCCTGCGTGAAGTCGCCTGCCTGCCCGACGTCAATTGCGCGTATGGCCACGAACCGTGGCAGCTGGTGCAAAACGACAAAGGTCGTTTCTCGATCAAAGGCCTGAGCGCAGGCGCCAACATGGGCGAAGTGTTTCGCCTCGAATACAGCCAGGGCCTGCCACTGGAGCAGGTTGCATTCGGCCATGCCCGCACGGCTGCTGAAGTGTCGAGCCTGATGGTGCTTACCAAGGCCAAATACGACTACTTGAACGACATCCCCTACATCGCCAGCCGTGGCGCTTCTGAGCTGATGAACCAGATTTCGCTGGCACTCAAACAAGGCACCCCACTGGCGCCCAAGGACACCACCGGAGCCCCACCAGACGTGCCCTTGATGCTGCTCGTGGCCCACGACACCAATATTTCGTACCTGCGCACCATGCTGGGTTTCAGCTGGAAACTGGGCGATTACATCGACAACAACATCCCGCCCGTCGGCACTTTGCAGTTCGAACGCTACAAAGAAGTCAAAACTGGCGCCTATTTTTTACGCATCGCCTTTGAAGCGCAGTCGATGGACCAGATCCGCGACCTGACCCCACTCAGGGGCACAGCAAAACCGCTGAGCAGCGATTTCAAAAGCGCCAACGACTGCCGCGCCACCCGCGTCGGCCTGTTGTGCCCACTCAAAGACGCGATAGCCACGGTCGATCAAAACATCGACCCGACTGCGCTCACGCCTTATCGCTTTTCACCAATGCCTTAAGCGTCCATCACGAGCGCCATACAACCCCCAAACAAGAAGTGCTTCACACAGTCGCCGTCGAGGTAAAGGGTGAGTTACATTCAAATCTGGATGTAACAAAAACAACAACCTACTCATCGATCCGGAGTAAACCGTGAATAGCTCGCAAAAAAAACGCACCTTCGACCTGATTCTGGACGCAGTGCTCCCCGAGTACCGTGATCGTGTGGGCGAGTACCTCATTGCCTACAAAGACATCCTGCTTGACGATCACGCACACGTAGAAACGCAGCGCGCCACGGCACATCAACTCAAGGGCTATTTGCGGGGTCTGAACACCACGCGCGTGCTCGGCATGGCAGATTTCGAAGAACTGGATCGACGCATCACCCAATTGTGGCCATGAGCCTCAATTGCAATACGCGAGTAAAGGGAGATGCGTGAAATGGTGTCCCAGGCGGGGTTCGAACCTGCAACCTTCCCCTTAGGAGGGGGATGCTCTATCCAATTGAGCTACTGAGACAATTCACGCGCACCACGCAAGGCGTGGCGTGCAGGACGGCGAGCATGGTAACGGCGATGCGGGGTTTTGTCATGTCGTCCGTTGGCTTTTTGGCTGTAAGTACTTACTAGACAAAGCCTCAATGAAGGAGATTGCGCCCATTGTGACGGATGGCCTTGCAACGCCTATCTCAGTCCCCCGGCAGCGCATCAGCAGCAACACGACCCTTCAACGACCTCCAGCATCGTGCATATTGCATGACCTGCAAATCACATCCTTGCAATTTGCAACTCAAGAGCGCTTAAAATCATCAGCAACTGACTGATTTACAAGGGTTTTACAGGTATCCTGCGTTGGCACGAAGGCTGCAATGGCAAGTGTATTAAGTCCATGCCCTCAGAGATGACCGCCATGAACAGCACTTTGATCCTGTTGAATGCACTCGCGCTGGCCATTTTGGTCATTTTCCAGTTCCAACCCGATCAGGCGTCAGCTGAATCGGGCGTGAATCTGGCTGACACCTATAAACCGCTCAAGCCGTTACCACAGCTGGCAGTGATGACTCAGGGCAAGAGCGGCGCATCCCGCCTGACCTCTGACCACGCCGCGCAACAGCAAACGGTTCAAAGCGAGCATTGGGTATTTTGAAGAGAGCTTTTTAGAATCATGTCCAAATTCGCATTCGGCTTTCTAATGCTGGCACTGTCCAGTCTGGCCCTGGATATTTTTATGCCATCCGGTGATCTGGGTGATCTGCCTTTGATTGCTGCCGGAACGTTCTTTATCGCCTGGCTGATTGCCCTGCTGGTCGGCCGCCGAATCAAGTTTGACCCGCTGTTACGCTGAAGCAGAATACGCGAGGGCGTTATCGATCAAGCTCAGCAAGCCCTGCACCCCCACGGACAAGGCTGCTGAGTTGTCCAGCACATGGACTTGTTCGGCGCTCAATGTCGCCAGAGAATCCAGAAACAATTGATTGCGTTTGAGTCGCGCACTGATCTCAGACGGCGTTTCCCTGCCGCGCTTGAGCAAGCGCTGTTGCAACACCTCGCTATCAACCCGCAAGACAATGGCCAGCAAATCCGGATAACGCGCTCGCGCCTGCTGTAAGTAGCCGCGTGAACCATTGACCAGCGCATGCCGCCCGCTATCAAGGCATTCATCAAGCTGCACAGGAATGCCGTACTCAAGGCCATTGGCCTGCCAGTGCAGGGCAAAAGCACGTTGGTGCTTGAGCGACTCGAACGCCTCTGGCGAAACGCCCACCGCATCCTCCCCAACGGATTCAGCCGAACGGGTTATTACACGCCGCATCACGTCACAACCGCGCTCAGCCAAATACGGGCGCGCGGCGTTGATCAGGCTGTCTTTACCCGACCCCGACGGCCCCATCAAATAGATCAATGTGCCTGACATGAATTGATCCTCTCGGTACTGAGCTATTACCACGCAATGTGCTGGGTAGTGCTGTGTGCAGATGCGGGCCTGAATCTGGCTTTCAACGTATGAAAGCCCTGAAAACAGCTTATATGATGTGTTTCAGATGAACGGATGGGCAAAGTGCTATCAAACCCAGTGCTCATTTCTGATAATCGTTGCTGGCAAAAAGCCTGTATCCGGTTCAATATTTGTCACAGAATTGACGCCAGGGAAGTGGCTAACTTGAGGCATGATCCCTGCCTCTTAGCAATTCAGGTTGAACATTTGGCTTTGAGGACGGTCTTAAAAACATCCTGCGGCCAATTCCGAGAACCGCTCCCCTGAACTAACCGGTTAACTATATGCGCCCATTGAAACAGGCAATTTATTCCAGCCGCACGGCTGACAAGTTCGTAGTGCGCCTGCCAGACGGAATGCGCGAACGCATTGCCGAGGTGGCCCGCAATCATCACCGCAGCATGAACTCAGAAATCATTGCCCGCCTGGAACAAAGCCTTATCCAGGAAGGCGCATTGGGCGACGAGCCTGCGCTGCGCCTGGACAGCCCCGAGCTGTCCATGCATGAACGCGAACTGTTGCAACGCTTCCGCCAGCTGTCTCATCGCCAGCAAAACGCTTTGGTTTCATTGATTGCACACGATGTTGAAATGGCATCCGACGCTTCTTGAGTTAAAACCAGCACCCAAAAAAGCCAGCCTTGTGCTGGTTTTTTTGTGGGCGCTCTGCCCGCCTGAAGACGCATCACAAGCAAAAACGGCTTGATCAGACAGTGCCAGATCAAGCCGTTAAGGGTCAGAGCAGGAAGATCGTGGCCAGCCCCAAGAAGATAAAGAACCCGCCACTGTCGGTCATGGCGGTAATCATCACGCTGGCCCCCATCGCCGGGTCGCGACCCAAGCGGGCCAGGGTCATGGGAATCAACACGCCCATCAGGGCAGCCAATAGCAGGTTAAGGGTCATCGCGGCGGTCATGACTACACCCAGCGACCAACTGCCGTACAGCAAATACGCCACTACGCCAATCACCCCACCCCACACCAGGCCGTTGATCAAGCCAACTGCCAGCTCCTTGCGCATCAACCGCGAGGTACTGCCCGTGTTGACCTGGTCCAGCGCCATCGCCCGCACAATCATGGTGATGGTCTGGTTGCCGGAGTTGCCGCCGATACCGGCCACAATTGGCATCAAGGCCGCGAGCGCTACCAGCTTTTCAATCGAGCCTTCAAACAAACCGATTACCCGCGACGCGATAAATGCCGTCACCAAGTTAACGGCCAGCCAGGCCCAACGGTTGCGCAGGGACTTCCAGACTGAAGCAAAAATATCTTCTTCTTCGCGCAGACCCGCCATGTTAAGGACTTCGGTCTCGCTTTCTTCACGGATCAAGTCAACCATTTCATCAATGGTCAGACGGCCGATGAGCTTGCCATTTTTGTCGACCACCGGGGCCGAAATCAGGTCATAACGCTCAAATGCCTGAGCCGCATCGTAAGCGTCTTCATCCGGGTGAAAACTCACCGGATCATTGGCCATGACTTCCGACACTTGTTTTTCAGGGTCGTTGACCAGCAAACGCTTGATCGGCAGCACGCCTTTCAACGCGCCGTCATAATCGACCACGAACAATTTGTCGGTATGGCCCGGCAGCTCTTTGAGGCGGCGCAGATAACGCAGGACGACTTCAAGGCTGACATCCTCACGAATGGTCACCATCTCGAAGTCCATCAAGGCACCGACTTGATCCTCGTTATAGGACAGCGCGGAGCGCACACGCTCACGCTGCTGGCCATCGAGGGTTTCCATCAGCTCATGGACGACGTCTCGCGGCAGCTCGGGGGCCAAGTCAGCGAGTTCATCGGCATCCATCTCCTTGGCCGCTGCCAGGAGCTCGTGATCGTCCATGTCGGCGATCAGGGTTTCACGTACAGAGTCGGAGACTTCGAGCAGGATGTCGCCATCGCGATCGGCCTTGACCAACTGCCAGACCGTCAGACGGTCATCGAGGGGTAACGCTTCAAGGATGTAGGCAACGTCTGCGGAGTGCAGATCCTCAAGCTTGCGCTGGAGTTCTACAAGGTTTTGCCGATGGACCAGGTTCTCGACCCGATCATGGTGATGGCCTTCCTGACGATGTGTCAGGTCTTCGACCACACGCTGGCGATTCAGCAGCTCAATTACTTGAGCGAGGCGGCTTTGCAGGCTTTCTTGTGTTTTTTTTACTTCAACTTCGGTCATAGGCGAACTCCACTCCCAGCAGCAGGGCACGCCGGAAGGATCAATCAGTCAATTCATGATTGGTAAAACGGGATGCTGAGTTACTACTGGGTAAGTCCATGGAGGTATTCCACAAGCCCCGGCGGGGCTGACGGGCGCAATCATACACGGCTTAAAAAATTAATGACGCTAAAAATCTCGGGGATAACAAATGCTTGCGCAGCATCACCGAACTTTGTTCACGCGATGACTCTGCGACGCCAGATGATCGGCCCGGAGCACAGTCTTTGTGTAAAAAATTAACGCGGCGACACGGCCTGTCGTAACGGTTGCCGAGGGTTGAGATTTTTGCGAGGACTGAAATGGTCGCAACCTGCGCCAGGTTCTGCATAACACCTGACATAGACCATTTGCACGCCAGTTAATTCCTGCGTGGCGCAGTGAAGCGGCGACAAGTCTGGCGCATGACAGTAACGCACTGTGTGTCGGCGCAACTTCACTCAAATCACAGACAGCAAAAAGCCCGCTTTAAAGGCGGGCTTCTTGGTGTTTGGTGCACTCGACAGGATTCGAACCTGTGACCGCTCGGTTCGTAGCCGAGTACTCTATCCAGCTGAGCTACGAGTGCAAGGTGTGTTTGTTAAACCAGACCACCCTGGTTGAAGCCAAGTTAACTGCCAAAGCAACTAACTCTTAAATGGTGCACTCGACAGGATTCGAACCTGTGACCGCTCGGTTCGTAGCCGAGTACTCTATCCAGCTGAGCTACGAGTGCAAGTGTGTTTTTTAGACCAGACCACCCTGGTTGAAGCCAAGTTAACTACCGGAGCAACTAACTCTTAAATGGTGCACTCGACAGGATTCGAACCTGTGACCGCTCGGTTCGTAGCCGAGTACTCTATCCAGCTGAGCTACGAGTGCATTTGAAGCTGCGTATTATAGACCGTTGAATCTCTCTGCCAAGTGTTTTTTTCAATAAATTCAACAACTTACTGAAATGGCTAGATTCGAACGTGCTACATGAATAATGGCGGAGAAGGGGGGATTCGAACCCCCGACACCCTTTTGAGATGTACTCCCTTAGCAGGGGAGCGCCTTCGGCCACTCGGCCACCTCTCCGCAACACGGGGCGTATAATAACCAGCCTTTTCCCCGTATGCAACCAAAAACTTAAATAAAATTAAAGACTTGGTTCTTCGTCCTTTTCTTTCTTGATCCGAAGGTAGATTTCCTCCCGGTGCACGGCCACTTCCTTGGGGGCATTAACACCGATTCGCACTTGGTTTCCTTTGACGCCGAGCACGGTCACAGTAATTTCACCATCGCCTATGATCAGGCTTTCTGCGCAACGGCGAGTCAGAATCAGCATACGTTTCTCCTCACGCTATTCATTCAGGGACAACAGTCTGCAAAAAAAAAGGGCTTCGGCCTACTAGCTAAACAGCTATAGCCCGACGCTCCTTAAGTATTGACCAACATGACGAAACAAGAGGTCTTCGTTCACATTCATCAAAAAAACAAAGGGCGCGGTTCAACCGCGCCCTCCGGGTTATGCGTCATTCACCCTGTCGGGCAGGTGCATCCAATTCAAACGCCGTGTGCAGCGAGCGCACAGCCAGCTCCAGGTACTTCTCTTCGATCACCACCGACACTTTGATCTCAGACGTCGAGATCATCAGGATGTTGATGTTCTCTTTGGCCAACGATTCAAACATGCGACTGGCCACACCGGCGTGAGAGCGCATGCCCACCCCCACGATAGACACCTTGGCAATTTTGGTATCGCCGACCACCTCACGTGCGCCGATCTCGCGCGCCGTATTTTCCAGCACCGTTTGGGCTGCACTGTAATCGTTACGGTGCACGGTGAAGGTGAAATCGGTGGTGTTATCGTGCGCCACGTTTTGCACGATCATGTCGACTTCGATATTGGCCGCACTGATCGGCCCCAAAATCTTGAACGCCACGCCCGGGGTGTCTGGCACGCCACGGATGGTCAGCTTGGCTTCGTCGCGATTGAACGCGATACCAGAAATGATCGGCTGTTCCATGGATTCCTCTTCATCAATAGTAATGAGGGTGCCTGGACCCTCCTTGAAGCTGTGCAAGACGCGCAGCGGGACGTTGTACTTGCCGGCGAACTCGACCGCACGGATCTGCAACACCTTGGAACCCAGGCTGGCCATTTCCAGCATTTCTTCGAAGGTGATTTTTTCCAGCCGCTGAGCCTGCGCCACAACCCGAGGATCGGTGGTGTAGACGCCATCGACGTCGGTGTAGATCTGGCACTCATCCGCCTTCAATGCAGCCGCCAGGGCCACACCCGTCGTGTCAGAGCCGCCACGGCCCAACGTCGTAATGTTGCCCTGCTCGTCTACGCCCTGAAAACCTGCAACCACAACCACACGCCCAGCCTTGAGGTCTGTACGGATTTTCTGGTCGTCAATTTTCAGGATGCGGGCTTTAGTGTGCGAACTGTCTGTAAGAATACGCACCTGACTGCCGGTGTAGGACACCGCCGGGACGCCGCGCTTGTTCAGCGCCATCGCCAGCAGGCCAATCGTCACCTGCTCGCCGGTGGAGACAATCACATCCAGTTCACGCGGCAACGGCTGATCGCTGATCTGTTTGGCCAGCTCGATCAGGCGATTGGTTTCGCCGCTCATCGCCGACAACACAATCACCAGGTCATGCCCGGCTTCACGGAACTTCTTAACTTTATCGGCGACCTGTTCGATTCGTTCGACAGTGCCGACCGAGGTGCCTCCGAATTTCTGTACGATCAAAGCCATTTCAAAGCAGCCTCAGCCCCTAAAGGGCGCCCATTTATCATTCAAACCACGCACTGCCACTAGACGACAGCGCGTTCTGGACCTCAGATACCCTGCTCGACAAATGGCACAGTCAGGGCCAGCGCGGCGTCCAGAGCTGCGGCATCCACACCGCCACCTTGCGCCATGTCCGGGCGACCACCGCCCTTCCCGCCCACTGCCGCAGCAGCCTGCTTCATCAAATCACCGGCTTTGAGTTGGCCAGTCAGGTCTTTGGTTACGCCTGCAACCAGTACAACCTTGTCTTCATAAACCCCACCCAGCAGGATCACTGCACGGCCGAGCTTGTTCTTGAGCTGATCTACCAGCGCCAATAGCGCCTTGCCATCTTGACCGTCCAGGCGAGCGGTCAAGACGTTCACGCCTTTGATGTCCACAGCCGACGACGACAGATCGTCACCGGCAGCGCTTGCGGCCTTGGCCTGCAATTGTTCCAGTTGTTTTTCCAACTGACGGTTACGCTCCAGCACAGCCGACAGTTTGTCGACCAGGTTTTCGCGTGAGCCCTTGATCAGGCTTGCCGCTTCCTTGAGCTGCTCTTCAGCGGCGTTCAAGTAAGCCAGTGCAGCAGCGCCCGTCACCGCTTCAATACGACGAATACCCGACGCTACACCGCCTTCGCTGGTGATTTTCATCAGGCCGATGTCGCCGGTGCGCTTGGCGTGAATACCGCCGCACAGTTCCACCGAGAAATCACCGCCCATGCTCAATACGCGCACGTTATCGCCGTACTTCTCGCCAAACAGCGCCATCGCGCCTTTTTGCTTGGCGGTTTCGATATCGGTTTCTTCGGTTTCAACCGGGGTGTTCTTGCGAATCTCAGCGTTGACGATGTCTTCCAGCGCCTTGATTTGCTCAGGCTTGATCGCTTCGAAGTGACTGAAGTCAAAACGCATGCGCTGACTGTCAACCAACGAACCTTTCTGCTGTACGTGTTCGCCCAGCACTTTGCGCAACGCGGCATGCAACAAGTGCGTCGCCGAGTGATTCAGCGCGGTTGCGTGACGTACATCGGCATCCACTTGGGTATCAACGCTCTCACCCACTTTCAGGCTGCCTGTCGCTACCACGCCGTGGTGCAAGAACGCGCCGCCGGTCTTGGTGGTGTCGCGCACATCAAAGCGCGCAGCACCTGCTTGCAGGTAACCGCAGTCGCCCACCTGGCCGCCTGATTCGGCGTAAAAAGGCGTTTGATCAAGAATGACCACACCTTCGTCGCCTTCATTCAGGAACTCGACCGATTTGCCTTCTTTATAAAGCGCAATGATCCTGGCTGAGGCCTGCGTAGCGTTGTAGCCGATAAACTCGGTGGGCACGTCAACTTTGACCAGCGTGTTGTAATCCAGGCCAAACGAGCTGGCCGAACGCGCACGTACGCGCTGAGCTTCCATTTCGCGCTCGAAGCCAGCTTCGTCCACGGTCAGGTTACGCTCACGGGCGATGTCGGCCGTCAGGTCCATCGGGAAGCCGTAAGTGTCGTAGAGTTTGAACACCACGTCACCCGGCACCACGGTGCCCTTGAGCTCAGCCAGGTCCTGTTCGAGGATTTTGAGGCCCTGCTCCAGCGTCTTGGAAAATTGCTCTTCTTCTGCCTTGAGCACGCGTTCAATGTTGGCCTGCTCGCGCACCAGCTCCGGGAAGCCTTCGCCCATTTCAGCCACCAGTGCCGCAACGATCTTGTAAAAGAAGTTGCCGGTTGCGCCCAGCTTGTTGCCGTGGCGGCACGCGCGACGAATGATACGGCGCAGTACATAACCGCGACCTTCGTTGGACGGCAATACGCCATCAGCGATCAAAAAGCTGCACGAGCGGATGTGGTCAGCCACGACCTTGAGCGACGCCTGGCCTTCGTTGGCGCAGCCGATGGCCTCGGCCGCCGCTTTCAACAGGCTCTGGAACAAGTCGATGTCGTAGTTGGAATTAACGTGCTGCATCACCGCACTGATCCGCTCCAGGCCCATGCCGGTGTCGACCGACGGCGCTGGCAACGGATGCAACACGCCATCGGCGGTGCGGTTGAACTGCATGAATACGTTGTTCCAGATTTCGATGTAACGGTCGCCGTCTTCATCCGGCGAGCCCGGCGGGCCACCCCAGATATCCGGGCCGTGATCGTAGAAAATCTCGGTGCACGGGCCGCACGGGCCGGTATCGCCCATGGTCCAGAAGTTGTCCGAAGCGTACGGCGCACCTTTGTTGTCGCCAATGCGGATCATGCGCTCAGCGGGAACGCCGACGTCTTGGGTCCAGATGTCATAGGCTTCATCATCGCTGGCGTAAACAGTTACCCAAAGTTTGTCTTTAGGCAGCTTGAGTACGCCAGTGAGGAAGGTCCAGGCGAAATTGATCGCGTCTTTCTTGAAGTAATCGCCAAAGCTGAAGTTGCCGAGCATTTCAAAGAAGGTGTGGTGACGTGCGGTGTAACCGACGTTTTCCAGGTCGCTGTTCTTGCCGCCGGCACGCACGCACTTCTGGCTGCTGGTTGCACGGGTATAGGCACGTTTTTCCTGACCCAGAAAGCAGTCCTTGAACTGGTTCATCCCCGCGTTAGTGAACAGCAGGGTCGGGTCGTTATTCGGCACCAAGGAGCTGGAAGGGACACGGGTGTGACCTTGCTCCTCGAAGAAGCGAAGGAAGGCTTCACGGATTTCTGCGCTTTTCATAGGTTCTTCCACGGAGGCTGAGGCCAGAGGCAAGTCAATCATGTCGCTCGACAGTGCGACTCGCAAAGGGCCGCATTATATCGGCCCTGCGCCTTGGGTACAGCGTGTTTATACGATAGGCACATGCAATTGGACGGCTTGCGCGCTCATTGGCGGTTAAATTCACCAAAAACCGTGACCACCTGCTCAATCTGACTGCGACTGACATCCATGTGCGTCACCATTCGCAAGCGCGGAGCAGCACTCAACGTGATCCCGCGCTCAGCGGCAAAGGCCTTGAGCGCCTCTGCACGATCACCCAATTGTGCATACACCATGTTGGTCTGCACGGCTTCGACCTCATAACCACACGCGCGCAAGCCTTCAGCCAGATACGCGGCGTTGGCGTGGTCGTCTGCCAGGCGCTGGACCTGATGATCCAGCGCATATAACCCAGCGGCAGCTAACTGACCCGCCTGACGCATGCCGCCGCCGACCATTTTGCGCAAGCGCCGGGCCTTGGCGATCAGGTCCGCCGTGCCGCACAGCACCGACCCCACCGGGGCGCCCAGCCCTTTGGACAAACACACCGAAACCGAGTCGAAGTGGCGGGTAATATCGCCTGCATCCACACCCAGCTTGACCGCCGCGTTATACAACCGCGCGCCATCCAGGTGCAGCGCCAGGCCATTCTCGCGGGTCAAACGACTGGCCGCCGCCACATACGCCAGCGGCAACACCTTGCCCTGCATGGTATTTTCCAGCGCCAGCAAACGCGTGCGGGCGAAATGAAAGTCGTCCGGTTTGATCGCCGCTGCAACCTGAGCCAGGTCCAGCGAACCATCTGCCTGCACTTCCAGCGGTTGCGGCTGGATCGACCCCAGCACGGCAGCCCCGCCGCCTTCATATTTGTAGGTGTGCGCTTGCTGACCCACGATGTATTCATCGCCTCGCCCGCAATGCGCCATCAGCGCCAGCAAATTACTCATCGTACCGCTGGGCACAAACAGCGCCCCGGCAAACCCCAGGCGCTGGGCCATTTCGGCCTCAAGCTTGTTGACCGTCGGATCTTCGCCATACACATCATCGCCCAGCCGCGCGGCAGCCATGGCCTCGCGCATACCAGTGCTGGGTTGGGTCACGGTGTCGCTACGAAGATCGATAACAGTCATTGCAAGCCTCGGCCATGTGAGATGAGCATCAGATGCTAATCGGGGAAATCCCTGTCGAACAGGATTACTGCGGGTTCAGCCGGCATTAATCAAGCGATTGCGTCACAAATAACCGATAAAACCATCTGAATCTTTGATAGCTATTAGCCAAAAGCAGCCATGCATCCTTCAAACAGATGTGATACAAAATGCCCGCCGCCAGAAAGGCTGGTGGCAACGTTCTCAGGGCGGGGTGCAATTCCCCACCGGCGGTAATTGCGCGCAATGCGCATAGCCCGCGAGCGCTTGGCAGGTCCGAAGGCTTCGGCAAACGACTTGGCAAGGTCAGCAGACCCGGTGTGATCCCGGGGCCGACGGTCATAGTCCGGATGAAGAGAGAACGGGATTGGCGCCAAAGGGCCGTCAATCAGACGGGGGGTGTCGATGCGCATGCGCACGCACCGCCTGTCTGAACGCACCCTTAAATCCCATTCGATTCATATGCCCTGTTTTTCACACAAACAGGAGTCAGAACATGCAACCCACCGCAATCGACAGCAAAAGCAAAAACCACCACAACGAGCGCGTCGCGTTTATCCAGGCCGCCTGGCACAAAGAGATTGTCGACCAGAGCCGTAAGGGCTTTTTGGCCGAGATGCTGGTGCAGGGCTACCAGGAAAGTGACATCGATTTCTTTGAAGTCGGCGGCGCATTTGAAATCCCGCTGCACGCCAAGCTGCTGGCCAAAACGGGCCGCTATGCCGGCATCGTCGGCGCGGCCCTGGTAGTGGATGGCGGTATTTATCGCCACGACTTCGTTGCCCAATCGGTGGTCAGCGGCCTGATGCAGGTTCAGCTGGAAACCGAAGTCCCCGTGTTCTCGGTCAGCCTGACCCCGCACCACTTCCACGCCGGTGAAGAGCACCAGAAGTTCTTCTTCGACCACTTCGTACACAAAGGCGAAGAAGCAGCGAAAACCTGCGTTGATACGCTGCATAAAATCCGTGCCATCAAGCGCATGGATTCCCAGCAAAAGCGCGCCGTGTAACCCCTGACCTCTCGACTGGCCTGGCCATCAGATCAGTCGAGAGTCACGCGATAACTATCTAAAGCACAGCTCGGCACTCGAAGCGCTTCAATGGCCTGTAACGGGGGAATCCCCCCCTTGACCCTTGAACATAACGCCTCGGAACTTGAACTATGCGCCCCACACCTCCCCCCGTAACATCTGGCCCTGCGCCTGCCATCCATCAGTTTGACGTTGACGGTGGCGCCAAAGCCCCGCCAGACCGGACCGAAACCGCAGTTTCCAATCCGCTGCCACATATTTCTGAAACCACTGTGCGCAGCATTCTTCATATTGGTGACAACGCGACCATCATCCGCTACGTCACTGAAGGGGTTTTGTATCCCACACCCATTGATCGACTGGTATTCACTGCAACCTCGCCACACGCCTCCATCTTCGTAACCCAAGGCAGCCACGACACACTGACAATTGACCTCAACCACGAGCGTTATAGCGTCAAACCTGCCAGCGACAAACAGATGATCGAAATTCACACCCGCAATGGTCACGACACGGTGTACATCGTCGACACCCTTAAAAACCCGTTCCACATTGAAACCGGTGCAGGCAATGACACCGTTGTCACTAACGCGCAACACGCCACTGTACTGACCGGCGACGGCAATGACATCGTGATGACGGGGGCTGGAGACAGTTATATCAATACCGGAGCCGGCAATGACATTGTGAATGCCAGCAGCGCAGGCACTACGGTTGCTTATACGGGCAAAGGTGCAGACTTTTTTCGTGGCGGGGCTGGCACTAACTTTGTCGATACCGGTGATGGCGATGATGTCGCGGTCGGCGGTCCAGGCCACAACATATTATGTGGCGGTGATGGCGACGATCTACTCACCGCAGGTTCCGGGTCTAACGTTATCTACACGGGCAAGGGGCAAAACATCCTTGACGGGATCAAGGATAACGACAAAATTTTCACCGAAAGCGCCCCCAGTTACATAACGGACGGAACACCCGACGGTCGCGCAACAACTAAAAATTTGCCCGCTCAGGCCAACACGTACGTGATGACAGTCACCTCAACCCCTCTGTCAGAGTCAGGTTTGATTATTCAAGGCAGCGAAGCGTTTATTGAGCGTGTTCAGGATGATTTGAAGTTGCTGCTAGGGTCTGCCAATGGGCAAAAACTGATAACCGAGCTGACCAAAAGTATTCGTAAAAGCCAAAAGCCCATCACCATCGCCGAGCTCAAGCACGTAAACAATGGCCTTTACATACCCAACCTGGGCGACGGCAGGTCTTACATTGAGGTAGGCCAGGCAGGCCTCCCGGACTTTGGCGGTACGGTTTATTACAACCCTTCATTCGCCACGCCACACGCAATCCCCCTCACTGCGCTCTACCATGAACTGTGCCACGCCTATAACTATGTGACGGGAACGCAGTTTTCAGGCGCCAGCCCAGACGGGCACGGCGGGGTCAAACAAGCCCCGCAAATCAATAATATTGAGTTGCAAGCAGTGGGCCTGCCGTGTGGCGTAGAGCCTTTTGACTTCGATAAAGACCCGGCCACGCCGCCCACCACGACCAACCCCAAACCTTACAGCGAAAACGGTATGCGTGAAGAGCTCGGGCTGCCCTTGCGCAAAACCTACATTCGTTACTCAACGGACTGATCGATACCTTTCAAAGTGGCAGGCTCGATAATCATCCCGGCGCGCAACCCATTCTTGACCTTAGGATTGGGAAAGATAATCCGCGCGCCCTTCTCCTCGATCGTCCAACGCGTGTTACCTGCATCTTCGGCCAGCAAATAGCCCTTGCTGAGTTCAGAGAAGTTTTCGACATCGGCCGGCAGGTGCAGGATAAAGGCCTCACTGTGCTTGATCACTTCACGGGCCACGCTGAACAACTGCAAGCCTTCCAGAGAGGCATCTGCCAGTGAGGGTTCGGTGCTTTCAATGATTTGCTTCAAGCACCGTCTGAGACGATCAACGTTCACCCCTGCGTTTTGCCCGAACGGGCGCGCCTTGCCCAACTCAAGGGTGAATGCTTCGGCCCCCAACTGGTCGTAGGTGTAAGCACTGAACACAATCGACGGTTTGTTTTGCAACAACACCGCAGCCATACCTGCTGCGTGCAGCCGCGCCAGCTCCCGACGCGAATGAACGCGACCTTCTTTATACGGATAAAGCGCGAATTGCTCTATTTTCGAGCCGCGAATCGCCGTGTGCAGGTCGTAATGCAGCCGCGTGCGATCCGGCGCATTGAAGAACGCCTGCGCCAGATGCTCCAGCTCACAGGCACGCAAGGCTTCAGGGCCACTGCTGCTTTCATGGCGACCGTTAAACAGTCGATTGAGGTCTTCTTCGACAAAACGCGCCCCGGTACGCATGGCACCCGGATTACCGAACAAGAAAAGAATGCGCGCACGCGGCTTTATTTCTGCGCGTGCAATGCTCTGCAACAGGCGATCAAGCAGCTCGATCGGCGCTGTTTCGTTACCGTGGATGCCCGCCGACAATAACAAGTCCAGGCCATCGTCCTTTCCTTGCGCCGGCGTGACTTCCAGTGCGCCTTCACTCAGCCAGCGCAAGCGCACGCCATCGGCGGTCAGTTGAATTTTCTGCGCCGGTTCACGACCAGCCAGTGTCAGTTCAAGCAGTTTGCCGAGGGCGAGCATAGTGCATCCTTAATCAGTGATTGCAGTCTGGACCGTGTACGTGACCGTCTTCGTCATCGCCCAGGTCAGCCGGTTCCATTTCCAGTTGCAGGCTTACAAGGTTAGTTGCCAAAGGACGCAGCAGCAGGTTGGCGTATTCGGCGTCGCCTTCTTCTACGTCGACACCGATCAACAGTTGGCCACGACCGTCTTGTTGAATCCACAGCTCTTTACCCTGCCACATGACCGCAACGCGGGTGCAGGAGGTTTGCAGTTGCGTGCCGTCGGTGTCTTCAAGGATCAGTTGCAGGGAATCGCTCATAATTTCGTACTCATTGGAAAGTGAAGTGGCAGTGCAGGCAAATTAAAACCCGCCTGCCGGTGTTCAATTGATCTGGAAAGGGTAAACCGCGCCCAGTTTAAGGATTTGTGTCAGTTCATCCAGCGCCGTCCGGCATTCAAGCAACAACTGCGGGTCAGCCAGGTCGCTTTCGCGCAGCGCGTCGCGGTAGTGCGTGTTCACCCACTGGGTGAGCGCGTCATACAACGCAGGCGTCATGATAACCCCCGGATTGACCGCCGCCAGTTCAGTTTCTTTCAGTGCGACGCGCAGACGCAGGCAGGCCGGGCCACCACCGTTCTGCATGCTCTGCTTAAGATCAAACACCTTGATCTCGCGGATCGGACCGCCCGCAGCCGTCAAGCCTTGCAGGTACTGCCAGACACGCGGGTTGGCGCGACACTCTTCTGGCACGATCAGCAGCATCGAGCCGTCAGCACGGCTGAGCAGCTGACTGTTGAACAGGTACGAGCGCACGGCGTCTTCGACCGCCACTTGATCTCGCGGCACACAAATGGACTGGAAATTGCCCCCGCGCGCGCTCAGCTTTGCTTGCAGCTCAGCCAGCATCTGATCGGTGTTCAGGAACGCATCCTGGTGATGGAACAGCAATTCGCCATTACCTACCGCAATCACGTCGTTATGGAATACACCCTGATCAATGACCGCCGGATTTTGCTGCGCAAACACCACACCCGCCTCGCTCAAACCGTGAAGGCGGGCGACCGCTTGCGACGCTTCGAGGGTCTGGCGCGCCGGGTATTTTTGCGGCGCCGGGTAACGGCTGTCGAACGCGCTGCGCCCGAAAACAAAAAACTCAACGCCCGCCTCACCGTAATCTCGGCAAAAGCGCGTGTGGTTAGCCGCGCCTTCGTCACCAAATTGAGCAACCGCTGGCAATGCGCCGTGATGCGCAAAGTGCTGCTGATCCGCAAACATCGCGCTCAGCACACGGCTGGTGGTCGGGTGCTCGATGCTGCGGTGAAATTTGCAATTGAGGTTGGCTGCGGTGAAATGCACACGGCCATCTTGAGTGTCAGCGCTCGGGCTGACGGTGGCAGCATTGGCTACCCACATGCTCGACGCCGAGCAACTGGCGACCAGCAACGGCATCGCCTCTTTGGCAGCCTGTTGAATGACGTGTGCGTCCGAGCCACTGAAACCCAAACGGCGCAAGGCGCTCACGTCCGGGCGCTCTTGGGGTGCCAGTACGCCCTGGACAAACCCCATGTCCATCAGCGCTTTCATTTTTTCCAGACCTTGGAGCGCCGCTTCCTTGGGGTTGGAAGCCTGCTGGCTGTTGCTCTGGGAGGCGACGTTGCCGAACGACAAACCGCCGTAGTTATGGGTCGGCCCCACTAAACCGTCAAAATTGACTTCAAAGGACTTCATCAGCGAGGCTCCGGCAAACGGTTGTTATAGGCATCAATCACACAAGCCCCGTAGGCGCTGGTGCTGGCTGCGATCCTGTTCTGAAGAAATCGCAGCTTTGGCCCGCACATACAGGTTAAAGGTCAGCTTACAGATGCACACCCGGCGTCAATGCCGCGGGCAGTGCCAGGGTTGGCGTTTCCAGCGAGGCCACCGGATAGGCGCAATAATCGGCGGCGTAATACGCACTGGCACGGTGATTACCCGATGCGCCGATGCCGCCAAACGGCGCGCTGCTCGCCGCGCCCGTCAGTTGTTTGTTCCAGTTCACGATGCCTGCGCGGCTTTGCAGCCAGAACTGCTGATAACGCGCTTGGCTGTCCGACAATAAACCCGCTGCCAAACCGAACGCCGTGTTGTTGGCCTCAGTCATGGCCGCGTCAAAGTCAGCGTAGCGAATCACTTGCAGCAACGGCCCGAACAGCTCCTCATCGGAGCGTTCACTGACTTCGGTCACGTCGATAATGCCCGGAGTGAGCAAAGCGGCATTGGCGTCTGGCTGGCTCATTTCCAGCAAGGCCACAGCCCCAGACCCGAGTAACAGTTCTTGAGCATCCATCAATGCGCGGGCCGCGCCCAACGAAATGACCGAGCCCATAAATGGCGCAGGCTGCTGGTCGAACGCTCCGACCTCGATACTCTGGCTGACCTGCACCAGACGGCTCAGCAAGCTGTCGCCCCACGCACCTTCGGGCACCAACAAGCGCCGTGCACAGGTGCAACGCTGGCCGGCCGAGATAAAGGCGGATTGGATGATGGTGTAAACCGCCGCTTCCACATCCGCCACCTGATCGACCACCAGCGGGTTATTACCGCCCATTTCCAGGGCCAGGATTTTATCCGGGCGACCGGCGAACTGTTGATGCAAGGCGTTGCCTGTGCGGCTCGACCCGGTAAAGAACAAGCCATCAATGCCGGTATGCGCGGCCAATGCGATGCCGGTGTCCCGCGCGCCTTGCAGCAAGTTCAACACGCCCGCAGGCAGCCCCGCTTCAATCCAGCACTTGACGGTCAACTCGGCCACTTTAGGCGTCAGCTCACTGGGTTTGAACACCACGCTGTTACCGGCCAGCAAAGCCGGGACGATATGGCCGTTGGGCAGGTGACCCGGAAAATTATACGGACCAAACACCGCCACCACACCGTGAGGTTTGTGGCGCAACACAGCGGTGGCATCGCCCAGCGGGCCGCTCTTTTCTCCAGTGCGTTCGCGGTAGCTTTGCACCGAAATAGCCACTTTATTGATCATGCTGGTGACTTCAGTCGCCGATTCCCACAGCGGCTTACCGGTCTCTTCGCCGATGCAGTGGGCCAGTTCGTCAGCGTGGGTTTTGAGGCTGGCAGCAAACGCCTCCAGCACACTCAAGCGCTCTTCAAATGAACGGGTGGCCCATGCCGGGAATGCCTCACGCGCAGCCTTCACCGCGCCATCCACCTGTTCAGCATTCGCGCCATTGCCTGTCCACAGCACCTGTTGGGTGACCGGGTTAAGCGATTCAAAGGCTTCGCCCAGGCCGTTTTGCCAGGCGCCTGCGATGTACAACGTGCTCATTATTTCGACTCCCGTGGGGCCACTGACTGGGCAGACAAGGTGACGGCGCGCACTTGATCGCCCGCACTCAATTGCAACCGCTTGGCGGTCTGTGGATCAACCACCAGGGTGCCCGCCGCCAGACGCGCAGGTGCCGCCGTGATGCGGCAGTCCTCGCGCTTGCGGTTGTGAATCAGGTAAGGCGTGGCGTCGTCGCCCGGAGTGCCGATGGCCAGCACCAGCGCTTCGCTCTCGCGCACTGCACGGATCTTGCTGGTTTCACATTCCACAGCCGGGCCGGCGTCGAAAATGTCGACGTAGCCCTGATAGCTGAAGCCTTCGCTTTTGAGCATGTTCAGCGCAGGCTCTGTGTGGGTGTGCACCTTGCCGATCACCGCACGCGCTTCTTCAGACAGGAAACAGGTGTAAACCGGAAACTTGGGCATCAACTCGGCAATAAAGGCTTTATTGCCCACACCGGTCAGGTAGTCGGCCTGGCTGAACTCCATCTTGAAGAAGTGCCGCCCCAGGCTTTCCCAGAACGGCGAGCGTCCCGCTTCGTCAGACATGCCACGCATTTCAGCAATGATTTTGTTCCCGAACAGCTCAGGGAATTCTGCGATGAACAGCATCCGCGCCTTGGCCAGCATCCGGCCATTGAGGCCAGTACGATAGTCGGCGCCCAGGAACAACGAGCACAACTCTGAATTGCCTGTCAGGTCGTTCGCCAAAAACAGGGTCGGGATTTCGCGATAAATATTCAGCTCTTGCGAAGCGCTGACGGTCAAACCGACCCGGAAGTTGTACCACGGCTCGCGCAAGCCCACGGCGCCAGCAATGGCAGAAATACCGACGACTTTACCGTCGTCGTTTTCCAGTACAAACAGATAGTCGGCATCGCCGCGCTCCGCTTCGCCCCGGAAGGTTTTCTCAGCCCAGGTCACACGGTGCAGCAAGCGTTCTTCGTTGGCCGGCAAGGTGGTCAGGCCGGTGCCGGTGCTGCGGGCCAGTTCAATCAGGGCCGGTAAATCGCTGTTGCGTACAGGACGAACGATCATGCTATCTCCTCAAACGGGTTCGCTGACGAACCTCGCGACACTCGCTCAAAGGCGTTAAACCGCAACCACTCGCACGCTGGCACCTTCGCCCACGCCCAGTGCTTCGGCCGCTTGCAGGTCCAGCGTGACCGGTTTGCCCGGTGCCCAATCAAGCTCTAGCAACACCGCCCGGTAATCCTGAAGCTGGGCGTTGGCGACCAGGTACTGACGACCGCCGCCTTTGCTCAGCTCACCGATTTTGACCGGTACTACCCGGCTTTGAGCGATTGAGCGGATGCCCGATACCCGCGCATGCAGGGTCGGCCCGCCGTCGAAAATGTCGATGTAATGATCGGTTTCAAAGCCTTCGCGCATCAGGATGTCGAAGGTGATCTGCGCACGCGGATGCACTTGCCCCATGGCTTCTTGAGCCGTATCGGGCAGCAGCGGTACATAAATCGGGTAATGCGGCATCAGTTCGGCGAGGAAGGTACGGCTTTTAAGCCCGCACAGACGTTCGGCGGCGGTGTAATTCAGGTCAAAGAAGTTACGCCCGATCGCATCCCAAAACGGCGAGTCGCCATTTTCATCGCTGTAACCGACGATTTCAGTCACCACCGAATCGGCAAACCGTTCCGGGTGGCTGGCCACAAACAGCAGTCGCCCACGGGAGTTGAGTTCGGACCATGCCGAGCCCACCAACTGCGGAACCACATAGAAACTGGTGAGCAGGCTGTTACCGGTAAGGTCATGGCACTGCGACAAGACGTGAATCTTGTTGTGAATCTTCAGCTCACGCGAGGCGTGGACAAAGGTCTCGTTGCGAAAACTGTAAAACGGTTCTGAATACCCGGCCGACGCGACAATCGCCGAGCAACCCACCAGTGCGCCGGTGGCCGTATCTTCCAAAACAAAGAAGTAGCTTTCTTCGCCATTGAAGCTGACTTCTGCCGCGAACGAGGCTTCGGAGGCTGCGATCTTGTCGCGCAAGCGCTCGATATCGTCCGGCAATGAAGTGACACCAATCGGGCTGTCCGCAGCCAGACGCTGTACCTCGCCCAGATCAGCCATTTGCGCAGGGCGCATCACCAGCATGGTGTCACTCCTTAATCCAAAAAATAAAAGGGGGGGGAATTCGCGCATCACCGGTAGATGCGAGTGTGCTCGCATTCAAGCGGCGCCCTCAGACACACGCGTGTCTGAGGGCGCACTGCTACGAGTAATGCAGGGGCAAGTTCAGGCTTGTGTCAGGGCTTTTACAGCGCGCTCAAAACGATTCAAGCCTTCTTCGATATCAGCCTCTTCGACCACCAGGCTTGGCGCGAAACGCACCACGTCGGGGCCGGCTTGCAAAACCATCAGGTTTTCTTTTTCAGCGGCGTTGAAAATATCCTTGGCCTTGCCCTTCCAGGCATCGCTCAACACGCAGCCAAGCAAAAGCCCTAAACCACGCACTTGCGTAAACAGGCCATATTGCTGGCCAATGTGCTCAAGACGGGTTTTGAACAGCTCGTGTTTGGCTTTTACCCCACTCAACACTTCAGGCGTATTGATCACATCGATCACCGCGTTGCCGACAGCACACGCCAGCGGGTTGCCGCCGTATGTGGTGCCGTGGGTGCCGACGACCAGATGCTTGGCCAACGCTTCGGTGGTGAGCATCGCGGCAATCGGGAAACCACCGCCCAGGCTCTTGGCACTGGTGAGGATGTCAGGCGTCACGCCGTAATGCATGTAGGCAAACAGCTCACCGGTGCGGCCCATACCGGTTTGCACTTCGTCAAAGACCAACAGCGCGTTGTGCTGGTCACACAGCTCGCGAGCGCCTTGCAGGTAAGCCTGCTCAGCGGGCAGCACGCCGCCTTCGCCCTGAATCGGCTCCAGCACAACAGCGCAGGTCTTGTCCGAAATCGCCGCTTTGAGGGCGGCCAGATCGTTGAACGGTACGTGGGTAATACCGGTGATTTTTGGACCGAAGCCGTCGGAGTACTT
Organism: Pseudomonas sp. TWR3-1-1; assembly: GCF_049896545.1. Lineage (NCBI taxonomy): Bacteria > Pseudomonadati > Pseudomonadota > Gammaproteobacteria > Pseudomonadales > Pseudomonadaceae > Pseudomonas > Pseudomonas sp. TWR3-1-1. Next base: position 215,716 of record NZ_JAFCUO010000003.1, read on the forward strand.
CGACTGCCCGCCAACGTTGACCGTGAACAGGGTGCGACCGTGAAAACTGTTGAGCGCGGCAATGATTTCGTACTTTTCGGCTCCGAAGCGGTCATGCGCCACACGACGGGCCAACTTGAAGGCCGCCTCGTTGGCTTCAGCACCCGAGTTGCAGAAAAACACACGCTCGGCAAAAGTCGAGTCCACCAGTTTTTTAGCCAGGCGCAGCGCCGGCTCGTTGGTGAACACGTTGGACACATGCCAGAGGTTGTTCGCCTGCTCAGTCAACGCACCGACCAAGGCCGGATGTGCATGGCCCAGCACGTTGACGGCAATGCCGCCGGCGAAATCAATCAGCTCGCGACCCGACTGGTCCCACACTCGGGAACCGGCTCCGCGCACGGGGATGAATGCCGCAGGTGCGTAGTTGGGAACCATGACCTGATCGAAATCGGCGCGTTGTACCGGGGCTTGCTCAACGGACATCGGAGTCTCCTGAAGAGGAACGCCTGCCTAAACTGGCAAGCGATGAGGGATTGTAAGGACACACGGGAGCCAAGCCTTGCCGCCAAGCGACAACTTCTTATAGCGCTCAACCATGATTTTCCAAGGCTTGCGGCAATGCGACATATTGCGTCACAAAGGCGCAGTTTAAACGCTTGGTCATATTTACGGCAGCGTATTACCCGATTGATTGCAAAACCCGTATGCCCAAAGCGATAGCGCAGCGCGGTGACCACGAGCGCCTAACCCCCCTCATACGAACCACACGCCGGGGATGATTTTTTCAAATAAATAAAACTACATAGATATATGAACACCCCTGTTTTTTAAGCTTATTTGGCGCCCGAACGCCTCATACACTTAAACAACAATCATTCATGCAGACCCCTTCATGTCCCTGCCCACTGCTCTGCCTCTGACACGCACCCCGCCCCTTGAACCGTGTGTTGACTCAACGGCCCCTGCGTTTCATTACGAAGTGATCAAACAATTGCTGCCTGACTGGGCGCTGCATTCACCCGCTCACAAGCGACGTCTTTTAAAAGACGTCATGCCGCGCGCCCCTCGAAACACTCATGCCATCGCGCCCCCTCAGCGAACAGCCCTGAATCGCGCGCACATCGCCCACTGGAAGGCACACAGTGACGTGGAGCAATCTCTGGAGACGCTGCTGGACATCTATGGCTTTGCAGAGCCGATACTCAAACAAGCCTTGCACAGCCAATACAACGTCGACCTGGCACTCGACCTGAAAGAGACGTTCATCAACCTGTACATCCCGATAAAACTGCCGCTGTTAAACCTGGACTCAGGGGCTTACAAAACCTGGAAAGTCTCAATCCTTGACGCTGCCCTGCACAACTTCGAACAGTTTGAAACCGAGGTCAGTGCCCACGCTGCCGATTCCGGTTTTATTATCAAACCCACCACCGCCGGGTATTACAAAACCCTGGACACACTCACGGCGCAACTGCCCGTGCCGGGTTTCATCGAACTGTGCCGCCAACTGGATTTAGGCGGCCAGTACAAAACTCATCTTGAACAGCAACTGGGCATCCACAATAAAAACCGGGAGCTCACCCTTAAAACCAAGGTCAGGCACCAGCAAAGAACCGCATTCGAGGCCGCCATGCACTACGCACTGGCGCAAGGTGACATAAGCCAAAGCATGTTCGAATCGCTCTCCAGCCCCGGTCAGGCCGCTGCGTGGACGAGCACATTGCCTCCCGCCCTGTCCATGTACAGCCTGACACTGCTAGGGGCAGAGTTAACCGGGGTACTGGTGTTTGCCCACCCGGCATTAAAGCCTTCGCATAACACTGAAGTCGTCATTTACCTGCCAGATGATCCACAACACCCACTTAAACGGTATGCCTCGATGCCTGAGTGCCTGGCAGCGCTGGCGCAAAATTTACGCGATGAACACTATCAGCACTACTTCAGCCGGTTCATTGGCCACGCTCAACTGGGCCTCTTTTTCAGCACACTCAAGCGCTCGTTGTGGCGCACCCTGAGTGACCCGGCACGCGTTCCGCAGGGCCGGCCAGAAGACTATCCGCCCGAAGTTCGCATCGTACCGATCGAGCACCCGGTACTGGCCTTTACCCTCCTGGAAATCACCCAAGACTACACAGAACACCTCTACCAAAAAAAACGTCAGAAAATACTGGCTGACGCCCCCTTAATTGCCGTGCCCACCGACACCGAAGACCAAAAAACCCGGCACGAGCGCAAAGCGCGGCTAAAAGCCATTGCCGAGACTGTGCTGACCGCCATCGAGTTCGTGGCCGCGCCGTTTATCCCTGTATTGGGGGAGCTGATGCTGGTGCAAATGGCCTGGCAAATCGCTGATGACACCTATGAGGGGATTCGGGATTGGTCGCAGGGCAAAACCCTGGAAGCCTGGGACCATTTATTCAGCGTGCTGGAAACCGTGGTGCAGACGGCTACTTTAGCCGCTGGCGGCAAAGTCATCGGCGAGGCCCTGACTATCAAGCCCTCCCCCTTTGTTGACAGCCTGAAACGGGTGAACCTGTCGAACGGTGAAGCCCGACTTTGGGAGCCGGACCTGAGCCCTTATGAACACACCGCACCCCTGCCCATTCACGTACAACCGGACGAGGCCGGGATCTATGTGCACGACAGCGCCCTGCATCTGCGCCTGGAAGGCAAAACCTACCAGATCGAGCCGGTATCACGTCCACCCGGCTACCGAATCAAACACCCTGCACCGCACAGAGCCTATTCACCCCGCTTACATCACAACGGCTCGGGGGCCTGGATCGCAGAAACAGAATCCCCGCTTCAATGGAGCAACGAGCAACTGTTCAAACGCCTTAGCCCTCGTAACAGTGAGTTTTCCGAGATTGAAGCTTCGCGGATTCTTGCGATAACCCAAACCGATCCAGCCGTGCTTCGTCATGTGATCAGCAACGCGCTTCCTACACCCGCACTGTTGGCCGACACACTACAGCGCTTCAGAATTGATGCGGACATCGAGCGCTCCATTGCCCGAATGCAAAGCGGCGATCCCGCCCTGTATCGCTTGGTCGACCCGCAAACTCAACTGCAACTCCTGACCCAGCCGGAACTATGGCCACCCTCCCGCGTGATATCAATTGTCGACGAGCAAGGCCAGGTGCTAACCCAATACCCCTCAGCCGCAACCCCGGGATCACGCATCACCGTGCCCGAATCAAACATGCGTGACGGCGAGTTAGTGACCTGCGTGCTCCAGCAACTGGAAGACAGCGAAACCAGGCGACTGATTGGCACAAGCCCAGCCTCTGCTGACCCTCTGCCCAAGATGCACGAAAGGAGCGCTCGGCTTTATCGGCGCCTGGCAGACCTTGCCCGCATAAAACGCACCGAACTGTTTGACTCGCGCTACCAGTCCCTTGAGCTTCGAGGCAGTGCCGAGGTCACGCTGTTGCAAACAGCACTTCCAGGCCTGCCAAACCATGCCGCCAAAGAGTTGATCTGGCATGCCAGCGGCGATGAAATACTGCAATTGCTCAATGAAAAAACCATTGCGCCACGCCTTCTGGAGGAGGCCCGCTGGCAATTAATGGAAAGCCGGATCAACCGCGCTTACGAAGGCATGTTCCTGGACGCAATCCACACCCCGGACAGTGAATGGCTGACACTCAAAACCCTAGAAGCCATGCCTGGCTGGTCCCATGAGGTGCGGCTGGAAATTCGCGAAAACCATTTTTCCGGCCCCCTTCTCAACAGTCTCGGCGACGAAACCGCGGCTATTCGTAAGGTTTTGATCAAATCCGAAAACCGCTACAGCGCGCGTGATGCGCTTAACCGTGAACTGCACGGCCCGGACGATCTCTACAGCGCCCTGCTCCACGCGTTACCTGACCATGAGCGCCAAGCCCTTGGGTTCCTGCACCCAGGCCAGGGCTCAGCCCTTAAAGAGCGCGTTCGGGCCCAACCTTTGTTGCCACGCTTGAACGTTAGCGCCCATTTCGACCACCCGGTGATTGCCATGGACTTCAAATCCCCGATGGCGCTGGTGCATGGTCGCGCCAGCTATCCGTTGTTGGGTGCCGATGCGCCCCACACCTCCCACTCACGCCTGGAGACGCAGGTGCATGAGCTTTACCCAACCTTGAACGCACGAGAAAGAGCCCGCGTGATGGCCTCGCTGCCCGACACCGGGAGCAAGGCCAGAGCCAGGCTTGGCGAACTGGAGAGGGAACTCATGACGCTGCGCGATGATCTGGAAACCTGGACCCTGAACGCTCCCGCTGTCAATCAACGAACAGGCGACATCCTCTCCCCCAGCTCATTGGTGGCCAGAGTTCAGGACAGACGCGCATTCAGCCAAGAGCTTAGAAGGGCCTGGCAACGGCAAACCGCATTCGACAACCATTACGCAGACCCTGCCCGGGATGGATTCGAACTGATATTTACCCGGTTGATTCTTGAAGACATGCCGACTATCAATGCGGACTTCAGCCACATTACGTACCTGTCTTTGAATGGCATGGGCCCTGTCACCGGTATCAATGAGTTTCTGCAAAAATTCCCTCGATTACGCGCACTGGAACTGAGGGGCTTTGAACTAGACCTCTTACCTGACGCGGTGTTTTCAATGCAAAACCTGACAGAGTTACGCCTGGAAAACTGTGCAATCACCCTGACCCAAGACAGCGCCGCGGGCCTGGCCGCACTTGAGCACCTGGAATACATTGACCTGGACCACAATCCGCTCAACATAACCCCCAACTTCGGCAATATGCCGAACTTGAACACCCTTCATTTATGCAACACAGGCCTGCGCGAGTTCCCCGTCTCCCTCCTGGCGCTCTCAGAGTTAGAGGTCGTCGATTTAAGCGAAAACCTGATTACCGAGCTGCCCAGTGAGCTTTTCGAGTCCGCGGCATTTATCACCGAGGCGCTTGATCTGGAGGACAACCCTCTGTCACAGGCAGCCCTGAGCCGTGTACGCGAATACTTCAGTCAAACTGGATTTGACATGAATATCGCACTTGAAGACGCCGACGGTATCGCTGCGGTTATCCTTGCGGAACCAGACGAATAAGCTTCAGCCGCGCTCTGCGGGCGCCGAGGACAATTCAAAAGGGCTGCTGCTGCGACGCTGGTTACGGTCTTCACGAGGTGTGGCACCGAAGAAATTACGATAGGCGCTGGAGAAGTGCGGCCCTGACGAAAAACCACACGACAAGCCGATCTGAATGATCGACTTGCTGGTTTGCATCAGCATTTGCCGGGCCTTGTTGAGGCGTAGTTCAAGGTAGTACTGGCTGGGTACGCGATTGAGGTACTGCTTGAATATCCGCTCCAACTGGCGACGGGACACGCACACATGCTGGGCGATTTCGTCGGTGGTCAGCGGTTCTTCAATGTTGGCTTCCATCAGCAACACAGCCTGGGTCAACTTGGGATGACTCGAACCCAGGCGGTTTTGCAGCGGAATGCGCTGACGTTCACCGCCTTCACGGATGCGCTCCACCACCAACTCTTCAGAGACCGCACCCGCCAACTCAGCACCATGATCCCGGGCAAGCACTGCCAGCAATAAGTCGAGCACCGACAAACCGCCGCAGGCGCTGAGGCGATCACGATCCCAATCGAACAAATGGCTGGTGGCAATGACTTTGGGGAAACGCTCCGCGAAATCATCCTGCCAACGCCAATGCACTGCTGCACGATAACCATCCAGCAGGCCCAATTGTGCCAACGGGTACACCCCGGCTGACAAACCACCAATCACGCAACCCGCTCGCACCACCTGCTTCAGGGCGCTGCCCAGTGCAGAGGCCACGACCAGCGGTGGCTCATCGGCCAGCAAAAACAATTTTTGACAGCCTTCAAGCTTGCCCGCCCACGGCTCACCCGGCAGTTGCCAGGCGCCTTCTGCTGGCGCCTCGGCCTGCAAGAACACCAACTCATAAACGACTTCAGGGTGCACGCGCTGAGCAACACGCAACGCTTCCTCGGCCAGCGCCAGGGTCAGCGCTTTGGTGCTGGGCCAAATAAGGAAACCAATTCGATGGGCGGTCATAGCGTGCTATCCGGAACAAAACGAGAGAGAGAAACCAATTGCGCCAGATACTCAGCCTAGGCCAGCTGCGCAGGGTGCGGAGCATGACCTATTTTGGTGCACAACGGCAGTCTTGAAATCGCAGTTACTTCAGGCTACCTGACAAGAATTGCTGCAACCGCTCGCATTTCGGATTGACCAGCACTTCGCGCGGGTCACCGCTTTCTTCCACGATGCCTTTATGCAAAAACACCAGTTGGTTGGACACTTCACGGGCAAAGCCCATTTCGTGAGTCACCACCACCATGGTCCGACCTTCAAGAGCCAGGTCTTGCATCACTTTAAGGACATCGCCAACCAGCTCAGGATCGAGGGCCGAGGTAGGTTCATCAAACAGCATGACCTCCGGCTCCATCGCCAACGCCCGGGCAATCGCCACACGCTGCTGCTCGCCGCCAGACATGTGGCCCGGGTAAGCATCCTTGCGGTGCGACACACCCACCTGATTCAAGTAATGCTCGGCTTTTTCCCGCGCATCGGCCTTGGACATACCCAGCACATGCACGGGGGCTTCCATGATGTTTTCCAGCGCGGTCATGTGCGACCACAGGTTGAAATGCTGGAACACCATCGACAGGCGCGAACGCATGCGCTGCAACTGCTTGGGATCTGCGGCCTTGAGCGCGCCATCTTTGTTGGCGATCAATTTCAGCTCTTCGCCATTGAGCAGGATTTTGCCTGCATGCGGTTGTTCAAGCAGGTTGATGCAGCGCAAAAAGGTACTTTTACCAGAGCCACTGGAACCGATGATGCTGATTACGTCGCCTGCTTTAGCGGCCAAAGAAACGCCTTTGAGCACTTCGTGACTGCCATAGCGTTTATGCAGGTCTTGGACTTCAAGTTTGTACATGCTGTCGGTTCTCACGAAAACAGGGGATCAGTCGTTGAGCACACCGCTCAATCATGCCTTGCGCGGGGCCATATAGCCCAGCCAGCGGCGTTCAGCCAATTTAAACAGGCGCACCAAAATGAAGGTCAGGCACAGGTAGAAAACACCGGCCGTGATGTAAGCCTCAAACGGCAAGTAATACTGGGCGTTCACGGTACGTGCTGCGCCCGTGATGTCGATCAGGGTCACGATGGATGCCAGACTGGTGGTCTGCAACATCATGATCACTTCATTGCTGTACTGCGGCAGCGCACGGCGCATGGCCGAGGGCAGCAGAATGCGGCGGTACATCTTGGCGCGTGACATGCCCATCGCTTTGGCAGCTTCAATTTCGCCATGGGGCGTGGCCTTGAGGCTACCGGCAATGATTTCGGCAGTGTAGGCGCTGGTGTTGATGGCAAACGCCAGACAGGCGCAGAAGGTCGCACTGGACAGCAGCGGCCACAGGAAGCTCTCGCGCACCGCCTCGAATTGAGCCAGGCCGTAGTAGATCAAAAACAGTTGGACCAGCATCGGCGTGCCACGGATCACGTAAGTGAACATCCACGCCGGGAAGTTGACCAGCGCCGATTTTGAAACCCGCATCAGCCCCAACGGCACCGCTGCCAGCAGACCGAAAAACAGCGAAATACCCAGCAGTTTCAAGGTTTCGAGCAGGCCATCGAGGTACAGCGGCATGCTGTCCCAAATCACGTTGTAGTCGAAGATCATAGATCAGCCGCCCTTACGCCTACCGAGTAGCGCTTCTCAAGTTGTCGCAACGCCAACAGCGAAACACTGGTCAACACCAGGTACATCGCGGCCACCGCCAGGAAGAAGGTGAAAGGCTCGCGGGTGGCATCTGCCGCCTGCTTGGCCTTGAACATCATGTCTTGCAGGCCGACCACCGAAATCAGGGCCGTGGCTTTGGTCAAGACCAGCCAGTTATTGGTAAAGCCTGGAATCGCCAAGCGAATCATCTGCGGCACCAACACCCGAAAAAACACCTGAAAGCTGCTCATGCCATACGCCATGCCAGCTTCGGCCTGCCCCTTGGGAATGGCCATAAAGGCACCCCGAAAGGTCTCGGACAGGTACGCACCAAAGATGAAGCCCAAGGTGCCGATACCAGCCGCCAACGGGTTCAAATCAATGTAATCGTCGTAGCCCAACATGGGCGCGACGCGGTTCAGCAAATCCTGGCCGCCGTAGAAAATCAGCAGAATCAGCACCAGATCGGGAATTCCGCGAATGACCGTGGAGTACAAATCGCCCAGCCAGGCCAACCAGCGCACCGGCGACAGGCGCAAAGAAACACCAATCAGACCTAGAACAATGGCCAGGGCCATGGACGACAAGGCGAGCTGAAGCGTCAGCCAAGCGCCATCGAGGATGACAGCCCCGTAGCCTTTCAACATGATTCAGGTCCTCAAAATTTGAATGAAAAAATGGCGCAAACTTCAGAAATTCTGTTGCTTGCGCCATTCAGGACAGAGTGCTGCGATGACTTACTTGGCGTCTGCGCCGTAAATATCGAAGTCGAAGTATTTGTCCTGGATTTGCTTGTATTTGCCGTTGGCACGAATCGCCGCAATCGCTGCGTTGATCTGATCCAGATGTTCCTTGTCGCCTTTACGCACGGCGATACCGATGCCGTCACCAAAGTATTTGGCGTCAGTGAACTGCGGACCTACAAACGCGTAGCCCTTGCCCGCAGGGGTTTTCAGGAAGCCGTCTTGCAACAGCGTCGCGTCCGCCACGGTGCCATCAAGGCGACCGGCTTCTACGTCGAGGTAGATTTCGTTCTGCGAGCCGTAAGGAACAATGGTGGCCCCTTTAGGCGCCAGCACTTCCTTGGCAAAACGGTCGTGAATCGAACCGCGCTGCACGCCAATTTTCTTGCCCTTGAGTTCATCAAGGCTGTCGCTGACAACGGCGCCTTCCTTCATCACCAGACGCGCTGGAGTCAGGTAATAACGGGTGGTGAAATCGACAGATTTTTTGCGGTCGTCAGTGATGGACATCGAGGACAGGATGGCGTCGATCTTGCGCACTTTAAGCGCCGGGATCAGGCCATCGAATTCCTGCTCAACCCACGTGCACTTGACCTGCATCTGCTCGCACAGTGCGTTACCGATGTCGTAGTCAAAACCAACGATGCTGCCATCCGGTGCCTTGGAGGCGAACGGAGGGTAAGCCGCTTCGATACCAATTTTCAGAGGTTTTTGATCAGCGAAAGCCTGCATGGACAGCACAGACAGCGCCAGGGCGCCAAGAAGCACGAGTTTCTTCATCTTAGGACTCCATCGGTAAAGGGCAATAAATGCAGAATGAGCGTAAGCCCAATATGCGGAGGTTAAACCGGGAATGCGGCGCCACGTGCTACTGGCGTTGCACTGGGGTCAGCACAACAACGACGAGCGAGTGATCGGCATTCTAACGACAGGCTTCACGCCGTTATTTCTTCAATGCGACAACAAATTACAGATGCACTGAGAAATGCGACCCGAGGCATTGACAGCCCTTCAAATTAATGCAAGAGCAATTGATATAGAACCTATATGAGTTGCAAATAGCGGGCCTATTATTCGCAAAGCCTTCTATTCCGGCAAGTGTAGCGTTTCATCTTATTTTTCAGCCCCCATAACAAGGCTCTAAAACAGTGCTGTACGTGGCGCAAGGCCCCGTTTTCGCGCACCCGGTTACACATGCGGTAACACCTCACCTGCGCCCCTCAAACGCCAGCCAGGCAGCGCGCGCGCAAAACCGGTGGCCGTTGACGAGTCATATGAGGCGCCCCCACAACACATCAGCGCGCCTGAGGATTGTGCTTGGCCGATCAATAAAAACCCCCGCCAGGCAATGCCGGGCGGGGGTTTGCTCAAGCAAACGGCGCCTTACGCGACCTTCATGCCTTTATGGGTATCAATCAAATGCTGCACGACACCTGGATCTGCCAACGTCGAGATATCGCCCAGCCCGTCATATTCCCCCGTCGCAATCTTGCGCAAGATCCGACGCATGATTTTACCCGAGCGGGTTTTGGGCAGGCCGGGTGCCCACTGAATGACATCGGGCGAGGCGATGGGGCCGATTTCCTTACGCACCCAGTTTTTCAACTCCAGGCGCAACGCCTCACTCGGTTCTTCGCCGCCATTCAACGTGACGTAGACATAAATGCCCTGCCCTTTGATGTCGTGCGGCACGCCTACAACCGCCGCTTCTGCAACTTTAGGGTGGGCGACCATGGCGCTTTCAATCTCGGCCGTGCCCATCCGGTGCCCCGAGACGTTAAGCACGTCATCGACCCGCCCGGTGATCCAGTAGTAACCGTCTTCGTCGCGGCGCGCACCGTCACCGGTGAAGTACATGCCACGGAAGGTCTTGAAGTAGGTATCGACAAAGCGGTCGTGATCGCCATACAACGTGCGCGCCTGACCCGGCCACGAATCAAGAATGACCAGGTTTCCTTCGGCGGCCCCTTCGATCAGGTTGCCCAGGTTATCCACCAGCGCGGGCACTACACCAAAAAATGGACGCGCTGCCGAACCCGGCTTGAGGGCGTGAGCACCCGGCAGCGGGCTCATCATGCAAGCGCCGGTTTCGGTCTGCCACCAGGTATCGACAATCGGGCAACGCTCCTTGCCCACCGTCTTGTAGTACCAGCTCCAGGCTTCCGGGTTAATCGGCTCACCCACCGAACCCAACAGGCGCAAGCTGGAACCGTCTGCATCTTTAACCGCCGCCTGCCCCTCGGCCATCATGGCGCGAATGGCGGTTGGCGCGGTGTAGAGGATGTTGACCTTGTGCTTGTCGATGATTTTCGACACACGGGTGATGTCCGGGTAATTGGGCACGCCCTCGAACAACACCGTGGTCGCGCCGTTCGCCAGCGGTCCATAAACGATGTAGGTGTGGCCCGTGACCCAGCCCACGTCCGCCGTGCACCAGTAGACTTCACCCGGGCGGTAATCAAAGACACGTTCGTGGGTCAGCGCGGCATAGAGCAGGTAGCCACCCGTGGTGTGCTGCACGCCTTTGGGCTTACCCGTGGAGCCGGAGGTATAAAGGATGAACAAGGCTTCTTCGGCGCCCATTTCTTTGGGCGCGCAGTGCGTCGAGGCTACCGCCATCAGGTCGTGGTACCAAATGTCACGATGCTTGTACCAGGCAATGTCACCTCCGGTGCGTTTGAAGACGATGATTTTCTGAACGCTTGAGGTATCCGGGTTGGTCAGCGCGACATCGACATTGGCCTTGAGCGCCGTGCGCTTGCCGCCACGTACGCCTTCGTCGGCCGTGATCACCACTTTGGATTTGCAGTCGATGATGCGCCCGGCCAGCGCCTCCGGCGAGAAGCCACCGAACACCACGGAGTGAATCGCGCCGATGCGGGTACACGCCAGCATGGCGACTACCGCCTCGGGAACCATCGGCATATAGATGGTGACGACGTCACCCCGGTGCACGTCTTGACCGCGCAAAGCGTTGGCCAGCTTGCACACTTCTTCGTGCAGTTCGCGGTAAGTAATGTTGCGCTGCTCAGAAGGGTCGTCACCTTCCCAGATGATCGCGACCTGGTCACCGCGCTCGGCAAGATGGCGATCCAGACAGTTGTAGGACACGTTAAGGGTGCCGTCGGCAAACCATTTGATGTCGACGTGGTGGTCGTCGAAGGAGGTTTGCTTGACGGTGGTAAAAGGCTTGATCCAGTCGAGACGCTGAGCTTGCTCGCGCCAGAAACCATCGGGGTTGACGACGGATTGCTGGTACATCGCCTTGTAGGTCGCCTCGTCTGTCAGCGTCGTGGCTGCGACATCGGGGCGTACGGGATACAGGGAAGCAGCACTCATGTTTCACACCTCAATTATTTTTGTAGTTGTTGTTTTATGACCCTGTTTTAGCCGGGCTACCGTACGACTTCCATTCGACGTTGGTAGTAAGAAACGCGTAGAAAAAACACAGCTTTTGTATTGAAGGCTCAAGCACAGTGCTTACAGGGCTTGGCAACCCAGGACGACACGCTCAAAAACACCTGACACGGCTTGTTTTCTACGATTGTTGCAAAATCTGTCAACAGTCTTTATCAAAAGTCCCCCTATATGCCCGTCCGGCGCAGGCATAAAATTCACCTCGCCAACCAAGGCACTGCGATTAACGCAAGTGACAGCCCCCACGAAGGCAAGTTTAGTCGCACTTAACTGATGAAGTTTCACACGTGGCCTCATAAGGGCTACGTGACCCCACTCGACCGAAAACAGGTAAAACTGAAATGAAAGCGTTGTTAGTTCTGGCCCTCAGCAGTGTGTGTTTAACCGCCATGGCGGATGAAGTCAGCACCCCTGTTTCCAGCCAGTCACCGCCCGTTGAACACTATTCTTATTCTTCCGAGCTGGACATTGCCAAAGTTATCTCCATGAGCGAAGTGCCCAGCGTGTGCGAAGTTGTACCGGCACAAATGGTTTATGAAGACTCCCACGGCATGCAACACACCCTCGAATACCGCGTGATGGGTAATGGTTGCTCCAACGGCTAACGTGCCGTTGTTAAATGCTTAAAGTGCCCTCTTTTATGGCGTGTATATCCCGACTTGAACTTATAACTTTCGATGCACAGTCGTGTGTATTGAACTGTTCACGCCCCGCGAATAACACCTTCAGGACAGACGTTAATGAAACGCTCACTGATATTGGCTTTTAGTCTATCGGTATTGGCCAGCGCAGCTTTTGCGGCCGACGGTTACGACCGCACGCACGCGGCCACTTTTGCCGAAGACGGCTACGACAACACTCGCTCAGCCTCTTTTGCCGAAGACGGTTATGACAACACTCGCTCAGCCTCTTTTGCTGAGGACGGCTATGACCGCACCAACGGCCACCGTTTGGGCTGATGCCCCCTGTGACTTAACGCCCGGTTTCGGCCGGGCTTAGTCCACCCCAGACACCCCCCGCCTCCTTCTGCACCGCAGGTCACTCGACCGCTTAGCCATGCTGCAAAATAAATCCTCGCAGACAAACCCGCGCCCCGCCTAACCCAAGCGCAAGTCCAGGCCAAATTTAGGGCATTTCGTCGCATCGTCCGAAAAAAAACTGGCTGAAATACCCGGTACAAAACCCGTATACTGCGGCCGTCAAACGGGCTTGATATATCCCCTCTCTGGGCTATAAACCCACGCTGCTCCGGCTCCTCGGCCAGGTTGAGATGCACAAACCACTGCATCCCCTCAGCGACAGCGGGCCAACCCTACGAATACATTCATGTTTTTGCGTGCGCTTACCGCTGCTGCAAGCAACATTCCTTAGATCCAAGCGGCCTATGGCTGTGAAACAACCTGACCATAAGCGTTGTTACACGGGCATTGGCCCTCACGCAGGAGACGACACGTCATGCTGAGCTGGGACGAATTCGACAAAGAAGATGAAGGCGAAGCCGCCGTCAAAGGCGCCAACGCAGGCCACGCAACCGAAGCCAACATGGACCGGCTAGACACCGCCGGTGGCGTTGCAGCTCAGGAAGCGCGTGCCGTCACGGCCAACGACTCCGAAGCCATCAAGCGCGCCAAGGCCGCGCTGGACAACCTCGACATCGCAGAAGGCCTGGCCGAACTCGAAGGCGCCAGCGCCCGCGTCGCGGTTGACGAAAAGATGATGATCAACTGCCGCGCCGACCTTAACCAGCTCGTACCGTTCAAGTACGACTGGGCGTGGCAGAAGTACCTGGACGGTTGCGCAAACCACTGGATGCCGCAAGAAGTCAACATGACTGCCGACATCGCCCTCTGGAAAAACCCCGAAGGCCTGACCGACGACGAGCGCCGCATCGTCATGCGCAACCTGGGCTTCTTCTCCACCGCCGACTCCCTGGTTGCCAACAACCTGGTACTGGCCGTGTACCGCCTGATCACCAACCCCGAGTGCCGCCAGTACATCCTGCGCCAGGCTTTCGAAGAGGCGATCCACACCCACGCGTACCAGTACTGCATCGAATCGCTGGCCATGGATGAAGGCGAGATCTTCAACATGTACCACGAGATCCCGTCGGTCGCTAAAAAGGCCACGTGGGGCTTGAAGTACACCCGTTCGATCTCCGATCCGAAGTTCGAAACCGGCACTGTTGAAACCGACAAAGAACTGCTGCGCAACCTGATCGCTTATTACTGCGTGCTTGAAGGCATCTTCTTCTACTGCGGCTTCACCCAGATCCTGTCGATGGGCCGCCGCAACAAGATGACTGGCGTTGCCGAGCAGTTCCAGTACATCCTGCGCGACGAATCCATGCACCTGAACTTCGGCATCGATGTGATCAACCAGATCAAAATCGAAAACCCGCACTTGTGGGATGCCGACATGAAGGAAGAAGCGTCGCAGATGATCCTGCAAGGCACTCAGCTGGAAATCGAATACGCGCGTGACACCATGCCGCGCGGCGTATTGGGCATGAACGCGGCGATGATGGAGGATTACCTCAAGTTCATCGCTAACCGCCGTCTGTCGCAGATCGGCCTGAAAGAAGAGTACCCGGGCACCACTAACCCATTCCCATGGATGAGCGAAATCATGGACTTGAAGAAAGAGAAGAACTTCTTCGAGACACGGGTCATTGAGTACCAAACGGGCGGCGCACTGAGCTGGGATTGATTCCAGAGGTGATGATTCGCTAATCAAAAAGGCTGCCTGCGGGCGGCCTTTTTGTTGGCCAGCTTTTTTTGCGCAGCGTTTATATCGAAATTTTCGACGTATCACCTCTGCGCTAGGCAGCTGAATGGGTGGGCTGGGAGCGCTGCTGCACGAAGGCACAGATCAAAAAAATGGATTTGATCGCCCTTGAAAACAACTGTATAAAAACACAGTATTTTTTAAGCGACGAATCAACCACGGAGAATCCTCATGCCCAAATCAGCGATGCGCAGTACGCTTGAGCAAGTCATCATTCATCAATTCACCCCGGCCCACTGCACACAAGCCCGTCAAATGCTGGGCTGGAGCTTTGATCAACTCAGCCACGCCTCCAAGGTTTCAGTACCTGCCATTCAACGCTTTGAAGCGGGCGAGCCGATCAGGGATGTAACCCTGCTAGCGCTTGCGCACCGGCTCGAAGCTGAAGGCCTGGTGTTATTTCCGGGGTTTGCCCCCAGCAGAGGCGGGAACATTCGCGGCACAACACCGGACCCTGTAGGTCGCGAAGATTTCGCCATGATCGAATGAGTGTCAGCCTTTCTCAGCGCACCCGCTCAATACGCCTTGCATCAAACTTCAAACACCGCCCCATGTGAGACCGCATCAGGTTAAACGTCCCGCCCCTCTGTGGCGTTGTGATGAGCACGCTGTTGTGCTCGGCCAACGCCACAATGCGATCAAACGGCTCCAGCCGGCCATCGAAGGCCAGCTCTAAAGCGCCATCACCAAACGTGATAATTACGGCCGTTTTAAGAGCGATAGAAGGTCAATCGTCATTTTCCAGTCACGAAATCAAAACAGCGGCGCATTAGCGACTCCAACCCCCTCTGTTGATGGGTGCCCAGCAGCTACGCTTGAGCACAATGGCTGCAAATGCTTAAATTTTTGCTGAATATTACACACGTCATAATCGACAATGCCCGCTGAATAAAACAACACACGGCCGTGCCTCAAAACCCGCAGGCATGCACCGAACCCTTCCTTTAATGCAGACCCTTATGGACAATCAACGCGGCAAAGGCCTGTCATTCGCCAGACGTATCTACGTGCCGCGCACCGTGGGCCTGGGAATTGGTTGTTTCAGCGTCATGGCGGCTCTCTACCCGCTCGATATGCCCCTCTGGATCTGGGGGCTGTTGCTGTTCAATGGTTTTGTCTGGCCGCACGTGGCCCTCAAAATATCGACCCGCTCGGCTTATCCATTCCAGACCGAACGTCGCAACATGCTCATCGACTCGCTTTTCGGTGGTTTTTGGGCTGCCAGCTTTCAGTTCAACCCGCTGCCCACCGTGACGATTCTGTCGATGATGACCATGAATAATGTCGCCGCGGGCGGGCAAAAGATGCTGCTTCGCGGAGCGTTGGCACAAATAGCCGGTGTGCTGATCGCGTGGACGTTACTGGGCATCGACTTCACCCCGCACACAACGCCTCTGCAAATCTACGCCTGCTTGCCCATGCTGGCGCTCTACCCATTCGCAGTGGGCATGGTGTGCTATCGACTGGCCATCAAACTGGCAGAACACAAACGCACACTGCGCGCGTTAAGCCGCACTGACAGCCTGACGGGCCTGCTCAACCACGGATCATGGAAAGACCTGCTGCAACTAAGCTTCCACCAGTGTCAGCAAACAGGCGCAACAGCAACCTTGGCACTGATTGATATCGACCACTTCAAACGTATCAATGACACCTACGGCCATATCGTGGGCGACAGCGTACTGCGCAAACTCAGCAAACAGCTTAAAGACAACCTGCGCGCTGAAGACTTGGCCGGACGTTATGGCGGCGATGAGTTTTGTGTGATTGTGCCCAATCGCTCCCTGGAGCAAACGCAAGACATCATGGAACGCCTGCGTCAGGTCTTTAGCCAAGTGCTGGATGGCGATGAACCCGGCTTGCAGGTCAGCCTCAGCATCGGGCTGGCCTCGTACCGCCCCGACTTCGATGATGCTTCACAGTGGCTTAACGAAGCGGACAAGGCGCTGTACATCGCGAAAAATACCGGGCGCAACAAAATCAGCGTTGCCGCGGCCGACCTGCTTCCAGGCTCGGCCTTAAGTAACCCCGGCTAAGACACCCGAACGTCATGCATAAGGCGTCTTAGCTGTTGACGCAACGTCGGACGGCGCAGATTTCGGGCAACTCCCCGCGATTCATGTAAACGCGCAAAGGCTCGGTGATGTTCAAACGGTCATCGATATTTTGATCCAGCAATAACTGAATCAACGCCCGTTTAAGGGTCATGGTGTCGCCATCGCTTGCCTGCCAGACAAACTCGCACGTGGGCGTGATGTTGTCGTCGGCGACGTCCATTCCGAAAGAATCTTCACTGAAGCGGACAATGTGCTGGCCTGTCTTACGATTGAAACCAACAAAGCCGTTAAGTAGATCAGCGGCCTGACAGATGAGTTCTGAAGTGATGCGCATGGTAAACCCCACTAACGAGCCGGCAAGGCTCAAAGGACGATGGTTTACACACAAGGTTGAAGGCTGTTCCCTCTGCTGGGGACGCTCTAGAGCGCAAGAATACTGCGCCCAGGCCTAAAAAGCGCAGCAAATTAAACACGACGCACGTTTATGTCGGGTTCTCGATAGCCGCAATGGCTGACAGTTGTTAAAAAGACGTCCTTATTTTTCTGATCGAAAGGAATTCATCCCATGCCTGATATTTTTGGCAAAAGCGCCCTGCTCCTCAGCTTGCTACTGAGCACGAGTGGCGCACATGCCGCCAGCGCGTCGGACTCCGCACAAACGGTTCTGGCCAATGCTCATGGCATCCCGCACCCGGCGGTGATCGCCCACCGCGGTGCCTCTTTCGATGCCCCTGAATCAACAGCTGCGTCTTACACTCTGGCTCGCGACCTGGGCGCTGATTATCTGGAAATGGACTTGCAGCGCAGTAAAGACGGCGTGCTGTTTGCCTTGCATGACAACAGCCTGCTGCGCACCACAGACGTGGCTAAAAAATTCCCGGCGCGCAAAGACAGCCCGGCCAACGCCTTCACTATGGCGGAATTGAAAACCCTGGATGCCGGCAGCTGGTTCAATGAAGCGTACCCACAGCGCGCACGTCCTTCCTACAAAGGGCTGCAAATCCTCACGCTGGACGAAATCATTGATATCGCCCAAGCCAGCCCGCAGCACAAACCGGGCCTGTACATTGAAACCAAAGAGCCCAAGCAATTCCCGGGGCTTGAGCACGACCTGAAAAACAACCTGAGCAAACGTGGCTGGCTGCAACCTGCCACCGTCACCACTGGCGAACCGCAAGTAGGCCAGGGCAAAGGCCGAGTCGTGCTGCAAACCTTTGAAAAAAGCAGCCTGGAACTGCTGCAAAAAGAAATGCCCGACACACCTAAAATCCTCCTGCTGTGGGTCGGCGAAGGCGGCATGACCCCCAACAGCCAAGTGAGCTTCGCCGATTCGGGCGAGAAGGACAAAGCCGCTTACTACGCCAAACAGCAACCCAAAGACCACGCCGAGTTCCTGCAATGGCTGGACTTTGCCAAAGCCCACGGCGCAATGGGTACAGGGCCGTCAGCCGCACTGACACACGGCGGCGACCAAAGTTACTTCGACCTCGTGCAGCCCTGGATGAACAAGGCCACTCACGACAAAGGCATGCTGGTGCACGTATACACCATCGACGAGCCGGTGGACTTCACGAAAGTCATGGCGGCCGGGGTAGACGGCATCTTCACCAACCGCGCCTCTGAACTACTCAAGTACTATCAGCGCCCTGCACCTTTCACCGTCAATCAGCTCCTGGAAAAGAACGGCTACTGAGCGATTACACGTCTGTTTAAGCGTAAGGCCGAAAATTAAGCGTGAATTAAGTTGTAATGGTTAATCTGGCCCCACTTAAACAGCTCACCCCAGAGGAATTAATCATGAAAGCACTTAACGTATTGTTCGCTGCCACTGCTTTGACACTGACTGCCGGTCTGGCTCAAGCCGATGTTCGCCCGGACCATATTCAAGGCTTGCTGAACTCGGGTGAAATCACCTCGTTTGAAAAGCTCAACCAAGCGGCCCTGGACAAACATCCCGGCGCCACAATTCAAGACACTGAGCTGGATCACAAACTGGGCAAACTGGTTTATGAAGTTGAGCTGACCGATGCCAAAGGTGTTCAGTGGGATGTAGAGCTGGATGCTAAAACTGGCGCAGTATTGCAAGACAAACAAGACACCTGAGTTGTAACGCACCTCTAAAAGCCGCGCCCTTTATCAGACAGGGCGCGGCTTTTTTGTGCGTGCTACCGGTCTGGGGAATTCAACAATTTGTATACGGTTATGTACCACGCAGAGGGGTTCTCGCTAGAATTGCACCCATACCGACCACCCGAGACCCCGATCCATGACGCAAGGCGTAGAAACTGACATCGCGACGATCAATCGCATCAGTGCAGTTCCAGCTATTTTGCAAGTCATCAGCGAAATGACCGGGATGCGTTTTGCCGCAGTCGCGCGCGTCACGCCCACCAGTTGGACAGCGTGCGCAGTGCTGGACAATTTGGGGTTTGGACTCAAGCCAGGCGGCGAGCTGGATCTGGTCAGCACCTTGTGCTTTGAAACCTTGGGCTCGCATCAGCCGATCATCATCGACAACGTGAGTGAAGACCCGCTCTACCACGACCATCACACGCCAAAAATCTATCATTTCGAAAGCTACATCACGATCCCGGTGTTTCGCACCGACGGCAGTTTTTTCGGCACTATTTGTGCGCTCGACCCCGAGCCGGCCCAACTCAAAAGCAGCACCATCCAAACCACGATGGAGTCCTTTGCCCGCTTGCTGTCGCTGCAACTGGACGCCGAAGAAAACTTGCAACGCACTGAAACCGCCTTACTGCTGGAACGTGAAACCGCCGAGCTGCGCGAACAATTCATTGCCGTATTGGGCCACGACCTGCGTAACCCGCTGTTCGCCATCACCACCGCCTCGCAGCGGTTATTGCGTAAACACCCCAACCCGGACACTGAAACGCTGGTGCAGCACATATTCAGCTGTGGGCAGCGCGCTTCGCGACTGGTCGAAGACGTGCTGGACTTTGCTCGCGGGCGTTTGGGCGCCGGTATTCCGCTGACGCGGCACGCCGCCTGCGATCTGGACAAGGTGTTCACGCATGTGATCAGCGAAGTCCAACATGTACACCCCGAGCGCGTGATCAATGCGCAGATAGGGGTAATAAACGACGTCTATTGCGACAGCGGGCGGCTTGCGCAGCTGCTCTCCAACCTGCTCGCCAATGCCATTGCCCACGGTGCAAAAACCGGCGCGGTTGACGTCCAGGTGCAAGTGATCGAACAGGTATTCAGCCTCACCGTCACCAACCAGGGCCAAGCCATCCCTCTTAAGGTGCAGGCTCAGCTGTTCCAGCCCTACTCACGGCCCGCCAATGACACGCCGCAAGCCGGACTGGGGCTGGGTCTCTACATTGCCAGCCAGATTGCCAAGTCCCACGGCGGCAACATTGAAGTGGCCTCGTGCGAACAGCACGGCACCGTGTTTACCTTTCGCATGCCCATGCCCCAAGAGCATCAGATCTGACGCCAAACGTCGTCTCTCTCACCTCCTGATGTATGAAGCACGACATTTTTTCGAACTGACCATCGGCAATGGCCGCTCACTCTTTGTGGGCTAATGTGAGTATTGAAAGCGCTAACATTGCGACTTTGCCATGTTCGAAAGGAGTCGATCATGCACACCAAAACGCACCTTAAACCTGCCACTACCCGCCTGCCCGGCAAACTCGCCTGTTTGGCGTACAGCGTGCTTTGTTACCTCTTCTTTTTGCTGGTGTTTGCGTACCTCATAGGCTTTGTCGGCACTATCGGCGTTCCCAAAGGGATTGATACAGGCATCAGCCCGCTGCCTTGGGCGTGGGCTGCGTTCGTCGATGTGCTGCTCATTAGCCTGTTTGCCGTGCAACACAGCGGCATGGCGCGCAGGTCTTTCAAGGCGTGGCTGCTCAATTACGTGCCAGCGCCGATTGAACGCGCCACGTATGTCCTCTTGAGCAGCCTCGTGTTGGTACTGATGTTCTGGCTATGGCAGCCCATTGGCACCACCGTCTGGAATGTTGAGTCGCCCATCGGCCGAACAGCGCTGACAGGGGTGTATTGGCTGGGATGGGGAATGATTTTGCTGGCTACTTTCCTGATCAGCCACTTTGAATTATTCGGCCTCAAACAAGCGCTGGAACCTATCAGACCGGGCAAACCGGGCAACCACTCATTCAGAACCCCGCTGCTCTATAGATT
Organism: Pseudomonas sp. TWR3-1-1; assembly: GCF_049896545.1. Lineage (NCBI taxonomy): Bacteria > Pseudomonadati > Pseudomonadota > Gammaproteobacteria > Pseudomonadales > Pseudomonadaceae > Pseudomonas > Pseudomonas sp. TWR3-1-1. Next base: position 236,590 of record NZ_JAFCUO010000003.1, read on the forward strand.
CGTACGCCACCCCATGTACCTCGGGTTTCTGCTGGCCTTCTGGGCAACCCCGCACATGACTGTCGGGCATTTGGTGTTCGCACTGATGAGCACGCTGTACATCATCATCGGCACGCAGTTTGAAGAGAAGGATTTGGTCGCAGTGTTTGGTGACCACTACCGCCATTACCAAAAACGGGTCGGCATGCTGGTGCCTTTTATCGGACGCAAAAAAGAACCGCGCAAATGAGCACGCGAAAACGATGTATTTGACGCAAGGATGAGTAGAAACTGGCGCACTGCTTCAGGGTTGCAGGCACAGATTGCCTGCGAACCCTCCGATCGCGCCACGACAGACACTCCACATGCTCTATCGCCTTTGTACTTATCACGACCTGACGCCTGGCCAAAACCGGCAACTGCGTGACCTTCAGGTTCATCCTGAGCAGATCGCCTTTTGTGGCGACATTGAGTCGGCACTCTATTCCCTGCCCGCTCAACCAGTTGCCGGGGTAAAAGGCTTCGTCATGCTCAGCGATGAAGTGCCCGTGGCATTTTTGCTGCTAAAGCGTGAGCCGCTGTTGGCACACTGGGCTGAACCTCAAAGCGCCACATTGCATGCCTTGCAGGTCGACAAGCGCGTTCAGGGCCAAGGCGTAGGCAAGCAGTGCTTGCAGTTGCTCGCGCAACAACTCAACGAGCACTGGCCTGACATTCATCAAATCATGCTCTCGGTCAGCCCCTTCAACGCCTCTGCCCTGGCGTTTTACCTGAGCCAGGGCTGGGTTGAGAGTGGCGAAGCGTATCGAGGCGAACGCCGCTTGATACGGTCGTTGGCGTGCTCACAGCCCGCGCGACACGCCTGCTGAGTCACCCTACCGCGGCTTTTTAATCGGCAACCAAATCTCCAGCACACCTGTGCCGGTGCCTGGATTAAAGTCGGCGCTGTAGCGCTCGAACTCCGGAGCATCGGCCGCACTGTAGCCTGAGGCTGGCAGCCACTGCTGCCAAATGGCTTGAAAGGTTTGGCTCAAACTGGCCAGCGCGCCACGATGTTCAAAAATCGCGTACTCCTGAGGTTGCAGCTCCACCCAGCGAAAACGCTCGGGCAAGTCGTCCAGCTTGCTGATGGCCACCCCGGCGATATATTCGAAACCACCCTGACCATCCGGGTTGCAACACACACCGTAGGTTTCTTCACCCTCCTGGTTCGCGATACCGCCCATGTCGCGGATAAACCGTTCCCACAGTTCAGGGATGTTGCCTGAGGTGTCCTGGTTAAAACGGCCGCCTAAACCTGCGATCAATTGAAATTGACCCTTGGCAAAACGGGGTGCTGTCAGGGTGAAAGTCTGTGCTTCGTTCATGGCGCGTGCTCGTCAAGTCAGTAGGCAACGTCGCGATGCAGTATAGGAACAAATACAAAACCAGCCTGTTTTGCCCAAAAATAGCGACTAACTGTAACTGGACACACCGCCCTCATCGCCCGTATTGTTTCGCCCAGACCACCGCAGTGGTCAACGTCGCTCGGACGGTTCCGGGCGCTTACGTTCCAGAGGCATACATGGCAGACCAAGGTTCGCCGCGCCGCTTTGCGCGCATAGATCGACTCCCCCCTTATGTTTTCAACATCACCGCCGAGCTGAAAATGGCCGCGCGGCGTCGTGGCGAAGACATCATCGACTTCAGCATGGGCAACCCTGACGGCCCGACACCCCCGCATATTGTCGAAAAACTGTGCACCGTCGCACAGCGTGAAGACACCCACGGCTACTCCACTTCACGCGGTATCCCGCGCCTGCGGCGGGCAATTTCTCGTTGGTACGCTGATCGCTACAACGTCGAAATCGACCCCGAAGAAGAAGCCATCGTTACCATCGGCTCCAAAGAAGGCTTGGCGCACTTGATGCTCGCCACCCTGGATCAGGGCGACACGGTGCTGGTGCCCAACCCCAGCTACCCGATTCATATCTACGGTGCCGTGATTGCCGGTGCTCAAGTACGCTCAGTGCCGTTGATTCCCGGCGTGGACTTTTTTGCAGAACTGGAAAAAGCCATCCGCGGGTCAATTCCCAAGCCAAAAATGATGATTTTGGGCTTTCCGTCCAATCCGACGGCGCAATGCGTTGAGCTGGATTTCTTCGAGCGCGTGGTGGCGCTGGCCAAACAGTACGACGTGCTGGTGGTACACGATTTGGCATACGCCGACATCGTCTACGACGGCTGGAAAGCGCCTTCGATCATGCAAGTGCCGGGGGCCAAAGACATCGCCGTGGAGTTTTTCACCCTGTCCAAAAGCTACAACATGGCTGGCTGGCGCATTGGCTTTATGGTGGGCAATCCCGAATTGGTCAACGCGCTGGCACGGATCAAGAGCTACCACGACTACGGCACCTTCACGCCCCTGCAAGTGGCGGCCATTGCCGCTCTTGAAGGCGATCAGCAGTGCGTAAAAGACATTGCAGAGCAGTACCGTCAACGCCGTAACGTCTTGGTCAAAGGCTTGCATGAACTGGGCTGGATGGTCGAGAACCCGAAGGCTTCGATGTATGTGTGGGCGAAAATCCCTGAAGCGTACGCCCACTTGGGGTCGCTGGAATTTGCCAAAAAACTGCTGGCCGACGCCAAAGTCTGTGTGTCACCGGGCGTTGGCTTTGGTGAATACGGCGACGACCATGTGCGCTTTGCCCTGATCGAAAATCAGGACCGTATCCGACAGGCCCTGCGCGGCATTCGCGCGATGTTCCGCGCAGATGGCTTGAACGCCAGTTAAAACACCTCATCCATCGGTGGGGGCGAGTTAGCTCACGCCCACCGATGGATGTGGTTTAGACCACCAACGACAGCAGCAAGATAAAGATCAAACCGACGACCGACAGGATGGTTTCCATCGCAGTCCAGGTTTTGAACGTTTCGGCCACGGTCATGTTGAAGTACTGCTTGACCAGCCAGAAACCGGCGTCGTTGACGTGGGACAGGATCAACGAACCCGCACCGGTCGCCAGCACCAGCAACTCGCGATTCACGCCCGGAATCAAGTCCACCACCGGCAACACAATCCCCGCCCCGGTAATCGTTGCAACGGTCGCAGAACCGGTGGCGATACGAATCACTGCCGCCACCAGCCACGCCAACAGAATCGGCGAAATCTGCGCGTTGACCGCCATATGCCCGATCACGTCACCCACACCACTGGCCACCAGCATTTGCTTGAAGCCACCACCGGCACCGATGATCAGAATGATCGCCGCCGTAGGCGCCAGGCTGGCGTCGAGCAGTTTAAGGATGCGTTTGGAGTCGATGCCCTGACGCGTACCAAAGGTGTACAGCGACAACAACAGCGCCAACAACAGGGCGGTGATCGGGTGACCGATCATGTCCATCCAGCCGCGGAAGAAGTTGCCATCCGGCAGCGCCACATCGGCAAAGGTCTTGAGCAGCATCAGGAACACCGGCAACAGCACAGTGGCCAAGGTGATGCCAAAACTCGGCAAACTGCTGGATTCCGGCTCACTGGCCAGTTGGTCTACCAGCTCCTGCGACGGGTTGCCGGGGATGTATTTGGAGATAAAGGTGCCGTAAATCGGCCCTGCAATAATCGCTGTCGGCAGCGCCACGATCAGACCATACAGAATGGTTTTGCCAATATCGGCACCAAACACGCCAATCGCCAGCAGCGGGCCAGGATGCGGCGGCACCAGACCGTGAACGGCGGACAAACCGGCCAGTAACGGAATGCCGATTTTAATCAGCGACACACCTGTGCGACGCGCCACGATGAACACCAGCGGGATCAGCAACACAAAACCGATCTCGAAAAACAGCGGGATGCCCACCAGGAACGCCGCGAACATCATCGCCCACTGCACGCGTTCTTTACCGAATGCCCGAATCAACGTGCGGGCAATTTGATCTGCACCGCCGGAGTCGGCCATCATTTTGCCAAGCATGGTGCCCAGCGCCAGGATGATGCCGACAAAGCCCAACACCCCCCCAAAACCGTCCTGAAACGATTTGATGATCTTGTCAGTCGGCATGCCCGAGGTCAGCCCCAGGAAAGCCGAGGCAATGATCAGTGCGATAAACGGATGCAACTTGAAACGGGTGATCAGCACGATCAGCCCGATGATGGTCACCACTGCGTCAATCAGCAGAAAGGTATTTTGCGACATGCCTAGCATGGGGCGTCTCCTGGCTTGTTTTTGTTATGACATGCGAATGTGCAGCCGAGGCTGGTGCGGATAGCGCTATCTGTTTCAAGAAAAATCATGAGGTTGCCAGCAAAGAATGAGCGTGCCACCAATCGCGGGCCTGGTTGGCCAACTGCTGGATGTCATGGGTTGCCGCATCGAGCGTCAGCACCAACGCTTCCGCTTCGGGTGATTCAAGGGCCGCGAACTGGCTGTCGATCAGCGTTTTAGGCATAAAGTGCCCTGGACGATGCGCCACACGGTCAGCGGCCACCTCAGGCGTTAACTCAAGAAACACGAAGCCTAGACCGTCGACCGCACTGCGCAAGCGCTCGCGATAGCGCAACTTGAGGGCTGAGCAGGTCAATACCGGTCGTTGACCCCGCTCAACGGCAAGCCGCAATTCGTTAGCCAGGCTGTCTAACCAGCCAGCACGGTCGTCATCGGTCAGGGGAATACCGGCGCTCATCTTGGCGATATTAGCCGCGGGGTGAAACGCGTCGCCCTCAATCGGGGTCGCGCCATTAAGCTGGCACAACGCCTGGCTCACGCTGGATTTGCCGCAGCCGGCAACACCCATGATGACCAGGGCAGTGATAGGTTGACTCATGAAACACCTCAGTCCGTAGACAGCGCTGTCTTTGTCGATGCGTACACTCGGTGAAAGCAAAGCACAAAGCCGGAGCTACCGACGTCTATTTCTCATTTTTGTGGGGAGACGCGGTGACGCTCTCGACATACAAAGCTGGGGTAATCGCAGTCCCGACAATCAGGCAATTGCGGGTCTCCGTGGACAGCGCTACCTTAGTGGCTTGTTTTTTGTTTGGCAAGCCGCGATGACCTCCTTCAAAAACGATAAAAATACCCGTACCACGGGGCGTCCAACCCTTAACGAAGTGGCCCGATTGGCGGGCGTCAGCCCTATTACGGCCTCTCGCGCCTTGCGCGGTATCAGTAGCGTGGCCACCGAACTGGCCGAAAAAGTGCGCCAGGCCGCTACTGATTTGAACTACGTGGTCAACCCTGCTGCTCGTGCACTGGCGTCTGCGCAGAGCCATTCGGTGGTGGTGCTGGTGCCCTCACTGTCCAACTTGCTGTTTATTGACACCCTGGAAGCCATCCACGCCGTTTTGCGGCCCAAGGGCTTTGAAGTGTTGATCGGTAACTTTCACTACTCGCGCGATGAGGAAGAAGACCTGCTGCGCAACTACATGGCCTACCAGCCACGCGGCTTGTTACTGACCGGGTTTGATCGCTCCGAAAGTTCGCGCCTTATGATCGAGTCCAGCAATGTGCCCTGCGTGTACATGATGGAGCTGGACGCCGGTGCCGGCTTGAACTGTGTGGGTTTCTCCCAGCTACAGGCGGGCGAAACCGCTGCCCATCATTTGATTGGCAGCGGGCGCAAGCACTTGGCCTATATAGGCGCACAACTCGACCAGCGCACCTTGTTACGCGGCGAAGGTTATCGCCGCGCACTGCAAGAAAAGGGCTTGTACAACCCCGACCTGGAAGTGCTGACGCCGCGTCCCTCGTCTGTGGGCCTGGGTGGTGAGTTGTTTTTGCAATTAATCGCCGCTCACCCGCAGGTGGACGCGATTTTCTTTGGCAACGACGACCTGGCTCACGGCGCCTTGCTGGAAGCGGCGCGCTTCGGCATCAAGATCCCCGAGCAAATTGCCATATTGGGGTTCAACGACCTGCCCTCCTCCGAGTTCATGGTGCCGCGCCTGAGCAGCATTCGTACGCCGCGAGAAGCAATTGGACGTCGCGCCGCTGAGCAAATGCTGACACTCATGGCCGGCAATCAAGTCGCCAATCCCGTACAAGACATGGGTTTTGAACTGATGGTGCGCGAAAGCAGTTAAAGCTGCCTTTGGCCACAAAGCGGCAGGCGGGCGGCAAGGGTTGTCCGCCTGACGCGGCCTTCAAACCGGAAAACCCAATAAAACGGGGTGCTGCACGCTGGGCACAGTATTTGCTCATGAGTTGCCTATCAATGATTTGAACAGGGCCAACTCATGCTGATTACTACGCAAAACACTCCATCTATCTTCAAAGCCCAGCGCCCGGATCTTGATCCGGTTACCGGCGCCGCCAGCGCGCTGTACAGCGGGCAATTGCAAAACGCTCAGCCCCTGACCAACCTTCAAGCCACGCCCGCCTCGGCCGCAGGCAACGCTCAAGCGGATAACGTGAATGCGGCGTTCGCCAAAACCCGCGTACTGCTGCAATCCAGCGTGCCTGAAGCCGCTGCCGTGCAAAGCACTGGCACCCAAAACACCCAGGCCACGGCCCAGGGTTCTGCAACTGAAGCGTTCAAGGACTACATGAGCAAGCCGGTTGCGCAGCGGATTCGTGAGCAATTGCTGAAAGAGATGGGCTTGACCGAAGACGACGTAAAAGCCATGCCGCCAGAGAAACAGCAGGCGATCAACGACAAAATCAGCGATTTGATGCAACAGAAAGAAGCGATCAAGCAGGCTGAAATTGCCCAGCAGAAACAGCAAAGCCAGCTGTAAACCCCACCGGTAGTCGCTGGCGCACGTTACAAACGGCTAATCCTGCAAGGCCATCGCAGCCTGCGCCAGCGACTACACGGTGAGACTCAGTGCAACTGCAACGTGGAGTTGAACTGGCTGATGGCATCGACCACATGCCGGGAACCTTGCTGGATCTCCAAAATAGCCTCGCCCGCTTCATTCGCCAGTTCAACCCCAAGCCCGGTTCGGCTCAAGCTCGACTGCATGCTGTTCACGGCACTGAGTGACAGGTCGTGGTTTTTGCGCACCACCTCGACGATTTCTATCGTGGCGGCACTGGTGCGGGCAGCCAGGCTTCTGACCTCATCGGCGACCACGGCAAAACCGCGCCCATGCTCCCCTGCCCTGGCGGCTTCAATAGCCGCATTCAAGGCCAGCAAGTTGGTCTGATCGGCAATCCCGCGAATGGTTTGGACGATTTTGCCAATGATGTCCGACTGTTTACTCACCGCATCAATGCTCTGCGCAGCCTCGTTCAAGTCCCTGGAGATGGCCTCGATGATCTGCACGGTTTGTTGAACCACCTGCGAACCTTTCTGCGCACAGGCATCGTTTTGCACTGACGTGGTGTGGGCTGACTCCGCGGCTGTTTGCAGATTGGTCACTTGGGCGGTGATGTCACTGGCAAACTTCACCACTTTGTAGAGGCGGCCCTTGGCATCGAAGATCGGGTTGTAGGACGCCTCCAGAAAAACCGTATGCCCGTATTTGTCCACCCGCTCAAAACGCCGGGAGTGCACTTCGCCACGATTGAGTGACGCCCAGAACGCTTTATAGGCGGCTGACTCACGCTCGCTGGGTTTGCAAAACATACTGTGGTGCTGGCCAACAATTTCGCCCAACGAATAATGCATCGTGTTGAGGAAGTTCTGGTTAGCGTTAATCACGTGCCCGTCCGGCGAAAACTCGATCAAGGCCATAGAGCGGCTCAAGGCATTCACGATGCTTTCGTTTTCATGCTCTTTGTGGATGCGCTCGGTGATATCTGACGCCACTTTGATCACGCTGGTGACCTGCCGGTCCGCACCAACGATTGGCATGTAACTGGCTTCAAGCCACACCTCACGACCCGATTTATCGAGACGCAGGTAAGTACCGCTCATGGGTTCCCCGCGCGCAAGGTCACGCCAGAACTGGGCGTATTCTGCGGTTCGGGTGTAAGGCTCTTCACAAAACAGCCGGTGATGTTTGCCACGGATCTCGTCCGCGGGATAACCCATCACCCGGCAAAAGTTGTCGTTGGCTTCGAGGATGGTGCCATCGGGGGCAAATTCAATAATGGCCATCGATCGACTGATGGCCAATACCTTGGCCTTCATATCGCTCAGAGAACAACTCAGGCGTTGATTTTCAAGCAGGTCGGCTTTGCGATGTAAATCAAACATGGCTCAATCCCTGGAGATGCTGTCTATTGATAATTCATACGCTTCAAGACACAACAAACCGCCTGCGCTTTTAGCCCGTGACGCGAGAGCCGTACGCAACCCCGGGATTGAAGCAATGAATGTTCAAGCCCCGTAAATACGGAGCATAGCCAGTCAACATTAGGCTGCAAGCCAATTGCCATCAGAATGCGACGGAACGCCCACTCTGAAGAAAGTTCGCACTTGGACGATGCGTCACATGCGTGGGTGCTTTGGTTATACTGCGCCGCCTTCAACCCATGACGCTTGACCATGACCGCAATTACTTATGCCCCGCTTGAAGCCCCTCAGTGGCCCTTGCTGAACAAGTTTTACCGCAGCCACCAATCGTCGATGAAAGCCGTCAAAGACGCTCAATTATGGGTCGCCCGTGGAGATGAGATCATTGCCGGCTTGTGCCTGCGCACCCAGGCGCATGGCTTTTGGTTGACGGGTTTATTCGTCGCACCGCTGTCGCGTAAACAAGGGGTGGCAGCTGCGCTGGTGAACCGGGCGGTCACAGCCTGCGACGGGCCTGTGTGGTTATTCTGCGACCCTGAGCTGCAAGGTTTTTATGAAGGGCTGGGATTTACGCTGGAGGCCGAGTTGCCGCAGGCATTGCACGAGCGGTTGGTTCGCTACCAGCGCAACAAGGCAATGATCGCGCTGGGGATTGGCCTGTAGTCGCTGTTGAGTCGCGCGAGGCTGCGAGTGCTGAACGGCTCGCAGCCTGCGCCAGCGACTACCAATTACGAGGTTTACTCCTGAGTGCCGGCTTCCAGTTCCGGGAACAGCACGTCGATGAAGCCAAACTTATTGAAGTCCTTGATGCGTGACGGGTACAGACGGCCAATCAGGTGATCGCACTCATGCTGCACCACCCGCGCATGAAAACCCTCGGCTTCACGCACAATCGGCTCGCCTTTAGGGCTGAACCCTTCGTAGCGAATGCGCTGATAACGCTGCACTGCGCCACGCAAACCCGGTACGGACAAGCAGCCTTCCCAGTCCTCTTCAAGTATTGGGCTCAATGGCGTGATCAATGGATTGATCAAGATGGTTTGCGGTACCGCTTCGGCATCGGGGTAGCGTTCGCTGTGCTCAAAGCCAAAAATCACCAATTGCAGATCAACCCCGATCTGCGGCGCCGCCAAACCCACGCCGCCCGCATGCTCCATGGTCTGCAACATGTCATCGATCAGCTGCCAGAGTTGCGGGCTGTCGAACATGTCATCCGGCACCGGCTTGGCAACGTGCAGCAGGCGCTCATCGCCCATTTTCAGAATTTCACGAATCATAGTCAGGCTTCATCAGAAGTGGGTTTGAGGGAGTGATCGCGGCCAAGGCCGCTGACATGCTGCTTGGGATCAGGGTCATCTGCTTCATCGAAGCTCTTTTCCCCGGGGTCCTTGCCTTCGGCCGACATGTGCTCAATCACTGCATTCATTTCAGCGCCTAACAACAACACGGCCGCCGAGATGTAGAAGTACAGCAACAGCACGATGATGGCCCCGATGCTGCCATACATGGCGTTGTAGTCGGCAAAGGTCTTGACGTAAAAGGCGAAGCCCAATGACGCCACAATCCATACCACCACCGCCAGTACCGAACCCGGCGTAATGAAACGAAACTTCTGCTCGACGTCGGGCATCACGTAATACATCACGGCCACGGCCACCATCAACAGCAGCACAATCACCGGCCAACGCAAAATCGTCCACAACGTCACGACAAACTCTTCCAGCCCCACCTGCCCGGCCAGCCAGCTCATGACTTGCGGGCCAAGCACCATCAACGCCGCTGCCGCCAGCAACATGCCGGCGATGCCGATGGTGTAGAAAATCGACAGCGGAAAACGCTTCCAGATGGGTCGCCCCTCGACCACGTCGTAGGCCGCATTCATGGCGCTCATCATCAGGCGCACGCCAGCGGAGGCCGTCCACAAGGCAATCACGATACCAACCGAAAGCAACCCGCCCTTGGACTGCTGCAACTGGTCGATGACAGGGTTGACCTGCTCCAGCGCCTGAGGCGGCAGCACCAGCTCAGATTGCAAGCGCAGCCAGGTGAAGAAGTCTGGCAGATGCAAAAAGCCGATCAGTGCAATCAAGAACAAAATGAACGGAAACAACGAAAACAACATTTGATACGCCAACGCAGACGCGTAGGTCGACATTTCGTCGTCAATGAATTCCTTGACCGTGCGGATCAGTACTTTGCCCAACGGCAGGCCATTCAAGACCGGAAATAACATAGCGTCTCCTTTCGCCGCTCTAATGAGGGTATTTAACAAGCCATTCAACGACTTCAACTCAGGGGTTTTACCTCAAAAGTAGTCGAGTTGGCGACTTTGGAAACATGTGCAATTCAAACATATGAAAACGGCCATCACAGGATGGCCGTCTATCACTTCCTCAGGCCCGCTTGGCGCCTTATGGACAGGTGCACTCTCAGGCTTTGTCGACGGTATTTTTTACCGCATCTTTGGCTTTGCCGACCGCCTGCTGGCCTTCGCCTTTGAGCTCCTGAGCCTTGCCTTCTGTGCGCAGCTTGTCGTTGTCAGTGGCTTTGCCTACCGTTTGTTTGACATTGCCTACTGCTTCGTTCGCCATGCCTTTGATCTTATCGCCAGTGCTGCTCATGGGATTTCTCCTAGTGAAATTTCGGATGTCATAACCTCGACACAAAGATTGACCTGAGCTGCTTGAACAGAGTTTCATTTATTTTCTGTCACTCATTTCATCGCTCAGCGCAGGTTGGGCTTTATGTTTGCCCGCTAACCCCCGAGAATGCGCGACGTATTCAGGCTATGGCGCTGAAGATCCAGAATTGTAGGAAGGTTATGAAACTCGATAAAAAGCAGGCCATTGCCCGCAGAAACCAGGAACTGGGCGGTGCCGTGATCGGCGTCAACAACGGTCATTTCGCAGCGCTGAATACCAACAAAAATATTTGGTGGTTCGACATTCCGCTGGCCCGCCTGGCGGTTGGTCAATATGAATGGGTGCATTTGCTGCTGCACACGCCGAGCACAGATGAACTGCTGCACTTGAAAGTGACCACCGCGTTCTTGCGTGAAAAGCGCGAAGGCATGGTGGTACGCGCGACCCACAAGCGCACGCCGACCATGAGCCTGGAGCTCAGTGCTGACAAGGACTCGTACCTGCAAGACGTACGTCCTGCGGGTACAGGCGTAAACTTCGCGCAGTTTTTGCAGAAGTAAGCACAGCCTCAAAAGGCCGTCGTACCATCAGGAGCCGTCACGGCCCTGATTAAACGCGGATCCGCGTTGACGATCACCGCTGCAAAAACAACAAAGCCCCGCTCTGCGGGGCTTTGTTGTAGACGGGCCGTTACTTCTTCAGGCCGAGCTTTTTCAGCTCTTGATCACGTAACTCGCGGCGCAAGATCTTGCCCACGTTGGTGGTCGGCAAGGCATCACGGAACTCAACGATTTTTGGCGCTTTGTACGCCGTCAGGTTGGCGCGCATGTGAGCCATGACCTGATCCTTGGTCAACGTCATGCCCGGCTTGACCACAATGAACACCTTGATCAGTTCACCGGTTTTTTCATCCGGAATGCCGATCGCCGCCGATTGCAATACGCCCGGCAACGAGGCCATCACGTCTTCCAGCTCGTTGGGGTACACATTGAAGCCCGAGACCAGAATCATGTCTTTTTTGCGGTCAACGATGCGCATGTAGCCATCGGGCTGAATGACGGCGATATCGCCTGACTTCAACCAGCCATCGCTGTCCATGATTTCGTCGGTGGCGTCAGGACGCTCCCAATAACCCTTCATCACTTGCGGGCCTTTGATGCACAGCTCGCCAATTTCGCCCAACGGTAACTCTTCACCGGCGTCGTTGATGACTTTGCACAAAGTCGACGGCACCGGAATCCCGATAGTGCCCGCCTGGATGTTCTGGATCGGGTTCACCGAGGCCACCGGGCTGGTTTCGGTCATGCCATAGCCTTCACAAATCGGGCAACCGGTCACCGCTTTCCAGCGCTCAGCCACCGACAATTGCAAAGCCATACCGCCTGACAACGTCACCTTGAGTGCCGAGAAGTCGAGCTTGCGAAACGCCTCGTTATTGCACAACGCCACAAACAACGTGTTAAGGCCGACAAAGCCGCTGAACTTCCATTTCGACAGTTCTTTGACCATCGCAGACAGGTCACGCGGGTTGCTGATCAGCACGTTATGGTTACCGATCAGCATCATGGCCATGCAGTGAAAGGTAAACGCGTAGATGTGGTACAGCGGCAATGGCGTAATCAGGATTTCACAGCCTTCATTGAGGTTGGAACCCATCAACGCTTTGCATTGCAACATGTTGGCGATCAGGTTGCGGTGGGTCAGCATCGCACCCTTGGCCACGCCTGTGGTGCCGCCGGTGTACTGCAACACGGCCACATCACTGCTCAGCGGATTGGCTTCCTTGACCGGCTGACCATGGCCTTTGCTCAGTACATCATTGAACTTGATGGCATTAGGCATGTGGTAGGCCGGCACCATCTTTTTCACGTACTTGATGACGCTATTGATCAGCACACGCTTGAACGGCGAGAGCATGTCAGCCACTTCGGTGACGAATACATGTTTGACCGACGTTTTCGGCACGACTTTTTCAGCCAGGTGCGCCATGTTCGCCAGACACACCAGCGCCTTGGCGCCAGAGTCTTTGAATTGGTGTTCCATTTCCCGCGCGGTGTACAGCGGGTTGGTATTGACCACGATCAAACCGGCGCGGATGGCTCCGAACACAGCGACGGGGTATTGCAGCAAATTGGGCAACATGACAGCGATGCGATCGCCGGGTTGCAGGTCGGTGTGCTGTTGCAGGTAGGCCGCAAAGTCACCCGAGAGTGCGTAAAGCTCACCGTAGGTGATGGTTTTGCCCAGGTTGCTGAACGCCGGTTTGTCGGCGAAGCGCTGGCAAGATTGTTGCAATACCGTCTGGATATTTGGGTATTCGTCTGGATTGATTTCAGCAGCAATCCCAGCTGGGTACTTATCCTTCCAAAAGCCTTCAAACATGGAAGCCCACTCCTCAGCGACGCGAATTCTTCACCGCATTTGATGCGGTTATTATTTGTTTGATTTTTATAATTGATAACTCTGGCTTTTTACTTACCGAGAAGTCACAAAGCGCGCCGAGAGTAGCAGCTTTGCCAAAGGTCGCCTAGAGCCAAAAACGGCCTACAAAGTAACCAACCTGACTGTAGGACAATCCTAAGTCATCATTAGAATAAAAACTCAACATCGTATCTAAGCCCTCTATTACGGGCTTTTCAGGGCGATTCGCGCGGATATTCCAGTTTTATAAACACCCATAAAAACGCCCGCGAGCTCAAGGCAAGCGGGCGCTTGTCGCCTGGTTGAACGAATCAGGCGTTATCACGCAACTCGCGGCGCAGGATCTTGCCCACAGGGGTCATGGGCAGTGAATCGCGCAGCACAATTTGCTTGGGTACTTTGTAGCCGGTGAAGTTGTCTTTGCAGTAGGCCTTGAGTTCTTCGACCGTTACGCCACCGGCGCGCGCCACAACGAATAGTTTGACCGCCTCACCGGTGCGGTCATCCGGCACGCCAATCACCGCGCAGTTCGCCACCTTGGGGTGGGCCATGACGATGTCTTCGATCTCATTGGGGTACACGTTGAAGCCCGACACGATGATCAGGTCTTTTTTACGGTCGACAATGCGCACAAAGCCATCAGGATCAATCACCGCCACGTCACCGGTCTTGAACCAGCCTTCGGCGTCCAGCACTTCAGCCGTGGCCTGCGGATTTTGCCAGTAACCCTTCATCACTTGGGGGCCTTTAACGCACAACTCGCCCCGCTCACCCAGGCCCAAATCGACACCCTCATCGCTGATGACCTTCATCGCCGTGCCCGGCACAGGCATGCCAACCGTGCCCAGGCGCGCCAAAGAGCCACACGGGTTGGCACTGGCCACCGGCGAAGTTTCGGTCAGGCCGTAACCCTCGACGATGCGACAGCCGGTGAGTTTTTCCCAGCGTTCGGCCGTGGCTTTGACCAATGCCGTGCCGCCCGAATTGGTGACTTTAAGCCCGGAGAAATCCAGTGTCTTGAAGTCCGGGTGATCCATCAGCGCTACGAACAACGTGTTAAGCCCCAGAAACGCGGTAAAACGCCAGTTCTTCAGCTCTTTGATAAAGCCTTTGATGTCACGCGGGTTGGTGATCAATACGTTGTGGTTGCCCGTCACCATCATGCCCATGCAATTGGCTGTGAACGCATAGATATGGTAGAGCGGCAACGGCGCAATCATGATCTCGCGACCATCGCGCAGGATCGGCTGGCCCTGTGCGTCATGCTGCGACAGGCAGGCGCGCACTTGCTGCATGTTGGCGACCAGGTTGGCGTGGGTCAGCATCGCGCCTTTGGGCAGCCCTGTGGTGCCCCCGGTGTATTGCAGCACGGCAATATCATCGAGTGTCGATGTCACCGGCTGGATGGATTGCCCCGCGCCCAGATGCAGGACGCTCTTGAATGAAATGGCCCGGGGGACACTGTAAGGCGGCACCAGCTTTTTGACTTTATCGACCACCAGGTTGGTAACCCACCCTTTGACGGCCGGCATCATGTCGCCCATTTTGGCTTCAATCAGAAAGTCGATGTCGGTGTCTTCCAGCACTTCCTGCACGCGCTTGCCGAACATATTCAGATACACCAGCGCACGAATGCCCGCGCTTTTGAACTGATGGCGCATTTCGCGCGAGGTGTACAACGGGTTGGTGTTGACCACCACCAGCCCCGCGCGCAGCGCACCAAACACCGCTATCGGGTACTGCAACACATTGGGCATTTGCACCGCGATGCGATCGCCTGGTTTAAGGTCGGTGTGCTGTTGCAAGTAGCCGGCAAAAGCCGCGCTGTGACGCTCAAGTTCAGCGTACGTCAGGGTCACGCCAAGATTGCTGAAGGCCGGCCGGTCTGCAAACTTCTTGCAGGAGCGTTCAAACACATCGACGACTGACTTGAAGGCCGTCATATCAATGTCCAGCGGTACACCGGCCGGACGTTTGTCATTCCAGAAATCAGGTTGCATTATTTTTATCCTCTTACCTGAGCATGCCTGGCCGCCTCTTTCATGCAATCAAAAGCGGAACCTGCGGACGTTAACAGTTCTCAAGTTGTAGGCAAACACAGCGATCTTCGCCATTTACATCTTGAATCGTTTTGTTGCGAGCGGGTGCGCGCGCTGGTGAGCCTGTGAATGCGCTATACACTGCTAGGGTCTGCACGCAATGTTTTCGAGCAACGGTCAAGCGAGCCTGCGTTCTAGCCCGCATAACCGAGCGTAGATACATTTCGTACAGATCCCGGGACTCAGGACGAAGGAATCATCATGGCTTCTGACAGTTTTTGGCTGGATGCAAATGATCGCAGCAGTCTGTATGTCAGACGGTGGCTGCCTGCTGGCACGCCCAAAGCCATCGTGTTACTGGCACATGGCATGGCTGAGCACAGCGCCCGCTATGAACGACTGGGTAACGCCCTGTGCGCGGCCGGCTTTGCGCTGTATGCCCACGATCAGCGCGGGCATGGCAAAACGGCGGAACGCGGCACCTTGGGCTACTTTGCCGATGAGGATGGCTGGTGCGCCGTGGTCAGTGATGTCGCCAGCCTGCAACAGCACATCAATCAGACGCACCCTGGCATTGCAGTTTTTTTGCTGGGGCACAGCATGGGCAGTTACATCGCCCAATCGTATTTACTGCACCACAGCGCCAGCGTGCACGGCGCGATACTCAGCGCTTCAAACTATCAACCTGTCCTGTTGTATCGGGCCGCGCGCCTGATTGCCCGCGTTGAACGTTGGCGCCAAGGCCCCAAAGGCCGCAGCGCCCTGATCGAGTGGCTGTCGTTCGGCTCTTTTAACAAAGCGTTCAAACCCACCCGCACGCCCTATGACTGGCTGAGCCGCGATCCGGGCGAAGTCGATGCCTACGCGGCTGACCCACTTTGCGGGTTTCGCTGCACCAATCAGTTCTGGATTGATCTGCTGGGCGGCTTGCAGCAAATCAGCAAGGCCTCCAACCTGTCACAGATCGATCCGAACCTGCCAATACTGGTCATGGGCGGCGAATGTGATCCGGTCAGTGAGGGCAAGCGTCTCACTGATCTGACCCATGCGCTGCGCAAGGCGGGCAACCGCCATGTGCAATTGAAGGTTTACCCGCAGGCACGGCACGAACTCTTTAATGAGACCAATCGCGACGCTGTCACCAGCGATGTGATCGCCTGGTTGAACCAGGCCCTGATGCACCCGCGGCCCACGCGCAGCGAATGAGTCGTCACAAAAACTATTAAAGCCTTTAAAATCAAACATTTGAAATTAAACACTCGTCACAGGACATGCGCTACATGACCCAGGTTACCAACACCCCGTACGAAGCCCTCGAAGTCGGCCAGACGGCCAGCTACAGCAAAACCGTCGAAGAGCGCGACATTCAGTTGTTTGCGGCCATGTCCGGCGACCACAACCCGGTACACCTGGACCCTGAATTTGCCGCCGCTACCATGTTCAAAGAGCGCATTGCGCACGGCATGTTCAGTGGTGCTTTGATCAGCGCTGCCGTGGCCTGTGAATTACCGGGACCGGGCACCATCTATATCGGCCAGCAAATGAGCTTTCAAAAGCCGGTAAAGATTGGCGACACCTTGACCGTGCGCCTGGAAATTCTCGAAAAGCTGCCCAAGTTTCGCGTACGCATTGCGACCCGCGTGTTTAACCAGCGCGATGAGTTGGTGGTGGATGGCGAAGCCGAGATCCTGGCACCGCGCAAACAACAAACGGTCACGCTGCCAACCCTGCCGGCCATCAGCATTGGCTGATTCGAGGCATAAAAAAACGCCGGCTAGCCGGCGTTTTTCATGCTTTCAGTTAGCACTCAAGAACGAGCACGGGCCTGATTGCGCAGCGCTTTAACCTGATCGTGATTACGTTGTACGCCGTGGTATTGGCGCTCTACCAGGTCACGGATCCCCACCAGGTTGTGTTTTTCAATTTTTGCCAGCGCCTCTTTGTAAGCTTTCAGCGCATGGTCTTCACCGCGCTCAGCTTCATTGAGCACCGCCTCTTCGTCTTTGCCCGTGAAGATAGATTTCACATCCACCCAACGGCGGTGCAAGTCACCGGCCACGCTGGTGCTGGTTTCAGGATCCCCACCCAACGCACGCACCTGGGCTTGCAGTTCAGCGGCAGCAGTGGCGCAATCAGCCGAACGTTTCACAAACAGTGCTTTGAGTTCCGGGTGCTTGATGTCTTCAGCGCAAGATTTGAAACCTTCCTGGCCATCCTTGCTGGTTTCGATCAGATCGTTCAGGACGCTAATGGCTTCTTTATTGTGGTCAGTCATTGTTCAATTCCTTACAAGGTTGAGGATCGTGCAATAGAGATTGCATGCCCCGTGCCAGCTTGGAATTTAAAATAAATACCTTATAAAACAATAAGTTAAAAATAATACATAAAACTGTATCCGGTTTTTTTGCATGAACTGTCAATTGGCCTGCATGCAGAATGCCTGTATTTTCCATTCACACGTTTCACGTACTCGAAGGCTGGCGCATGAACCCCGAAAAACTCGAACTGCTGGTAACCCGCGAAATGCCGTTTGGCAAATACAAAGGCCGGATCATTGCTGACCTCCCCGGCCAGTACCTGAACTGGTTTGCGCGTGAAGGCTTTCCACACGGCGAGTTGGGCGGCCTGCTGGCCTTGATGCAAGAAATTGATCACAACGGTCTGTCAGACCTGCTGGACCCGTTGCGCGCTAAACACGGAAAACCCAAACCTCGCCATTGATAGAGCGCCTCCCATGCCAAGGATTGAAGACAACGCCCGCGACGAACACTTCTGGCACGCCATTACACAGCGCTACGACCTGGCACCCGGCCCCATCAACCTGGAAAACGGTTATTTCGGGCGCATGACCCGTGGGGTCGCACAGGATTACCAACGCAATATCGAGTTTATTAACCGCAGCAACTCAGTGCATGTGCGCCAGTGCTTCGATCACACGCAAAACCTGGACATTCGTAATCAACTTGCGGACATGCTCAAGGTCAATCACGCCAGCATTGCACTGACCAACTGCGCGTCAGATGCCCTGCAATCGCTTATCCGCAACTACCAAGGCTTGCAGCCCGGCGATCAGTTGTTGATCTGTGATCTGGAGTACCACAGCGTTGAGTACGCCATGCGCTGGGTGGCACAACAGCGCGGGCTTGAAGTGATTGAAATCACCCACCGTCATCCCGCCACCTATGAAAGCCTGCTGGAGAGCTATCGCCAGGCGTTCGCCCAGCACCCGCGCATCAAACTGATGGCATTGACCCATGTCACCCATCGCACCGGACTGGTGTTGCCAGTGCAAGCCATTGTCGAACTGGCCAATGCGCACGGGGTTGACGTGATACTCGATGGCGCCCATGCACTGGGGCAAATCGATTTTGACCTGCCTGCGATGGGTGTAGCGTTTGCAGGTTACAACCTGCACAAATGGATCGGCGCACCGCTGACGCTGGGTTTTATGTACATCGACCCGCAGCGCTTGGCCGACATTGCGCCGGACATGGGCAACCAGCGTTATCCCGAACCCGACATCCGTAACCGCTCGCCCTACGGCACCGCCAACATTGCAGCCTGGCTGACCTTGCCCAAAGTGTTGCAAGAGCACACCGATCTGGGCGGGGCGAAAGCCAAGGGGGCACGGCTCAAGTATGTGCGCGACCTGTGGGTGGGTGAAGCACGCAAACTGCCTGGCATTGAAGTGCTGACGCCAGACGACCCGCGACTGAACTGCGCCATCACTTCGCTGCGCTTTACCCATATGGACGACCAACAGCCGATGGTCGAGCGCCTGCTCAAGGACTACAACCTGTTCACGGTGGCGCGTGAGGGGTCTGCCTGTGGCAGTTGCATCCGTATTACCGTGGGTTTTGCCACCACGCTGGATGACATCAACCAGTTGATCCGCGCGTTGCGCGAGCTGGCGCAAGGCTAGAATCCCCCTCACCCACCGGGCCAGGGTTGGGTGAGGGCTTTGGTAACGCACGTAAAATGCAGGCAAAAAAAAGGTGCGCCGACCAAGCGCACCAAAAACCGTAGATCACACAACAAACCTGTTACAAAACACTCAATCGAGCAGCGCCAATGCCTCGGCCGTGCATTCCTGAATGCGCGCCCAGTCACCGTTTTTGATCCATTCGCTGTCTAGCATCCAGCTACCGCCCACACACATTACGTTTTTCAACGCCATGTAGCTGCGGATGTTGGCCGGACTGACGCCGCCTGTCGGGCAGAATTTCACCTCGCCAAACGGACCGCCCAGCGCCTTGATGGCCGCCACTCCGCCGCTGACTTCAGCCGGAAACAATTTAAAACGGCGATAGCCCAAGCCATAACCTTCCATGATCCCCGACGCGTTGCTGATGCCCGGCAACAGCGGAATGTCGCTGGCAACGCTGGCCTCTAGCAAGTCGCGGGTAATACCCGGCGTGACGATAAACTGCGAGCCCGCTTCTTCTGCCGCCGCCAGCATGTGGCGATCCAGAATAGTGCCTGCACCCGTCGTAAGCTCCGGGCGCTGATCACGCAGCACGCGAATCGCTTCCAGACCAAACTCCGAGCGCAAGGTGACTTCAAGGGCATTGAGGCCACCGGCAGCCAACGCATCCGCCAGCGGCAGGATGTCCTGCTTACGGGCGATGGTGATCACCGGCAAAATACGAGCCTTGGCACACAGCGCGTCGATCAGGGCGACTTTCTCGGCCATCGACACGTTCGGGGTGGTTATTTTCATGGCAGCTGATCCTTGGCTCATGGGCACCAGTAAATCTCTAACGTAGGTTGCAAAAAGGCACGAATCGGCAAAGCAGCAACATCATCGCCCGCCAACGCATCGGTAAGAGTGTTCAATTTGGCCTGCCCCTGTACCGACAGCACCGTGTGCTTTGCAGTGCTCAACAGGTGGCGGCTCATGCTCAGACGCTGATGCGGTACCGTCGGCGCCAGCATCGGCCAGCAACGACGCGGGTTATCAAGGTCCAGGGCTTGCTTGAGGTTCGGGCTGGCAGGAAACAGCGAGGCGGTATGCCCGTCATCGCCCATGCCCAGAATCAGCACGTCGATTGGTGGCAATTCGGCCAACTGGCGGTCAGCCTGTTCGGCTGCCGCGTCCAGTGTGGGGGCAACGTTGTACAAACCCACAAAACGCGCTTTGGCTGCCGGGCCTTTAAGCAAATGCTGCTTGAGCAGTCCGGCATTGCTGTCGGCATGCTCCACTGGCACCCAGCGCTCATCTGCCAGGCTGACCACCACCTTGGACCAATCGACAGGCTGCTCGATCAGGCGCTGGAAAAACGCCACCGGACTGCGACCGCCCGACACCACCAAGGTGGCAACACCCTGTGCAGTGATCGCGTCATTCAGTTGCCCGGCGACCGTTTTAGCCAACGCCTCAGCCAGCACCGCTGGTGTGTTGAACGTGTGCGCCGTTACACCCGCAGGCAGTTTCAAATCAGATATCGCCATACCAGGACCTCCCGTCTCGCGTAATCAATGCAATGGAACTCATCGGCCCCCAGGACCCCGCCGCGTAGGGCTTGGGCGCATCGCCCGACTTCTTCCAGCCCGCGATCAACTGGTCGCACCAGGTCCATGCCGCTTCAATTTCATCTTTGCGTACAAACAGGTTCTGATTACCGCGCATCACTTCGAGCAACAGACGCTCGTAGGCATCCGGCACCCGCGAGCTGCGATAAGTGTCAGAAAAATTCAACTGCAACGGGCCGCTGCGTAGCTGCATGCCCTTGTCCAAACCTTGGTCTTTGGTCATCACCCGCAAGGAAATGCCTTCGTCCGGTTGCAGACGAATGATCAGCTTGTTGCCGATTTGCAGACGCTGCTCGGGGGCAAAGATGTAGTGCGAAGGCTCTTTGAAGTGAATGACGATCTGCGACAGCTTCTGCGGCATGCGTTTGCCGGTGCGCAGGTAAAACGGCACGCCCGCCCAACGCCAGTTGCGAATGTCGGCACGCAGGGCGACGAAGGTTTCGGTGTCGCTCTGGGTGTTGGAGTTTTCTTCCTCCAGATAACCCGGCACCGACTGCCCTTCGCTGTAGCCCGCAATGTACTGGCCGCGCACCACTTGTGTGGTCAAGCCTTCGGCCGTAATGGGCGCCAGCGCCTTGAGCACCTTGACCTTCTCGTCGCGGATGCTGTCGGCCGAGAGGTCCGCAGGCGGGTCCATCGCAATCAGGCACAAGAGCTGCAACAGGTGGTTTTGAATCATGTCGCGCAGTTGGCCAGCCTTGTCGAAATAACCCCAGCGCCCTTCAATGCCGACTTTCTCGGCCACGGTGATTTCTACGTGGGAGATATAGCGCTGGTTCCACTGGGTTTCAAACAGGCTGTTGGCAAAACGCAGCGCAATCAGGTTTTGTACGGTGTCTTTGCCCAGGTAGTGGTCGATGCGGTAAATGCGCGTCTCAGGGAAGAACTGCGCCACGGCGTCGTTCACCTTGCGCGAGGACTCGAGGTCCGAACCGATGGGCTTTTCGAGCACCACACGGGCGTTGTCCGTCAGGCCGACCTTCGACAGGTTTTCGCAAATGGCCCCGTACACCGCCGCAGGCGTGGCGAAATAGGCGATCAGGCGTTGTGCCGTCCCGGCCTGTTCGGCCAACGCGACGTAGTCTTGTGCCTTGAGAAAGTCCACATGCAGGTAGCTCAGGCGGGCCACAAAGCGGCTGAGTGCTGCGTCTTCGATTTCCTTGTCGCCGACGTACTGACGCAGTTGGCTGTCGATATGGGCCAGGTGCGTGAGCGCATCGCCCGGCTCGCGAGCCAGTGCCAGAATGCGCGTGTCGTCATGCAGCAGACCGGCGCGATCCAGTTGATATAAAGCAGGGAACAATTTGCGCAGTGCCAGATCGCCCAAGGCGCCAAACAAGGCAAAGGTGCACGGTTCAACCGTAATCGAAGACATGATGTTGGTTCTTTTATCAAGTTAAGCTACAAATACCTTTTTTCAAGGCATCACTCAAGGAGAAATGTAGTAATAAACACAACATTTTCTCTAAATACAGATTGCTACTAGTGGTCGTATCGGGCCATCAGTAGGATAGGCCACCTTCCAGAGCCGCATTACAGCCAGGCTCTTGCATCGACGCCCCAAGGAACATAAATGGACCGCGTGCGAAATTTACTTGAACAAATCAAAGGCCGCCTCGAAGAGCTGAACAAAGCCGAGCGTAAAGTGGCCGAAGTGATTCTGCAAAACCCGCAGCAGGCGACGCGTTTCAGCATCGCGGCGCTGGCGCAGGCCGCGTCGGTCAGTGAACCGACGGTCAACCGGTTTTGCCGCTCGTTTGGTGTCAGCGGTTACCCGGAGCTCAAACTGCAACTGGCGCAAAGTCTGGCCAGTGGCGCCGCCTATGTCAGCCGCGCGGTTGAAGCCGACGACAACCCTGAGGCCTACACACAAAAGATTTTCGGCAGTGCCATCGCCTCGCTCGACAGTGCCTGCCAGGCGCTGGACCCCAACCTGATCAGCCGCGCCGTGGACTTGCTGATTCAAGCGCGGCAGATTCACTTTTTCGGGCTGGGTGCCTCAGCGCCCGTAGCACTGGATGCACAGCACAAGTTCTTTCGCTTCAACCTGGCTGTCACGGCGCATGCCGACGTACTCATGCAGCGCATGATTGCCTCGGTGGCCCACACGGGTGAGTTGTTTGTGATTATTTCCTACACCGGTCGTACCCGCGAACTGGTTGAAGTGGCTCGTATTGCACGGGCCAACGGCGCCTCGGTATTGGGGCTGACCGCCGAAAATTCGCCACTGGCCAAGGCCAGTACATTGAGCCTGAATATCCCGCTGCCCGAAGACACGGACATTTACATGCCCATGACCTCGCGCATTATCCAGCTCACCGTGCTGGATGTGCTGGCCACCGGCATGACGTTGCGCCGTGGCGTGGACTTCCAGCCGCACTTGCGCAAAATCAAGGAAAGCCTCAACGCCAGCCGTTACCCCGTGGGGGATGAACTGCAATAGAGTCAACTGTGGCGCCGCTGCCGCAAGCGGCGTCCGGCAGCGTAACCGTCGCATAACCGATGATCAGGCGCTGCACAGCCCCGCCCGCGCGTGCAGGCTCAAATGCGCTTGCTCGCCGGGGGCCAGGCTTTGCTGGCGGGTGCTGCCGCTGGTGGACTCGACACACACAAAGCCCATCACCTCACTCCAACTGACGCCCAGCAACGGCCGTCTGCCGGGATGCCAGACCACGGTGTTGGCGTTGTCTCCCGTATCAATACTCAAGGCCCGGTGCCAGGCGTGATCGTTGAGCTGCATTTCACCGTCATGCTGGAACACCCGCTGACAACCGCCGTCCACCCGCAACTCGCCTTTTTGCTCGCAAGCTTCGCGGTTCAGTTGGTCATAACCGATCACGCCATCCAGCCCAGACAGCGCTACCTCGGCAACATCACCAATACGCCAGTAAGCACGCAGCGCCTGACTCATTTGGCAGGGCTCGTCGTCCTGATGCTCGGTACTGAGGCGCAACTCCATGCTCTCGCCCAAGCGCGCATGCAAATCCACCTGCCAATCGCACAGCGTTAAACGCCAGTGCAGGCTCACGCCCTCTTCATCTGTTTGGCTGTCCAGCAGCTTCCAGTCGATCAACCGGGCCCAGCCATGAGACGGCCACGCATTCTCGCTGGGATGACGGCCATACCAGGGCCAGCAAATCGGCACCCCGCCCCGAATGGCGCCCACCTGCGGCCACTTCTCGGCGCACCACAGCCACGGTTTTTGCCCGGTTGGCTTGAAGTGCAACAGTTGCGCACCTTGACGGCTGAACACCGCCTGGCAATGCGGATGGTTAATCACCAACACGTCACGCTGCTGAAAGCGCTCCCATTGGAAGATCGGCTGTTCTCGTTTGAATTTAAAAAATCGATGAAGCGGATGCTCGTGCATGTGCCGCAATCCTGAAAATCATGCGTCGGGTAGTGCCGACCCGAAAAAAAGCGGATAGCCCGGGCTACCCGCTAGAAAAGCAAGGAGCTTAGCGCACTTAGAACGTCGACTGAATTTTCAGCCCGGCCACCAATGCGTTATCAACCTTGTCCACACCACCTGGGTGCGCGATGTACTGCAAGTTTGGACGCACTGTCAGCCAGTTGGTCACGTGGAAGCCATAGTTGAGTTCGTAGTTGTACTCAGTGGAGCGCAACGGCGAGTACGACGCGTCGCTGTAGTCGGTGACACCGATCGAGGCGTTGATCAGCTCGGCGCTTTTTTTCACGTCATCGTTGACGTGGATACGGGCGGCACCGATGCCGATGTCATCTTTGGGGCGGGCGTCGAACGGACCTTTGTACACCAACATCAGCGACTGGTAGTTGTCGACGATATTGGTGGCCTTGTCGTGGAAGGTGGCGTTGGCGGCGATATGCAAGCCGCGCGATGCATCACCGTTGTGCGTGGTGAGTTGCTGCTGCACCACGAACCAGTAACCGTGCTTGCTGTCACGTACACGGTAGTCTTTGCCGGTGCTGGTGATGTCGACACTCACGTCATCGGCAGGCGCCGTGCTTTTGTAGTAACCGACACGGTATTCGCCCGGCAGATCGTTGACCTTCGGCGACCACACCAGCTCTACCGGCAGCACCGTGCCCTTGGTGCCGCTACCACTGAGCTTGAAGCCGTTGCCGTGCTCAAGCTGCGACGGGTTCTGGTTGTACGCGCCGATCTGTGCATAAAACTCGGGGCTAATGTTGTACTTCACCCGCAGTGCCGCCTGGCTGACCGGCCAGTTGTACCAGATGTTGGTGGCCCAGTTGCCCACCTGAGAACCACAGAACGCCAGGTTCTGGAACTCGCAGGGGAACGTGTTGAAGTCTTCGCCTTCGCCGAAGTAACCGGCCTTGACGTCCAGCTTGCCGTCGAGGAACTGATGCTGGATCCACAATTGGGTCAAACGCACCATGTGCCCACGGCCGTAGACTTCCTGGGAGGAACTCAGGGTGCCAGCACGCGGATCGCCCACGCGGTCGTTGGAGATGTTCTGGCCATTACGGTTGGTGAGCTGGATTTTGGCCTGGGTGTTATCCCAGCCCCACAGCTTTTGCAGGTCGAGCGCCACGCCCAGACCGAACTGGTCGCTGTAGCGCGCCGTCTTGTCGTTGTTGTAACCCCCGTGCAGGTTGGCCCCCATTTCACCGACGTAATCGGCCTTGATGTCGATGCCCTGCTCGATCAGTCTGGTCCGTTCACCGCCCCAGTCGCCGGTCATCCATTTCGAATCAGCGCTGAAAGCGTCGTCGGCATAGACACTGCTCGCCCCCAGTCCTAACGCAACAATAGCCGACAGCTGGCAAGCCAGACGGGTGCGGGTCATTCTGTTGTTCATCCCTTGGATCCTCGTTGTTTTTTTATTGGCTTTGTTTAACGCGGCACCGCTCAAGGAGCACCTCAAACAGGCTCCCTGTACAGAATCAACGACCCTTGAAATGCGCCACGTTATCCGCCCGGCTCTGGGCCTGGGGCGAACTCATCGCCCCCAGACGCTCGCCTGTGTTTGCATCAAACAGTAGCACTTTCGCAGGATCGAACTGCAAATTGAGACTTTCGCCCACCTGAGGCGCGTCATCCGGAGCCAGACGGCAGCACACTTTGCTGCCATTGAGGTTCACAAACACCAGCGTGTCCGGGCCGGTGGGCTCCACCACCTGAACTTCGGCACGAAGGGTCGGCAACCCGTTCGGCTCATGGCCCGCCAGCACGATTTGTTCGGCGCGAATGCCGATGATCACGTCACGGTCTTCAAGACCCTCGTCGCGTACGCCTAACGGCAGCTCACAGCGCGCCTGGCCACTGTCGAGCAGCGCCAGCAGGCGCCCTTCCTGGCGCTGCAAACGCAGCGGGATGAAATTCATCGGTGGCGACCCGATAAAACTGGCGACAAACAAATTGGCCGGATCGTTATAGATCTGCTTCGGCGTCCCGAACTGCTGAATGATCCCGTCTTTCATCACCGCCACCTTGTCGCCCAGGGTCATGGCTTCGATCTGATCGTGGGTGACATAAACCGTGGTGGTTTTCAGGCGCTGGTGCATCAACTTCATTTCGGTGCGCATCTCGACCCGCAATTTGGCGTCGAGGTTGGACAGCGGTTCATCAAACAGATAAATCTTCGGCCGCCTCGCCAGCGCCCTGCCCATCGCCACCCGCTGCTGCTGGCCACCCGACAACTGCCCCGGCTTGCGCGTGAGCAGGTGTTCGATTTGCAGCAGCTTGGCCACCCGCGCCACCTCTTCATCAATGGCTGCGGTGCTCATCTTGCGGATCTTGAGGCCAAACGCGATGTTGTCCCGCACGTTCATGGTCGGGTACAGCGCGTAGGACTGAAACACCATGGCGATGTCCCGATCCTTGGGGCTCATGCCGCTGATGTCGGCGTCGTCCACCAGAATCGAACCACCGCTGATGCTTTCAAGCCCGGCGATGCAGTTCATTAAGGTGGATTTACCGCAACCCGAAGGCCCGACCAGAATCAGAAACTCGCCGTCGTTGATTTTCAGTTCAATGTTTTTCAGCGTGTCGGGCAAACCTTTGCCGTAGGTTTTGTTGACGTTGCGTAATTCGAGCGTTGCCATGCCTTACCCCTTGACCGCGCCGGACGTCAGCCCGCGCAGGAAATACTTGCCCGCAAAAATGTAGACCAGCAGTGTCGGCAGCCCGGCAATCATGGCCGCGGCCATGTCGACGTTGTATTCCTTGGCGCCGGTGCTGGTGTTGACCAGGTTATTGAGCGCCACGGTGATGGGCTGCGCGTCGCCACTGGCAAACACCACGCCGAACAGAAAGTCATTCCAGATTTGAGTGAACTGCCAGATCAGGCACACCATGATGATGGGCACCGACATGGGCAGCAGAATGCGCCCGAAGATCGTGAAGAACCCTGCGCCGTCGAGCCGCGCAGCCTTGACCAGCGCATCCGGGATGCTGACGTAGTAGTTGCGGAAAAACAGCGTGGTGAATGCCAGCCCGTACACCACGTGCACCAGCACCAGGCCGGTGGTGGTGTTGGCCAGCCCCAGTTTGCCGATGGTGAACGAGGCAGGCAGCAAGACCGTCTGGAAGGGCAGAAAGCAGCCGAACAACAGCAGACCGAAAAACAGCTGCGAGCCGCGAAAGCGCCACATCGACAGTACGTAGCCATTCATGGCACCGATGAAGGTGGAGATCAGCACGGCAGGGATCGTAATTTTGACCGAGTTCCAGAAGTACCCGCCCACCGTGTCCCACGCCTTGATCCAGCCAATGCCATCAATCACTTGCGGCCAACTCAGCAGGTTACCGGTGCGAATGTCTTCCGGGCTTTTGAAGCTGGTGAGCAACATCACCACCAACGGCACCAGATACACCGCCGCCGCCAGGATCAATGTGGCGTAGATGGCCAAACGACTGAAGGTCAAACGCTGTGCGTTAATCATGGCGTTTATTCCTCAGCTCGGAGTACAGATAAGGCACAAGAATCGCCAGAATCGCCCCCAGCATCATGATGGCACTGGCCGAGCCAACGCCCATTTGCCCACGGCTGAAGGTAAACGAATACATGAACATGGCAGGCAAGTCAGACGAGTAGCCCGGCCCGCCTGCGGTCATCGCCGACACCAGGTCAAAGCTCTTGATGGCGATGTGCGCCAGAATCATGAACGCGCTGAAAAACACCGGGCGCAGGCTCGGCAAGACAATGCGCAAATAAATGGTCGGCAAGCTCGCGCCGTCCACCTGAGCGGCACGAATAATCGACTGGTCCACCCCGCGCAACCCGGCCAGAAACATGGCCATGACAAACCCCGAGGCCTGCCACACTGCCGCGATGACCAGGCAGTAGACCACGCGATCCTGGTCCAGCAGCCAGTCAAACCGAAACCCTTCCCAGCCCCAGTCACGCAGCATTTTGTCCAGCCCCAGCCCGGGGTTGAGCAACCACTTCCAGGCCGTACCGGTGACGATCATCGACAGCGCCATCGGGTACAGGTAAATGGTGCGAATGAAGCCTTCCTTGCGAATACGCTGATCGAGCAGCACCGCCAGGAATACGCCAATCACCAGGCTGATCGCGATAAACATGCCGCCAAACACGGCCAGGTTTTTACTCGCCACCCACCAGCGATCGTTTTCCATCAGGCGTGCGTATTGCTGCAAACCCACCCATGTGTAGCTGGGCATGAAGCTGGAGTTGGTAAACGAAAGCAGGAAGGTCCAAAAGATGTAGCCATAAAAGCCAACCAACACGATCAACATGCTGGGTGCCAATACCAACTTGGGCAACCAGCGTTGCAACGCGTCAAACGGCGAGGCTTTGTGGAACACAGCCACAGCGCTCATCGAAATTCTCCCGCAAGGGTGTGTCGGCATTCGCTTGCGCAAATGCCGGACGATCCGAAATTAAAGGAGCCGCGCGAGCGCGGCGGGTATCAGACAATCACCGGGCAGACTTGATCGCCGAGGCCAGTTGCTTGCCGGCTTTGGCCGGGTCGGCATTTTTGTCGCTCATGAAGTTGGTCACCACGTCAAAAATCGCGCCCTGAACGGCCAGAGAAGTGGCCATGTTGTGCGCCATGCTTGGCAACTGACCTTTCTCACCTGCCGCAGCAAAGTCTTTGGCGGACGCTTGTGCGCAGCTGTCGAACTTGCTCATGTCCAGGTCATTGCGAACCGGAATCGAGCCTTTGTTCTGGTTGAACACGTACTGGAACTCAGGTTCCAGCGCGACTTTGGCTAAATCGTCACGCGCGGCATTGTTGCCGGGGGTGTCGTTCTTTTTGGCCAGTTTGAACATCGCCAGCGAGTCGATGTTGTAGGTGAAGCTGCCTTGAGTACCCGGAAATGGCACGCACTCATAATCATTGCCGGCTTTTTTACCCGCCGCAGTCCATTCACTTTTCGCCCAGTCACCCATGATCTGCATGCCCGCTTTGCCGTTGATGACTTTGGCGGCTTCCAGGTTCCAGTCCTGACCACTGCCATCGGGGTCCATGTAGCCCTGAAGCTTTTTCAACTGAGTGAACACATCAGTCATTTGCGGGCCGGTCAAGGTGGCCTCATCGTTTTCGACAAACACTTTTTTGTAGCCTTGCGGGCCCATGATGCTCAGCACCATGTCCTCAAAGACCGTGCTGTCTTGCCACGGCTGCCCGCCGTGGGCCAACGGGATGAAACCTGCGGCCTTGAGCTTGTCACCTGCGGCATAGAGTTCATCGAGGGTGGTCGGGGCTTTGTCGATACCGGCTTTTTTGAACGCTTGCGGGTTGATCCACAACCAGTTCACGCGATGGATGTTCACCGGTACGGCGACATAATGGCCATCGAACTTCATGGTGTCAGACACCGTTTTGGGCAGCAGTTTGTCCCAATTGTTGCTCTTGGCGACCTCATCCACGTTGGTCAGCAGGCCCAGTGCGGCCCAGTCCTGGATGTCCGGCCCTTTGATCTGCGCAGCCGAAGGCGGGTTACCGGACACCGCGCGGGTTTTAAGCACGGTCATGGCCGCAGCACCGCCGCCGCCTGCCACTGCACTGTCTTGCCAGGTGTAACCGTCTTTTTCGATCAGTTTTTTCAGTACATCGACGGCTTTTGCTTCGCCACCCGAGGTCCACCAATGCACCACTTCAACGCTGCCTTGGGTATCGGCTGCATAGGCATTGAGGGGAAGTAGCGAAGCGAGAGAAATAACAAGGGCGAGGCGGTTGAATGCATTCATCGAAGGACCTTTCTTGTTGTTATGACTGTGCAAGTCTGTTGCTTGCGCTTACAAAGAGTCTACTCACCTGCCGCAAGGCTCATGTAACGAAAAGACGTTCATTTGTCACCATTGCGTGACAAAACTTCCAAGGTTTTCGCCAGCACTATTTATTCTCCTGCAAGTGGTGAAATCGGATACATCCCAGAATTCTTGCTATCAAACCTGTAAAGCAATTTCCGCATTGCTTGTAGGACGCATCCCTAAGTCGTTTTCCCACGTTGTACACGCAAATTACTTCGGCGAATCTGTTGAACATCGTTACAACTTATGAACGGATGCCGACGCCCATCAGGAGATACACGCCATGTCCAAATGCAATCCTTTCCTTCCCAATCAACACTTCATTTACCCCCTCAAACATCAGAACGGAGAGATTTACGCGTGGAAAGTGGATATTCAGCGCTCTGGCAAAGTGCATATCCAAGTCTTTGAGATCAGCGAATATGGCGGCGAAGAAGCCGCATTACTGGCGGCCGAGCGCGTGCGTAATCAGTGGGTGCTGAAAATGCCCCTGTCCTTTAGCTATGAACACCGCCAGCGCCTGATGCCCCATAACACCAGCGGTCATCCGGGGGTTTATCGGATTCAATCAAACAACATCGAGTACTGGCGAGCGACCACGCGTATTCATGGCTACAACTTGAGCAAGAGTTTTCGCATTGATCGCTATGGCGATGAACAGGCCAAACTCATGGCGCTACAAGAACGCGAGCGCCAATTAACGTTGTGCAACGAACCGTATGAAGTGGCCATGGAAAAGCTACAACAGCATTTCAGCCAAACCAGTGCGCGCGTGCGTGAAAATCGCATCAAAGCCGCAATGATTAAAAAGGCGCCCGAACCCGTCGTCGAGCCATCGCCCAACCCGTTTCTGGAGCCGCTACTGCCCATTAGCGCCGAACAGGCCAGCTTGTCGATCAGCCGGCACTTGGCGGCCAACAGTAAAGAAAATACCCACTGATGAGGCGCACACCGGTCACTCATCCCGCCACGCGCGGTAAACACAAGGTCACCCGCAAGCCGCCACCGCGCAGGTTTTGCAAACTGACCTCGCCGCCGTGGCTATGCGCAATATTGCGCGCGATCCCCAAGCCCAGACCATAACCCTGCTGCTGCCCAGAGAGCCGAAAATGCGGCTCAAACACTTGCTCCAGCCGCTGCTCGGGCACGCCAGGGCCTTCATCGTCTACGTGCAGCACAAACGCGTGCGCGTCATCTTCAATCAGTAAATGCGCGTTGTGGCCGTATTTGAGCGCGTTGTCTATCAAGTTGCCCATGCACCGGCGCAGCGCCAGGGACTTGCCTGCATAGGGCCAGCGTGCCCGCCCGGTGAGTGTCACGCGGCCATTACCGTGTGGGAGCACGTAAGGCTCAATCAAACAGTCGAGCAACAGATTCAGGTTCACCGGCTCGATGTTTTCGTGAATATCGGTGTCTTTTACACATTGCAGCGCGCCTTTGACCAACAGCTCCAACTCATCCAGATCGCGACCGAACTTATGTTGCAACTGCTCGTCTTCAAGCAACTCAACCCGCAGACGCAAACGGGTGATGGGCGTGCGCAGATCATGGGAAATAGCACTGAACAGTTGGCTGCGCTCAGTCAGGTAGCGACTGATGCGCGCACGCATGGTATTGAACGCCCGTGCGACTTCCACCACCTCACTGCCACCGCCGATTTCGATGGGTTCAACCTCTTCCTCACCCAACGACAAATCCCGCGCAGCCCGCGCCAAGCGCTTGAGCGGGCGGCTTTGCCAGTGCACCAGCAAACCGATGGAAAGCAGCAAAAAAACACTGCTCAGCGCAATGAACCACAGTTGCATGGCCGGCAGCCCTTCTTCTTCCAGGCTGGTATAGGGCTGTGGCAGCAGTGAAGCGATGTACAGCCATTCGCCGGGCGCCATCTGGATTTGCGTCACCAGCACCGGCGGGTTGACAGGTTCCAGGGTCAAGGCAAAGTGCGCCCAGGAGCGTGGCAGTTCATCGAGTTTGAGCCCTGCGTTGAAAATACGCAGGTCTTGGGGGCTGACGAACTTGACCGACATGTCGACATCCGGCCCCAGCGATTTACGCAGGACCTGATCCACTGCACGGATCACAGCTTCCTTGCGCTGCGTGGTGGGTAATACCTGCATGTCCAGGGGGCGCTCATTGAGGCTTACGACAAACCGCGTACCGCCCATGCTGCGCATTTGATCGAGCACCAACGGTCGATAGGCCAACGGCAGGGAACGCAAGTAACTGACCGTGGCATTCATCGAGTGCGCCAGGCTGCGGGCACTGGTCACCAGCCCCTCAAGTTGCGTGGCGCGCAATTGTGAGAGCCAGATCACGCTGGATAACGTTTGCGCCAGCAAGATGGCCAGCAACGTGAGCAGCAACATGCGCCCCAGCAATGAACGGGGCACACGCACCTTGCGCAACCGCTTAATGGTCATGCCCGTGGCTGACCTCGGCCGCCAATTGATAACCGCTGCCGCGCACGGTACGAATCAGCCGTGAGGGTTTTTCGGTGTCACGCAGGCGTTGGCGCAAACGGCTGACGGCCATGTCGACGATGCGGTCCAGCGGCATCAGGTCACGTCCGCGCGTGGCATTGCCGATGGTGTCGCGATCCAGAATTTGTTGCGGATGATCGAGAAACAGCTTGAGCAGCGCAAAGTCGGCGCCCGACAGAATCACTTCTTCGCCATCGGCATGGAACAGCCGGTGGGACACGGTGTTCAGGCGCCACGCGTCAAACATCATAATCGGGTTGCCGCCCTCCGGGCTGACACTGGCAAATTGCGCACGCCGCAATAACGCCTTGATCCGCGCTTGCAATTCACGCGGGCTGAAGGGCTTGCCGAGGTAGTCGTCTGCCCCCAATTCAAGCCCCAAAATCCGGTCGGTTTCGTCGGAGCTGGCAGTGAGCATGATGATGGGAGTCTGGGCACAGCGCGGATGTTGCCTGACCCAACGGCACAAACTGAAACCGTCCTCGTCGGGCAGCATCACATCCAGGATCAATAAGTCGCTGGGGGCCTGTTCCAGTGCCTGCCGAAACCCCGCTCCCTCACCCACGGTGCGCACCTGAAACCCCGCCCGGGTGAGATAGAGATCAAGCAGTTCGCGGATTTCCTGATCGTCGTCGACCAGCAAAATGGATTTGCCCAGAGCACTCACAGTGGCGTTCCTTATTGTTTTTATCGATCAAACAAACAACCGTAGACGGATTACGCCTCCTGGCCAAATGCTTGTTGCAATGCTACGCCTGCGCCCATCAAGCCCGGATACGGCGCCGTCACCAGCCACACCGGAATGCCATTAAGGTAATCGCTCATGCAACCTTTATCGGCAAAGCTTCGGGCAAAACCGCTGGCCAGAAACAGATCGGCAAAACGCGGGATCACGCCACCCACGATGTACACGCCGCCGCGCCCGCCCAGGGTCAAGACGTTATTGCCCGCCACGCGTCCCAACCAGCAACTGAATTGCTCCAGCACTTGACGCGCAACGGGATCACCCGCCAGCGCTGCGGCCGTGATGGCGCGATCGCTGTCGAGTACCGGTGTATGACCATCCACCGCGCAAATAGCGCGATAAACACGCGGCAGGCCGCTGCCACTCAACACCGACTCCGCGCTGACATGCCCGATTTCGTTGTAGATGTGCTGCCATAACTGGACTTCGCGCGGGTTACTCATCGGCAAGTCGACGTGGCCGCCCTCCCCCGGCAAGGCCATCCAATGCCCTTCGCCCAGATTGAGCAAGGTGCCGACGCCAAGACCGGTGCCAGGGCCGATCACCACCGCAGGGCGAGTCGGCTCAGCGACACCGGCACACACCTGACGCACATCCTCAGGCTGCAAGCGCGTCATGCCAAGCGCCATCGCACTGAAATCGTTGATCAACAGCAGGCTATCAACCTCAAGCATGCGGCAAAACGCCACGCGGCTCAGGCGCCAGTGATTGTTGGTAAAGCGAAACTCATCGCCACTCACCGGCCCCGCGACCGACAGGCACACCGCACCCACAGCCCCTAATGGCAGGCCCAACCCGTGCAGATAGACCGTGATCGCGTCTTCGGGGCACGCATAGTCGGCAGTGGCCAACACACTGACTGCACGCAACTGGTCGTTTTCCCACAATGCAAACCGCGCATTGGTGCCGCCAATGTCACCGACCAAAGCTAACTTCATTTGAGGTTTTCCAGAGACAAGGTGAAGGTGCTGGCGCCCTGTTCAGCCGAACTGAAGGCCTGGCGCATAAACGCAAACAACTCACGCCCGGTGCCCACCGCGTTGCTCAAGGTGCCGACGGCCGGGGTGCGTGCGGCGAATTCTGCCTCATCCACCAACAGTTGCAACGTGCCTTTGACGCCGTCGACACGAATCATGTCGCCATCCTGCACCCGCGCCAGTGCGCCGCCGATGGCCGCCTCGGGGCTGACGTGAATCGCCGCCGGGATTTTGCCGGAAGCACCCGACATGCGCCCGTCAGTAATCAACGCCACTTTGAAACCACGGTCCTGCAGCACACCCAGAAACGGCGTCATCTTGTGCAGTTCAGGCATACCGTTGGAGCGCGGCCCCTGAAAGCGCATCACCGCTACAAAATCGTGCTCCAGCTCCCCGGCCTTGAACGCATCGGCCAGTTGCTGCTGATCCTGAAAGACCCGGGCCGGGGCTTCGACGATTTGGTGTTCAGGTGCAACCGCCGAGACTTTCATCACCCCGCGTCCCAAGTTGCCCTCCATCACCCGCAACCCGCCTTCGGGCGAGAATGCACGGGCCACCGGGCGCAAGATACTTTCATCGAGGCTTTCAATCGGGCCTTCACGCCACACCAACTCACCGTCCACCAGGAACGGCTCGCGGGTATAACGGCTCAGGCCGCGACCGGCCACGGTGTTGACGTCTTCATGCAGCAAGCCAGCTTCGAG
Source organism: Pseudomonas sp. TWR3-1-1 (assembly GCF_049896545.1). Classification (NCBI taxonomy): domain Bacteria; kingdom Pseudomonadati; phylum Pseudomonadota; class Gammaproteobacteria; order Pseudomonadales; family Pseudomonadaceae; genus Pseudomonas; species Pseudomonas sp. TWR3-1-1. Next base: position 271,496 of record NZ_JAFCUO010000003.1, read on the forward strand.
CAGCTCACGAATCAGGAACGACATACCGCCTGCCGCCTGAAAGTGGTTGATGTCGGCTTTGCCGTTTGGATAAACGTGGGACAAGGTCGGCACCACCTCGGACAAGTCGGCCATGTCTTGCCAGGTCAATTGAATACCTGCCGCTTGCGCAATCGCGGGCATGTGCAGCGTGTGGTTGGTGGAGCCACCGGTGGCGTGCAAGGCGACGATGGAATTGACCAGCGAGCGCTCATCCACAATTTCACCCAGCGGGATGAAGTTGCCGCTTTGTTTGGTCAGACGCGTCACCTGATGAGCCGCCTCGCGGGTCAGGGCATCGCGCAATGGCGTGTAAGGATTAACGAAAGAGGCACCTGGCAAGTGCAAGCCCATCACTTCCATCAGCAGCTGGTTGGTGTTGGCAGTGCCGTAGAAGGTACAGGTGCCGGGGCTGTGATAGGACTTCATCTCGGATTCGAGCAGTTCTTCGCGGCTGGCTTTGCCTTCGGCGTAACGCTGGCGCACATCGGCTTTTTCTTTGTTGGAAATACCCGATGGCATGGGTCCGCCCGGTACAAAAATCGTCGGCAGATGACCAAAGCGCAGCGCGCCCATCAGCAGCCCCGGTACGATTTTGTCGCAAATGCCCAGCATCAGCGCGGCATCGAACATGTTGTGCGACAGCGCCACAGCGGTCGACAAAGCAATTACCTCACGGCTCAGCAAGCTGAGTTCCATGCCCGCCTCGCCTTGCGTCACGCCATCGCACATGGCTGGCGTGCCACCGGCGAATTGCCCGACCGAGCCCATTTCACGCAGGGCTTGCTTGATTTGCTCGGGAAAGTGCTCGTAGGGCTGATGCGCCGAGAGCATGTCGTTATAAGACGAAACAATTGCCACGTTGGCGGCATTCATCAAGCGCAGGTTGTTTTTATCGTCGGTGCCACATCCGGCCACGCCGTGGGCGAAGTTGGCACATTGCAGCTTGCCGCGTTGCGGGCCGTCACTGGCGGCGCCGCGAATGAGCGTCAGGTATGCCTCACGGGTAGCTCGACTGCGGGCAATAAGACGCTCGGTGACTTCAAGAACGCGGGGATGCATGTGTTGAACTCCAGGCTAACGGATGTGGCGACCTGTGCGTGTCCTATGCTGATCGAAGGGCCAGACACGCAACTTCGATCATTTGGACCCGTTGATTCAGGTCACTCGTTGTAGATAAAACAAAATATTGCCACCAAAATGGCTTGTTTTCTATTTCTATGCGAATAATCTTGTAATTCCAACAACAAATCGATGGCAGGCGCTTTCCATGACTCTACGAATCGCAATCAATGGTTTTGGCCGAATCGGCCGTAACGTCCTGCGCGCACTGTATACCCAAGGCTACCGCCAGGACTTGCAGATCGTCGCCATCAACGATCTGGGTGACAGCGCTATCAATGCTCACCTGCTCAAATACGACACCGTTCACGGCACCTTCGAGGCCAGCGTTGAACACGATCAGGAAAGCCTGACCGTTAACGGCGACCACATTGCTGTCACAGCCATTCGCAACCCGGCCGAACTGCCGTGGGCCGCGTTGAAGATCGACGTGGTGTTCGAATGTACCGGTTTGTTCACCGAACGCAGCAAGGCTGCGGCGCATATTAGCGCTGGCGCACGTAAGGTGATCATCTCCGCACCGGGCAAAAATGCCGACGCCACTGTGGTGTACGGCGTAAACCACGACATTCTGCGTCAATCGCATCAAATTATTTCCAGTGCATCGTGCACCACCAACTGCCTGGCACCGATCGCGCAAATTCTGCACCGCGAGCTGGGCATTGAAAACGGCTTGATGACCACCATCCATGCCTACACCAACGACCAGAACCTGACCGACGTTTACCACACCGACCCGTACCGCGCGCGTTCGGCCACGCAGAACATGATCCCGAGCAAAACCGGAGCCGCTGAGGCCGTGGGCCTGGTACTGCCGGAACTGGCCGGTAAATTGACCGGCATGGCAGTACGCGTACCGGTGATCAACGTGTCGCTGGTCGACCTGACGGTTGAGCTCAAGTGCGAAACCACTGCGGCGCACGTCAACGCGCTGTTCAAAGAAGCCAGCCAACATTCCAGAGTCTTGGGCTACAACAGCCTGCCGCTGGTCTCGAGCGACTTTAACCACAACCCGCTGTCGTCGATTTTCGATGCCAACCACACCAAAGTCAGCGGCAAGATGCTCAAAGTGCTGGCCTGGTACGACAACGAATGGGGCTTCTCCAACCGTATGCTCGATAACTGCCTGGCGCTGTGCAACGCGGAGTAACGCGATGATCGGCATCAGCTTTACGACGGCCACCCTGGCGGCGCGCAAACGCATCGCCCTGGTGGCCCACGATCACTGCAAAGGTTTTTTGCTCGATTGGGCCGAACGCCACAAAGCGACCCTCAGCCAACATGACCTGTGCGCCACAGGCACCACCGGTTTGTTGCTGGGCCAACGATTGGGGCTGCCCGTCGAAAGCATGATCAGCGGCCCCTTGGGCGGCGATCAGCAGGTGGGGGCGCGCATTGCCGAGCAACAGGTCGACATGCTGGTGTTTTTTTGGGACCCGTTCGAGCCGCAACCTCACGACCCGGACATCAAGGCACTGTTACGCGTGGCAGCCGTGTGGAACATCCCCGTGGCGTGCAATGAGTGCAGTGCCGATTACCTGCTCAGCAGCCCGTTGATGAGCCAGCCCCACCAACACCGCATTCCCGATTACAGCGCTTACTTGAAGGGCCGCGTGTAAACACGTCCTCCACTGCGCAGTCACTGCCGCAGCCGTCATCAAACCGGCGTTCACTCGACGCGCGCGGCGTGATCAGACGACGCCTTCGGCAGGGGTTACGAGGTGGGGCGTGCCACTCAAATGCGCGCTGACAAAAACAGCACTTGACCAAACACACAGATGATAAGCATTATCATTCGCTCAAAATCGGTCTGGTAGCACTGTGAGTCAGTCCCACTTCAATCACGTCTTCCTCACGCAGCGGGTCATCCTGTTGCGCACCTTGCAGCGTATGGTCAATAACCCAAGCACCGCCGAGGATCTGTTGCAGGAGACGTACCTGCGCGTGACCCGAGCCTTGAGCGAACGCACGGTTGAACACCTTGAGCCATTTGTGTTTCAGACCGCCCGCAACCTGGCGCTGGACCATTTGCGCGCCCGACGTATCCAGTCGCGTACGGTGCTCGAAGACGTGCCCATCGAGGTGATCGAAGGGATCGCCTCCCCTCTCAGCACCCCGGAAGAAGCCCATCAAGCCGCGCAATTACTGGAGCGTTTGAGTGTGAGCCTGAGCCAGTTAAGCGCGCGTCAGCAGCGCATTTTCATCCTCAGCCGCCTGCATGGCTGCAGCTATCAAGAGATCGCCGAAGAACTTGACGTGTCACTGAGTACGGTTCAAAAGGAACTCAAATTGATCATGGCAATCTGTGTCGGGGTAGCCGAGCGACTGAATCGGCCTTAACCTTTACGGGATCTATCCGTAAGCAAGATCCGATTTGGCCGCATCGCGCCCAGGATTCCACGACGTTGAACACGACCGCACCCCAGATTGCCAAGGAACACCCGTGAAGGACACTCAACCACCTGCGGTGCCAAAAGTGGCACAGGACGTTCTGCAAGACAGTGCCATGGATCAGGCGCTGGATTGGCTGATCGTGCTGGAGTGTGCCGACGATTGCGAAAAAGCGGCGTTCCAGGCGTGGCTCAAGGCAGATCCCGCCCATGCGCAAGCGTTCGCCAAAGCCAATGCCGTGTGGAACGGCCAACCGTTGATTGAAGCGGCACAAACCCTGAATACCCCTCGCGCACCCAGCGTGATACGGCGCATCGCCCGCCACTGGAAACACTTGGCCACAGCGGCCGTGCTGGTGCTCTGTGTAGGCGGCTACAACAATGTGCCGCTGCGTTTGCAAGCCGATCACCTGACCGTAGTGGGTGAGCGCCAGCGCCTGCAACTCGAAGACGGCTCCAAGGTGCTGCTCAACACCAACTCCGCGTTCTCCAGCCGCATGGTCAACGCCCAAAGCAGTGCGCGCCTGTATCAGGGCGAAGCCTATTTTGAAGTGCCGGCCAATCTGGAATTCCCCCTCGTACTGGAGGCTGGCCCGGTGCGAGTCAGCGTGCGGGACACCGCGTTCGCCGTGAGCTACCTCAATGGTCAGGCACAAGTGCGCGTGCAACGGGGCGATGTCGATTTACGCATGAACAGCGTCGGCACCCAGATGCGCTTGTCCGCGGGCAACAGTGTGAGCATTGGTCCCAACGGGTTCGGACAACCGGTCAAGCTCAATCCGCAAACCGACCTGGCCTGGGTTCAAGGGCGCCTGGTGTTTGAAAACTGCCCGATGGGCAAGGTGCTCGATGAAGTGCGGCGCTATTACCCCGGCTGGATCGTCAACAACAATGAGCAACTGGCCAGTGTTGCAGTCACTGGCAACTACCGCCTGGACCAGCCGCTGGACATCGTGCGTTCGCTGGCCCACATCACCTCTTCGAGCCTTTCGGAGTTCCCGGCGCTGGTGATTCTCAATTAATTACGTTTTTTTTACTCGATAGCCTAAGGTCATACGTCTCGTTGTAGTCAATGCAACTGATTCGCATTTTGAGTCAGCTTCGCAACTATAAGATTCGTTCACCACGGAGCGCTATCAATGCCCACTCGTTTCAACAGCCGGTCCTCTTCCAACGTCCGCACACGTCCCAAGCACCCGTGCACGTTATCGTTGTTGACCGTCGCCGTGCTGATGGCCGGCGCACATGCGGTACCGGCCATGGCCGCGACCGATGCGCAGCCAGCCAGTCGCTCCGTGGGCAATTACACCTTTGCAATTTCGCAACAGCCCCTGGTGGCCGCGCTTAACGACTTTACCGCCGTGACCGGCTGGCAAGTGGGCCTGCCCGCCGAACTGGGGCAGAACGTCTCGTCGCCGGGCGTGCGCGGTTCGCTGTCCCCGGAAAAAGCCTTGGAGCGCCTGCTGATCGGCACCAATTTGGGCTATCGCAAACTGGGCACAAACAATATCGTCCTCGAAAAGCGCGCTGGCAGCAGCGGCACCCTTGCCCTGCAGCAAGTGACCATCAGCGCCACGCGTCAGGAACAAGACGTGATCACAGTGCCCAGCACCGTGACCGTGCATGACCGCCAGCAACTGGACCGCCAGAACGTCAATACCATCAAAGAACTGGTGCGCTATGAGCCAGGCGTCTCGGTGGGCGGTGGCGGCCTGCGGGGTGGCATCAGCGGTTACAACATTCGCGGCATCGACGGCGATCGCATCCTGACTCAGGTCGATGGCGTTGAGATCCCCAACTCGTTCTTCAACGGCCCATTCGCCAAGACCCAGCGCAACTACGTCGACCCCGAAATCGTCAAACGCGTGGAGATCCTGCGCGGTCCGGCGTCTGTACTGTACGGCAGCAACGCCATTGGTGGCGCAGTGAGCTACTTCACGCTCAACCCAGACGACATCATCAAGCCGGGACAAGACGCTGGCGCACGCCTTAAAACCGGTTACAGCTCGGCCGACCGCAGCTGGCTCAAGTCTGCGACCGTCGCGGGCCGTGCCGACCAGTTCGATGGTTTGCTGCATGTGAGCCGCCGCGACGGTCACGAAACTGAATCCTATGGCAATCACGGCGGCACCGGCCTGAGCCGTACCGCCGCCAACCCCGAAGACGTGCGCACCACCAACGTACTGGCCAAGGCTGGCTGGAACTACAACGACGATGACCGCCTGGCGTTCACCTACGAGAACTACAAAGACGACCGCGACATCAATCAAAAGAGCGTGGTAGGCGGCCCGTTCAACCTCGGCGCACCGCTGGGCATGTACAAATCGCGTAACGGCAACGACACCGTCACCCGCGAGCGTTTTGGCATAGAAAACACCTTTGTGCTCGACAGCTTGCTGGCTGACCACGGCAAGTGGAGCCTCAATTATCAAGTCGCCAAGACCGACCAGAGCACCGAAGAGCGCTACTTGCCGTTTGTGCGTGACGTGTATCGCACCCGCGACACCCTCTACAAAGAGCAGCAATGGGTGTTCGATGCGCAATTTGACAAAGCCTTTGCCATTGGCCCCACCGACCACTTGCTGACCTACGGCACCACGGTCAAACACGACAAAGTGACGGGTTCGCGCAGTGGCAGCGCGGTGTGCCTGGCGGTCGGCAGTGGCTGTAAAGCGGTGGGCGCACTCAGCACGGCCAAAGGCGATGTGTTCGCTAAAATCAGCGACTTCCCGGACCCGACCATCAACACCTACAGCCTGTTTGCCCAGGATGAAATCAGCTGGAACCAGTGGACGTTCATGCCGGGCGTGCGCTACGACTACACCCGCCTCAAGCCAAAAATCACCCAGGAGTTCCTCAGTGCAGTGAACCCCGGCGGCACCGATCCCGTCAGCGATGATGAAAAAACCTGGCACCGTCTGTCGCCAAAACTGGGCGTGACCTACGCGTTCAACGATCACTACACCTGGTTCGGCCAATACTCCGAAGGCTTCCGTACCCCGACCGCCAAGGCGCTGTATGGCCGGTTCGAGAACCTGCAAGAAGGCTACGTGGTAGAACCCAACCCCGATCTGGAACCGGAAAAAAGCAAAAGCTACGAAACCGGCCTGCGCGGTCACTTCGATGAGGGTTCGTTTGACGTTGCCGTGTTCTACAACAAATACCGCGACTTTATTGACGAAGACAACGTCAAGCCCGGCTACGACCTCGACAGTTTCCAGAGCCGCAACATCAAGCATGCCACCATCAAGGGGGTTGAACTCAAAGGCCAACTGCAACTCGACGCGTTCGGCGCGCCACGCGGTCTCTACACCAAAGGTTCGATTGCTTACGCCTATGGTCGCAACGATGACAACGGTCAACCGCTCAACAGCGTCAACCCGCTGACGGGCGTATTCGGTCTGGGTTACGACCAGGATAACTACGGAGGTTTGGTGAGCTGGACCGTGGTGAAGAAAAAGAACCGGGTCGACGACACGGCGTTCAAAGCGCCCGACATCGAGGGCAAACAATTCAAGACCCCGGGCTTTGGCATTGTGGATGTGAGCGCCTATTACAAAGTCACCCAAGACGTGACCGTGAGCGCGGGCGTGTACAACCTCACCGACAAGAAATACTGGTTGTGGGATGACGTGCGCAGCTACGACGGCGTGGGCGAAGCCTCGGCAGTCAACCCGGCCAACCTGGATCGCTTGACTCAACCGGGTCGCAACTTCGCGATCAACCTGGTCTGGGACATCTGATTCGGCCCCTCACTGCGCAGCATTTTTACCTGTGCGGTGAGGATTTTTTACTGTGACGCGTCTTCTTGTTCGTCTAGTTACAAAGCGCATCTCATTCTCAAGGACATCTTCATGACCCCTCAAGACACCGCACAGCGTCCTGCCCTGCGTTCACAACGCCTGAACCAGATCACCAACGAGCCGCATCAAAAGCTCGACGCGCTGGTCAAAGCTCACAAGCCGTTTGAAACCCGGGAAAACTTCGCCCGTTTTGTGGTGGCTCAATACCTCTTCCAGGCCGAACTCCAGGCGCTGTACACCGACCCGGCCCTGCAAGAAATCGTGCCTGACCTGCCCCAGCGTTGCCGCGCCGAGCACGCCAAAGCTGACCTGGCCGACCTCAACACCGAAGTGCCCGCACCTGTCGCGGGTGCGGTCAACGCGCCGAGCAAGGCCCAAGCACTGGGCTGGATCTTTGTTTCGGAAGGTTCCAAGTTGGGTGCCGCCTTCCTGATCAAACGTGCGGTGGCCCTGGAGCTGAGCGAAACCTTTGGTGCGCGCCACCTGGGCGAACCGGCCGGTGGTCGTGCTGAAGGCTGGAAAAGCTTCGTCAAAACCCTCGACGGCCTGCAATTGAGCGCCGAAGAAGAAGCCGACCTGGACAAAGGTGCAGTTGCCGCCTTTGAGCGTTTCACCGTATTACTGGAACACGCCTACGCGGCTGAGCCAGAACTGGCTTAAGCTAGACCTGCCCGGTCAGCATGTGCTGGCCGGGCATTTTTTTATGCGTCTTGAGCTTATGACCCGCCAAACCCAATCCTCGTCGAAAATAGCCCAAATCCTCTTTGGCCTGCTGGCCTACGTCAGCCTGGGCATTGGATTGATTGCCATCGTGATACCGGGGCTACCGACCACAGAATTCATTTTGCTCGCCGCCTGGGCCGCGACCAAAAGCTCCCCGCGCCTGAGTGCATGGCTAGAAAACCACCGGTTGTTTGGCCCGATCCTGATCAACTGGCGCAATGGCAAGATCATTCAGCGCAAAGCCAAAGTCAGTGCCACCATCAGCATGCTGATATGTGCGGGGTTGATGTTGTATGTGCTTGAGCATCAATGGCCGGTGTTTTTGGCCATTGCGGGCATGAGTGTGGGCAACCTGTGGATTTGGTCGCGGCCGGAACGGCTGCCTTCGGCGCTGTAGGCGCCGTAAGGCTTACGCCGCCTCAAGTTCCCGCGCTCCGGTCCCGCTCCGTGGGCACGCCGTCACGGGCCATCCTTGACCCAGCACGGCTATCCCGAAGGCGCAGGCAGATCAAAAACCACGTCAACGGCCAGATCCAAAGCAGGCCAATGCTTTTACAAGGTTAACGCGCCGCTATAAAGCGCATACGCCGCCGCCAGCGCTGCAATCACCACTGCCCCGAAGATCACCTGTTCAATGGCCTTGAACAGCGGCTCACCCTGCTCATGCTTGGCTTTGGCAAAGAACAGGACACCCGGTGCGTAGAGCAACGCCGACAGCAGTAAATATTTCGGTCCCGCTGCGTAGAGCAACCAGATGGCGTAGACAAGGGCCAGCAGCCCCACCACCAGGTCCTTGATCCTGCGTCGGCTTGCGTTCGAGTAAGTCTCGCCTTTTACACACAGCAACACCGCATAGGCAGCCGACCACAAGTAAGGCACCAGAATCATCGAGGACGCGAGGTAGATCAGGCTGGTGTAGGTGCCCGCAGACACCAGGGTGATGAGCAGAAATATCTGAATCATCCCGTTGGTCAGCCACAGCGCATTGACCGGCACGTGGTTGGCGTTTTCCTTTTTCAGGAACGCCGGCATGGTGTTGTCTTTGGCCGTGGCGTACAAAATCTCAGCACACAGCAAGGCCCACGACAGCAACGCGCCCAGCAATGAGATGGCCAGCCCGATACTGATTAAAATCGCCCCCCACTCTCCAACTACGTGCTTGAGCACGCCCGCCATTGACGGGTTTTGCAGCTTGGCCAGTTCTGGCTGGGTCATGATCCCCAGCGACAGCACATTGACCATCACCAACAGCGCCAGCACGCCGATAAAACCAATGACGGTGGCTTTGCCCACGTCCGAGCGTTTTTCTGCGCGACCGGAGTACACACTCGCACCTTCGATGCCGATAAATACAAACACCGTCACCAGCATCATGTTGCGCACCTGGTCCATCACGCTGCCAAGGCTGGGGGTTTCGTGGCCCCAGAAGTCCGTGGTGAAAATATCGGCTTTAAACGCGACACCCGCCAACACAATAAACATCACGATGGGGACGATTTTCGCCACCGTGGTCAGTTGGTTGATAAAGGCTGCTTCCTTGATGCCCCGCATGACCAGAAAGTGCACGCCCCACAGCAACAGCGAGGCGCAACCAATGGCAATCGGCGTATTGCCCTGCCCAAATACCGGCACGAAATAGCCCAAAGTGCTGAACAGCAGGACGAAGTAGCCGACATTGCCCATCCAGGCACTGATCCAGTAACCCCAGGCCGATGAGAAACCCATGTAATCGCCAAAACCGGCCTTGGCGTAGGCGTAGACACCTGAGTCGAGTTCAGGCTTGCGGTTGGCCAGGGTCTGAAACACAAACGCCAGCGCCAGCATGCCTACGGCTGTAATCCCCCACCCAATCAAAACAGCGCCACCCGCTGCCCGTTCGGCAATATTTTGCGGCAGCGAAAAGATCCCCCCGCCAATCATGGACCCGACCACTAACGCAATTAATGCATTAAGCCGAAGCTTCTGGGTGTTTTGCGACATCGCCACCTCGTTATACGGTTTCGTACATTTCATTGTTCACAGTTAATAGGCTACAGCTGTTCACTGACTAAATACATGTCGCATTTATACGTCTATTAGCCCCCGCAATAAGCCCCTTTTTTTTAATCGCTAGTGCATCTATTGAAACCCAGAACACTCCCCCTATGTGAACCAAGGTTTAATTTCATGGCGTGGTTCATGAAACATGAAAGCCACATTTGCAAATCTTCAAATAGTGACTAGCTTCAATCCCCACGACCTCGTGGCTATCCACGTATTAACCACCTTTAAGACCTCTGGAGCGGGCCTTTGAGGAAGCGTCAAAAAAATACGTGATTGCGACCTTCCCGCTCTATTAACAATGGAATGTAGTAATGCCCTGATCTAAGTCAAACGGCTGAAATACCCACGCAATTATCTTAAGGCCTCACTTCTCCTAGATTGGAGTCACCACAAATGTCTGATACTCCCGGAAAACTACGATTGGGTGCGTTGGTTGCTCTGGTAGTCGGTTCTATGATTGGCGGCGGAATCTTTTCGTTGCCACAAAACATGGCCGCCAGTGCCGATGTTGGAGCCGTACTTATCGGTTGGGCAATCACCGCCGTCGGCATGCTGACCCTCGCTTTTGTATTCCAGACCCTGGCTAACCGCAAACCCAACCTGGACGGTGGCGTGTACGCCTACGCCAAGGCCGGTTTCGGCGATTACATGGGTTTCTCATCAGCCTGGGGTTATTGGATCAGTGCCTGGCTGGGCAACGTCGGCTACTTCGTCCTGCTGTTCAGCACCTTGGGGTACTTCTTCCCGGTCTTCGGCGAAGGCAACACCCCGGCCGCGATCATCGGCGCTTCAGTGTTGCTGTGGGCCGTCCACTTCCTGGTACTGCGGGGCATCAAAGAAGCGGCGTTCATTAACCTGGTGACCACGGTTGCCAAGATCGTGCCGCTGGTGCTGTTCATTCTGATTGCCGTGTTCGCGTTCAAACTGGACATCTTCACCAGCGACATCTGGGGCTTGAAAAACCCGGACCTGGGCAGCGTGATGGATCAGGTGCGCAACATGATGCTGGTCACCGTGTGGGTGTTCATCGGTATCGAAGGCGCGAGCATCTTCTCTTCCCGTGCCGAGAAACGTTCAGATGTGGGTAAAGCCACTGTGATCGGTTTCATCACCGTGCTGCTGTTGCTGGTACTGGTGAACGTGCTGTCGCTGGGCATCATGACTCAGCCTGAACTGGCCAAACTGCAAAACCCGTCGATGGCGGCCGTGCTTGAGCATGTGGTCGGTCACTGGGGTGCGGTATTGATCAGCGTCGGTTTGATCATCTCCTTGCTGGGTGCCCTGCTGTCATGGGTGCTGCTGTGCGCCGAAATCATGTTCTCGGCCGCTAAAGACCACACCATGCCGGCGTTCCTGAAAAAGGAAAATGCCAACCATGTACCGGTCAACGCCCTGTGGCTGACCAACGCCATGGTGCAGGTGTTCCTCATCATCACGCTGTTCTCGGCCAGTACTTATCTGTCGCTGATCTACCTTGCGACGTCGATGATCCTGGTGCCATACCTCTGGTCTGCGGCCTATGGCTTCTTGCTGGCGGTGCGCGGCGAAACCTATGAAAACGCGCTGGCTGAACGCAAAAAAGACCTGATCATCGGCGGCATCGCGTTGATCTACGCCATCTGGCTGATCTATGCCGGCGGCCTGAAATACCTGCTGCTCTCGGCTCTGCTGTACGCACCCGGCGCCATTCTGTTCGCCAAGGCGAAGCTGGAAAGCGGCCAACAAATCTTCACCAACATCGAAAAAGTTATTTTTGCTGCCGTAGTGATCGGCGCCCTCGTGGCGGCTTATGGACTCTATGACGGCTTCCTGACCCTGTAACTCCCTGTTTATGTACTTTGGAGGATGACTGTAATGACCACGGAAAAAGTGAAATACGGCGTACATTCCGAAGCCGGCAAGCTGCGTAAAGTGATGGTTTGCTCCCCTGGCCTGGCTCACCAGCGCCTGACGCCCAACAACTGCGACGAGCTGCTGTTTGATGACGTGTTGTGGGTCAACCAGGCCAAGCGCGACCACTTCGACTTCGTGACCAAGATGCGCGAGCGCGGCATTGACGTGCTGGAAATGCACAACCTGCTGACTGACATCGTTGCCATTCCAGAAGCGCTGGACTGGATTCTGGACCACAAAGTGACCCCCAATCAGGTGGGCGTGGGTCTGGTCAACGAAGTCAAAGCCTGGATCAAAAGCCTGGAACCGCGCAAAGCCGCCGAGTACCTGATTGGTGGCGTGTCCGCTGACGATCTGCCTGACAGCTTCGGTGGCAAAACCATCGAAATGTTCCGCGACTTCCTCGGCCACACCAGCTTTATCCTGCCACCACTGCCCAACACTCAGTTCACCCGTGACACCACCTGCTGGATTTACGGTGGCGTGACGCTGAACCCGATGTACTGGCCAGCGCGCCGTCAGGAAACCCTGCTGACCACTGCGATTTACAAGTTCCACCCTGAGTTCACCAACGCCGACTTCCAGATCTGGTACGGCGATCCGACGGCGGATCATGGCAACGCCAGCCTCGAAGGCGGTGACGTGATGCCAATCGGCAAAGGCGTTGTTCTGATCGGCATGGGCGAGCGCACCTCGCGTCAGGCCATCGGCCAACTGGCACAGAACCTGTTCAAGAACAAAGCGGTCGAGCGCGTCATCGTTGCCGGCATGCCTAAATCCCGCGCCGCGATGCACCTGGACACCGTGTTCAGCTTCTGCGACCGCGACCTGGTCACCATCTTCCCGGAAGTCGTGAAACAGATCGTTGCCTTCTCGCTGTACCCCGATGAAAGCAAGCAGGGCGGCATTGACGTGCGACGCGAAGAAAGCAGCTTCCTCGACGTGGTGGCCAAAGCACTGGGCGTCAAAACCCTGCGTGTGGTTGAAACCGGCGGTAACTCCTTCGCGGCAGAGCGTGAGCAGTGGGACGACGGCAACAACGTGGTGGCACTGGAGCCTGGCGTGGTGATCGGCTACGACCGCAACACCTACACCAACACCCTGCTGCGCAAGGCCGGTGTAGAAGTCATCACCATCAGCGCCTCTGAGCTGGGACGCGGCCGTGGCGGCGGTCACTGCATGACCTGCCCAATCATCCGCGACCCAATTGACTATTAATTCATCCATTTGAATGCTTGCGCTGGCCCTTACAAAGGGCGGCGCAAGCCGGTTACCAGAAACCCAGGAGATCCCCATGGCGTTTAACATGAAAAACCGCAGCCTGCTCAGCTTGGTGCACCACACCCAACGCGAGCTTCACTACCTGCTGGATCTGTCTCGCGATCTGAAGCGCGCCAAGTACACCGGTACTGAAGAGCCGCACCTGAAAGGCAAAAACATTGCGCTGATCTTCGAAAAAACCTCGACCCGCACCCGTTGCGCGTTTGAAGTGGCAGCTCACGATCAGGGCGCACACGTCACCTACATCGACCCGGTGTCTTCGCAAATCGGCCACAAAGAAAGCATGAAAGACACTGCCCGCGTTCTGGGTCGTATGTTTGATGCCATTGAATACCGTGGTTTTGCCCAGGAAATCGTCGAAGAACTGGCCAAGTTTGCAGGCGTGCCGGTGTTCAACGGCCTGACCGCCGAGTTCCACCCGACGCAAATGATCGCCGACGTGCTGACCATGCGCGAACACAGCGACAAGCCGCTGCACGACATCAGCTACGCCTACCTGGGCGACGCCCGTAACAACATGGGTAACTCGCTGCTGCTGATCGGCGCCAAACTGGGCATGGACGTGCGCATCGCCGCACCAAAAGCCCTGTGGCCTGAAGAGTCGTTCGTTAAACAATGTCAGGCATTCGCCAAGGAAAGCGGTGCCAAAATCACCCTGACCGAAGACCCGAAAGCTGCAGTCAAAGGCGTGGACTTCATCCACACCGACGTGTGGGTATCGATGGGCGAGCCGGTGGAAGCCTGGAACGATCGCATCAAGCTGCTGCTGCCTTATCAGGTCAACATGGACTTGATCAAAGCCGCCGAAAACATCCGTGTGAAGTTCATGCACTGCCTGCCTGCGTTCCACAACAGTGAAACCAAAGTCGGCAAAGACGTGGCCGAGCATCATCCAAACCTTAAAAACGGCATTGAAGTGACTGAGGAAGTGTTCGAATCGCCTTTCAACATCGCCTTCGAACAAGCGGAAAACCGCATGCACACCATCAAGGCCATCCTGGTAGCTGCGCTGGCTGATATCTAAGGCCGTGCACCTGTGGGAGCGAGCCTGCTGGCTCCCACAGAACCCGGTTGTTTGTGCCCTTCCCCTCTTTTAAGGAATGACCTATGCGTATCGTCGTTGCACTGGGCGGTAACGCCCTTCTGCGTCGCGGCCAACCCATGACCGCTGAAAATCAACGCGAAAACATCCGCACCGCCACCGCCCAAATCGCTCGCGTCGCTCCTGGCAACGAACTGGTCGTGGCCCACGGTAACGGCCCCCAAGTCGGCCTTCTGTCCCTGCAAGCCGCAGCCTACACCGACGTCAGCCCTTACCCGCTGGACGTGCTGGGCGCTGAAACCGAAGGCATGATCGGTTACATGATCGAGCAAGAGCTGGGCAACCTGTTGCCACCGGACGCACCGTTCGCCACCTTGCTGACCCAGGTTGAAGTTGACCCCAAAGACCCGGCTTTCCAGAACCCGACCAAGCCTATTGGCCCGGTCTACAGCGAATCTGAAGCCAAGAGCCTGGCCGCTGAAAAAGGCTGGAGCATTGCACCGGATGGCGACAAATTCCGCCGTGTGGTGGCCAGCCCAAAACCCAAACGCATCTTCGAAATCCGTCCGATTAAATGGCTGCTGGAAAAGGGCACCATCGTGATCTGTGCAGGCGGCGGCGGTATTCCGACCATGTACGACGAAGACGGCAAACTCAAAGGCATTGAGGCGGTGATCGACAAAGACCTGGCCTCCTCCCTGCTCGCGCAGCAACTGAACAGCGACCTGCTGGTCATTGCCACGGACGTGAATGCAGCCTTCATTGACTGGGGCAAACCTACCCAGAAGGGCATTGCCCAGGCGCACCCGGACGAGCTGGAAAAACTCGGTTTCGCCTCGGGTTCAATGGGTCCTAAAGTCGAAGCCGCGTGTGAGTTTGCCCGCAAGACCGGCAAGACCGCTGTGATCGGCGCACTGGCGGATATCGAAGCAATCGTTCAAGGTAAGGCCGGTACTCGAGTCAGCACCGAGAAATCGGGTATCACTTACTTCTGAACCCTGGGGCAGGCCTTGGGGTCTGCCCTTTTTTTTTGCATCAAGGAGTACGCCTATGGCCTCGTTCGAACCCGGTCACCTGCATATCCAACGCGAAGCGCTGCAACCCGGCGATTTCGGGTATGACATCAAGATTGATTACCAGGTCGTTCAGGATCCCAAGGAAGGCAAGTCGATGCAGTTTGATATGCACGGCCAGATCAACGGCAAGGACTTCAAGGACTCATTCACCCTGCCCAAGGACATGGCCTATAACTTCGCCCATGACGCGTTCCGGATTGCAGTGAAAAACGGCATTCCCAAAACCGCAGACATTCGCTCGATGCACGGTTTCTACGACAAAATGTTTGCCGACGTTTTAGCCCAGCTCAACCACAAGCCTGGCGACCCGATCAAACCTGAACACCTCGGATAACCAGCACCCCGTAGGAGCGAGCTTGCCTCGCGATCTTTTGATCCTTTAGAAGATCGCGAGGCAAGCTCGCTCCTACAGGTTGTCGGTAAACGACCTAAGTTTCACCATCCCTCCCTGCCAAGGCATACTGGCCGCCCCGCTGGCCAGAAGTGTTGCTCGTTCCCATGCGTATCCATGTCAGTTTTATCGACCGTGTCGGCATCACCCAGGAAGTACTGGCGTTGCTCGGCGCACGGAACCTCAATCTGGATGCCGTGGAGATGGTGCCGCCCAACGTCTACATCGACGCGCCGACGTTAAGCCCGCAAGTGCTCGACGAGTTGCGCGAAGCCTTGTTCCGCGTGCGGGGCGTGCAATCGGTGAAGATGGTGGACATCCTTCCCGGCCAGCGCCGGCACCTGCAACTCGACGCGCTGCTGGCGGCCATGACCGACCCGGTATTGGCACTCGACAGCGAAGGCCACGTGCTACTGGCCAACCCGGCGCTGGTGTCGCTGTACGGCCGCGAACCTGGTGGTGAAAGCATCAGCGCGTTGTTCAGCGACCCCGGCTTGCTGCCTGCGCTGCTGGAAAACGGCTTTCGCCTGCCACTGCGTGAAGTCACCCTCAACGGCCATCCGCTGATGCTCGACGCCACCCCCATCACTGATGCGGGGGCGCTGCTCACCCTGTACCAACCGAGCCGTATCGGCGAACGCCTGGCAGCCCTGCATCACGACCACGCTGAAGGCTTCGACGCCTTGCTCGGAGACTCACCCGCGATCCGCACCCTCAAAGCCCGCGCTCAACGCGTGGCGACCCTGGATGCACCGTTATTGATTCAAGGTGAAACCGGCACCGGTAAAGAACTGGTGGCCCGCGCCTGCCATGCCATCAGCGACCGCTTCGGCGCGCCTTTTCTGGCCCTCAACTGCGCCGCCCTGCCTGAGAACCTGGCCGAGAGCGAGCTGTTCGGCTACGCCCCCGGCGCTTTTACCGGCGCGCAACGCGGGGGTAAGCCGGGGTTGATGGAGCTGGCCAATCACGGCACGGTGTTCCTCGATGAAATCGCTGAAATGTCGCCTTACCTGCAAGCCAAGCTGCTGCGTTTTTTGAATGACGGCAGCTTTCGCCGCGTGGGCGGCGAACGCGAAGTGAAGGTCAATGTGCGCATCCTCAGCGCCACGCATCGCAACCTCGAAAAAATGGTCAACGACGGCACCTTTCGCGAAGACCTGTTCTATCGCCTGAATGTACTCAACATCGACGTCCCGCCGCTGCGTGAACGCGGGCAAGACATTCTGCTGCTGGCGCGCACCTTTATGCAGCAGGCCTGCACTCAAATCCAGCGCCCGGTGTGCCGCCTGGCGCCCGGCACCTACCCCGCCCTGCTGGGCAACCGCTGGCCGGGCAATGTGCGACAACTGCAAAACGTGATTTTTCGCGCCGCGGCCATTTGCGAAAGCAACGTGGTCGACATTGGCGATCTGGACATCGCCGGAACCTCAGTGGCACGGCAAAACGATGGCGAAGTGCTTACCCTGGAACACGCTGTCGCCTCGTTCGAAAAAGCCCTGCTGGAAAAGCTCTATGTCGACTACCCTTCCACCCGCCAGTTGGCCAACCGCCTGCAAACCAGCCACACCGCGATTGCACAGCGGCTGCGGAAATACGCAATCCCCGGCAAAAATCCTGCTTCGTAGGTGCTGCCCAAGTCTGCACACTTTTGGTCTGATCACCTGACACGACCAAACAACCGTATCGAATTCGATACACCGGAACGATTCCAATACGCACGTTGCCTGACGCACTGCTGCAAGGCTTTGATCCGCTTCGATTTTTTAAACCCATCATACCTGTAGCGATTTCGCTACAGCTAGCGTCATGCTGCCGCCTGTCGAAACCACCAATTCATTGATAAATATGGCCTTTTACAAATTGGCAGCCATCTTGCAATGCACTCCTCAAAGCGCTCGACCTTGCACGAGCAATCAACTGCGACTACCAGATGAGTCTGGCCCTGAGGAGTTTCCATGAGCGAATTGCGTTTTACTGAAGACCACGAGTGGCTGCGCGCCGAAGCCGACGGCAGCGTGACCGTGGGCATTACCGCATTTGCGCAAAACGCTCTGGGCGACGTGGTGTTTGTTCAATTGCCAGAACTACAGGCCTACGACAAAGGCGCAGAAGCCGCCACCGTTGAGTCGGTGAAAGCTGCCAGCGGTGTGTACATGCCACTGGACGGCGAGGTGCTGGAAGTCAACCCGGCGCTCGATAGCAGCCCGGAACTGGTCAACGAAGACCCGCTGGGTGAAGGCTGGTTCTTCCGCTTCAAACCCACCGATGCCAACGCAGTGAGCCAGTTGCTGGATCAGGACGCCTACGACCGCCTGATCAAAGCCAACGCTGACGCCTGAGGAACTCGCCATGACCACTAAACTCAGCACCGCCAATGAATTTATCGCGCGCCACATCGGCCCGCGCCAGGCCGATGAACAGGCCATGCTCGCCACCTTGGGCTTTGAGTCTCTCGATGCTCTGAGCGCCAGCGTGATCCCTGAAAGCATCAAGGGCACCAGCGTGCTCAACCTGCCAGCCGGACAAAGCGAGGCGGATGCGCTGGCCTCGATCAAAGCCATCGCCGCCAAAAACCAGCTGTGCAAAACCTACATTGGCCAAGGTTATTACAACTGCCATACGCCTTCGCCGATCTTGCGCAACCTGTTGGAAAACCCGGCCTGGTACACCGCGTACACGCCATATCAACCCGAGATTTCCCAAGGCCGCCTTGAAGCCCTGCTCAACTTCCAGACCCTGATCAGCGACCTCAGCGGCCTGCCGATTGCCAACGCCTCGCTGCTCGATGAAGCCACCGCCGCCGCGGAAGCCATGACCTTCTGCAAGCGCCTGAGCAAAAACAAGTCCAGCAACGCGTTCTTTGCTTCCCGTCACTGCCACCCGCAAACCCTCGATGTGTTGCGCACCCGCGCTGAGCCGCTGGGCATCGACGTGGTGGTGGGTGATGAACGTGGCCTTACGGACCTGTCGCCGTTCTTCGGCGCCCTCTTGCAATACCCGGCCAGCAATGGCGACGTGTTCGATTACCGCGAACTGGTTGAACGCTTCCACGCCGCCAATGCGCTGGTGGCCGTCGCAGCTGACTTGCTGGCGCTGACCCTGCTGACTCCGCCGGGCGAGTTCGGCGCCGACGTGGCCATCGGCAGCGCCCAGCGTTTTGGCGTGCCACTGGGTTTCGGTGGCCCGCACGCCGCTTACTTCGCCACCCGCGACGCGTTCAAACGCGACATGCCGGGGCGTCTGGTCGGCGTCTCGGTCGACCGCCATGGCAAACCGGCGTTGCGTCTGGCCATGCAAACCCGCGAGCAACACATTCGACGCGAAAAGGCCACGA
The DNA here is from genome assembly GCF_049896545.1 of Pseudomonas sp. TWR3-1-1. NCBI lineage: Bacteria > Pseudomonadati > Pseudomonadota > Gammaproteobacteria > Pseudomonadales > Pseudomonadaceae > Pseudomonas > Pseudomonas sp. TWR3-1-1. The sequence goes on from NZ_JAFCUO010000003.1 coordinate 290,612, forward strand.
GCAATATCTGCACCGCGCAGGTGCTGCTGGCCAACATTGCCAGCATGTACGCCGTGTACCACGGCCCTCACGGCCTGACGCAGATTGCTCAGCGCATTCATCAACTGACCGCGATTCTGGCCAAGGGCCTGACTGCACTGGGACTGAACGTCGAACAGAGCGAATTTTTCGACACCCTGACCCTGCACACCGCCGGCAAAACCCAAACCCTGCACGCCAACGCACACGCCAAACACATCAACCTGCGCGTGGTGGATGACGAGCGTGTGGGCGTGTCGTTGGACGAAACCTGTGGCCCGTCCGATGTGACCGCGCTGTGGGCCTTGCTGGCCGCCGACGGTCAAGCGCTGCCGGACTTCGATGCCCTGGCTCACACCGTGAGCGGCACCTTGCCGGCCGCGCTGCTGCGCCAGTCGCCGATCCTCAGCCACCCGGTGTTCAACCGTTACCACTCTGAAACCGAACTGATGCGTTACCTGCGTCGTTTGGCTGACAAAGACCTGGCACTGGATCGCACAATGATTCCGCTGGGTTCCTGCACCATGAAGCTCAACGCTGCCAGCGAAATGATCCCCATCACATGGGCCGAGTTCGGCAGCCTGCACCCCTTCGCACCGGTCGAACAAAGTCAGGGCTACCAGCAACTGACCCACGAGCTGGAGGCCATGCTCTGCGCCGCCACCGGTTACGACGCTATTTCGCTGCAACCCAATGCGGGCTCCCAGGGCGAGTACGCCGGGTTGCTGGCGATTCGCGCCTACCATCAAAGCCGTGGCGAAGAACGTCGCGACATTTGCCTGATCCCCTCTTCTGCACACGGCACCAACCCGGCCACCGCCAATATGGCGGGCATGCGCGTGGTGGTCACGGCCTGCGACGCACGCGGCAACGTCGACATTGAAGACCTGCGCGCCAAAGCCATCGAGCACAGCGAGCACCTGGCGGCATTGATGATCACCTACCCTTCGACCCACGGCGTGTTCGAAGAAGGCATTCGTGAAATCTGCGGCATCATTCACGACCACGGCGGCCAGGTGTACATCGACGGCGCCAACATGAACGCGATGGTGGGCTTGTGCGCACCCGGCAAGTTCGGCGGCGACGTTTCCCACCTCAACTTGCATAAAACCTTTTGCATTCCCCATGGCGGTGGTGGCCCGGGCGTGGGTCCGATTGGCGTCAAGTCGCACCTCACGCCGTTCCTGCCGGGCCACGCCAGCCTGCCACGCAAGCAGGGCGCGGTGTGCGCAGCGCCGTTCGGCAGCGCGAGCATTCTGCCCATCACCTGGATGTATATCCGCATGATGGGCGGCGAAGGCCTCAAACGTGCTTCACAAATGGCCATCCTCAACGCCAACTACATCGCCCGCCGCCTTGAAGAGCACTTCCCTGTGTTGTATTCGGGCAGCAACGGCCTGGTGGCACATGAATGCATCCTCGACCTGCGCCCTCTCAAGGACAGCAGCGGCATCAGCGTGGACGACGTGGCCAAGCGCCTGATCGACTTCGGCTTCCATGCCCCGACCATGTCGTTCCCGGTGGCAGGCACGCTGATGATCGAGCCGACCGAAAGCGAGTCCAAACAAGAGCTGGACCGCTTCTGCGACGCCATGATCCGCATCCGCGAAGAGATCCGCGCCGTGGAAAATGGCGCGCTGGACAAAGACGACAATCCGCTGAAAAACGCCCCGCACACGGCCGCAGAAATGGTCGGTGAATGGACCCATCCGTACAGCCGCGAACAAGCGGTGTACCCGGTTGAGTCGTTGATCGAAAGCAAGTACTGGCCACCAGTGGGTCGGGTCGACAATGTGTTTGGCGATCGCAATCTGGTGTGCGCGTGCCCCTCGATTGAGAACTATCAGGAGGCATAGACCACTAACCCCCCTGTAGGTGCGAACGTGCCTACAGGGCATCTGTATTTAATGCCAATAACCCATAAGAAACCGGAGAACCCCATGTCGTTAAGCGTGTTCGACCTGTTCAAAATTGGCATCGGTCCTTCAAGCTCTCATACCGTCGGCCCCATGCGGGCCGCCGCACGGTTTGTTGAAGGTCTACAGCGTGATGAGCTATTGCACACAACCGCCTGCGTCAAAGTGGAACTGTATGGCTCGCTCGGCGCCACCGGCAAAGGCCACGGCAGCGACAAAGCCGTGCTCCTGGGCCTGGAAGGCGAGCACCCGGACACCGTCAACACCGAAACCGTGGATCAGCGTCTGGCCGCGATCCGTAGCAGCGGGCAATTAAACCTGCTGGGCCAACACCCCATCGCGTTCAATGAAAAGCTGCACCTGGCAATGATCCGCAAACCCCTGCCCTACCACCCTAATGGCATGATTTTTCGTGCCCTCGATGCCGCTGGCATACAAATCCGCAGCCGCGAGTATTACTCGGTCGGTGGGGGGTTTGTGGTGGATGAAGGCGCCGCTGGCGCTGACCGCATCGTGGAGGACAGCACTGAACTGAAGTACCCGTTCAAGACCGCCAAGGACTTGCTGCGCCATTGCGTCACCCACCACCTGTCGATCAGCCAGGTGATGATGGCCAACGAAAGTGCATGGCGCCCGGAAGCCGAGACCCGTAGCGGTCTGCTCAACATCTGGCAAGTGATGCAGGATTGCGTCAGCGCCGGTTGCCGCCATGAAGGCATCCTGCCGGGCGGCCTGAAGGTCAAACGCCGCGCCGCGGCCCTGCATCGCCAGCTCTGCGCCAACCCCGAAGCCTCATTGCGCGACGCCCTGTCAGTGCTGGACTGGGTCAACCTGTACGCGTTGGCGGTCAATGAAGAAAACGCCAACGGTGGCCGCGTGGTAACAGCGCCCACCAATGGGGCCGCGGGGATTATTCCGGCCGTATTGCATTACTACATGCGCTTTATCGGCGGAGCCAATGAAGACGGCGTGGTGCGGTTTCTGCTGACAGCTGCGGCCATCGGAATTTTGTACAAAGAAAACGCCTCCATCTCTGGCGCCGAAGTGGGTTGCCAGGGCGAGGTCGGCGTGGCGTGCTCAATGGCGGCGGGCGCGTTGTGCGAGGTGCTGGGCGGTAGCGTGCAACAAGTCGAAAACGCCGCCGAGATCGGCATGGAACATAACTTGGGGCTGACCTGCGACCCGATTGGCGGGCTGGTGCAGGTGCCGTGCATCGAGCGCAATGCAATGGGCTCGGTCAAAGCGATCAACGCGGTGCGCATGGCGTTGCGCGGTGATGGGCAGCATTTTGTCTCTCTGGACAAAGTGATCCGCACCATGCGCCAGACCGGCGCCGACATGAAAAGCAAATACAAAGAAACCGCTCGCGGCGGTCTGGCCGTCAACATTATCGAGTGCTGATTTTTAAGGAGTCACGAATGTCCACCGAACAACTGCTTAAAACCCCGCTGCACGCGTTGCACCTGGAACTGGGTGCGCGCATGGTGCCGTTTGCCGGTTACGACATGCCCGTGCAGTACCCGCTGGGTGTCATGAAAGAGCATCAGCACACCCGTGAACACGCCGGGCTGTTTGATGTGTCGCACATGGGGCAAATTCGCCTGAGTGGCGCGCAGGCGGCCAAAGCCCTGGAAACCTTGGTGCCGGTCGACATCATCGACCTGCCAGTGGGCATGCAGCGTTATGCCATGTTCACCAACGAACAAGGCGGCATTCTGGATGACCTGATGGTCGCCAACCTGGGTAACGATGAACTGTTTCTGGTGGTCAACGCGGCCTGCAAAGAGCAGGACCTGGCGCATTTGCGTAAACACCTGAGTACCCATTGTCAGATTCAGCCGCTGTTTGAAGACCGCGCCCTGCTCGCCTTGCAAGGCCCTGAGGCGGTCAAGGTACTTGAACGCCTGGCGCCGGAAGTGGCGAAAATGACCTTTATGCAGTTTGCCCCGGTGACGTTGCTGGGCGTGGAATGCTATGTGAGTCGCTCCGGGTACACCGGTGAAGATGGCTTTGAGATCTCGGTGCCGGCAGAGCACGCAGAGGCTCTGGCACGTCACCTGCTGGCTCAACCTGAAGTGGAAGCGATTGGCTTGGGCGCGCGCGACTCGCTGCGCCTGGAAGCGGGTCTGTGCCTGTATGGGCATGACATGAACGAGAAAACCACGCCGATTGAAGCCAGCCTGTTATGGGCCATTTCTAAAGCTCGTCGGGCAGACGGGCCGCGGGCGGGCGGGTTCCCCGGCGCTGAAACGGTGTTTGCCCAACAGCAAAGCGGCGTTGCTCGTAAACGGGTCGGCCTGCTGCCCCAGGAGCGCACGCCGGTACGTGAGGGGGCCGAGGTTGTAAACGCGGACGGCAACGTGATCGGCAGTATCTGTAGTGGCGGTTTCGGTCCAACCCTGGGTGCGCCTTTGGCAATGGGCTACCTAGACACGGCCTATACACCCCTCGATACCGACGTATGGGCAATCGTTCGCGGTAAACGTGTACCCATGAAAGTGTCGAAACTGCCGTTTGTTGCGCAACGTTATTACAGAGGGTAAAGACGCCTGGTTTGAAACACAGTTGCATGTTCACGACACTTAAGTGTCATGCAACTGCCACAAAACAGTCCGCACTTTTCGAGCGTGAAAGTATCGAAAAGAACACGAACACAATTGAACATGCCTCTCCAAAAAACGCGGCTTAAATCGACGTTACATCCTTTAAAACACAGGGACAGACGGCGTATTGGCAGGGCTTGTTTTTACAACCTTGGTTGTCGTAGAGTTTGCGCACTGTGTTTGCATGGGTCGCTGGAATCGTGACCTGGGCAGTAGCTCTAAGTTTGCTACACCCGTTCGGCGTCTCTTACTTTCCTGCAACCCAGCACCAGTTCTCTTTCATAGCAAAGAGACTGTCATTAATTGTTAGCGTCAAGGAATTAAGAAATGTCCCAACGTCAAAGCGGTACCGTCAAGTGGTTTAACGATGAGAAAGGGTTTGGCTTTATTACCCCTGAAAGCGGTGCGGATCTATTCGTGCACTTCCGTGCCATCCAGGGCAACGGTTTCAAAAGCCTGAAAGAAGGCCAGAAAGTGACATTCGTCGCCGTACAAGGCCAAAAAGGCATGCAGGCTGACGAAGTACAAGCCGAAGCCTAATCTTTATTGCAGTGAAAAGCCTCTGATGGTGACATCAGAGGCTTTTTTATGGGCGCAATTCCGTAAGATGGCTTTTTTCCTTCACGAGACCCTGCCATGTCGAAACAACCACTAAGCCCTCAAGGCGCGTTTCCAGCCGCTGGCCTGGGGCGCCGCCTGGCAGCCATGTTCTACGATTTCTTGTTGTGCACAGCACTGATGATCGTCACCACCTTTATTTACAAACTGATTTTGATGGGCTTTATCGGTGAAGCCAAAATGCGCGCACTCTCGGAGTCCGGCGCACTGGACGGCGACCCGCTGTTGTCCACCCTCCTGTTTTTTGTGCTGTTCGGCTTCTTTGCCAAGTTCTGGACCCACTCAGGTCAAACTCTGGGCATGCAGGTATGGGGGGTGCGCGTACAGAACGCGGACGGTACGGCAATCAGCCTGTGGCAAGCGTTGCTGCGTTTTATCGTATCGATTGGTTCATGGCTGTGTTTCGGTCTGGGCTTTGTCTGGTCGCTCTTCGATAAACAAAAGCGCACCTGGCATGACATGTACTCCAACAGCCAATTGGTCAGAGTCCCCAAACAGAAGAAAAAATAAGCCGCACAAAAAAGCCCGTATCACTCGATACGGGCTTTCTCATTACCTCAACGTATTGCCTATACCAGCGTTACTCCGCCAGTTTGAAGGTAATAAAGCTGGCACGACCTTGACGCAGCACGCGCATCGACACCGAACGGTTTTTTGGCAGCGCCTTGGCAATGTCAGTGAACTGTTTGGCATCGGTAATCGCCTGGTTGTTCAAGTGTGTAATGACATCACCTGGTTGCAGGCCGATCAGGGCCGCAGGGCCGTCCTGAACATCCTTGATGATCACGCCACCCTTGATGTCGTTGGCTTTCTTCTGTTCCTCGCTCAGGTCCACCACAGAAACACCCAGACGGTTGCTGCTGCGCTCGGCACCGCTCGGCGAGTCCATCTCTTTGCCTTCGTCAGGAATCGCGCCCACGGTCAGGTCCAGGGTTTTACGCTTGCCGTCACGCACCACTTCAAGGCTTGCCTTGCTGCCCGCCTTGAGAGCACCCACCAGATGCGGCAGGTCGGCAGACATCACAATTGGCTGGCCATTCATGCTCAGGATCACGTCACCCACTTGCAGGCCGCCTTTGGCTGCCGGGCCGTCATCGAGCACTTGAGCCACCAGCGCACCGGCTGGCTTGTCCAGACCGAAGGATTCAGCCAGGTCTTTGTTGACCTCTTGAATCACCACACCCAACCAGCCACGGCTGACTTTGCCACCGCTTTTAAGCTGGTTGGACACGTCCATCGCTACGTCGATAGGGATGGCAAACGACACGCCCATGAAACCACCGGAGCGGGTGTAGATTTGCGAGTTGATACCCACAACCTCACCGGCCAGGTTGAACAGCGGGCCGCCGGAGTTACCCGGGTTGATCGGCACGTCAGTCTGGATAAAAGGCACGTAGCTTTCGTTCGGCAGGCTGCGGCCGATGGCGCTGATGATGCCCTGGGTCACGGTGTGGTCAAAACCGAACGGTGAACCGATCGCTACCACCCACTGCCCTGCTTTGAGGTCTTGCGACTTGCCCAGTTTCAGAACTGGCAGGTTTTTGCCTTCGATTTTCAGCAGCGCCACGTCAGAGCGTGGATCGGTGCCAACCAGCTTGGCTTTCATTTCGCTGCGGTCTGAGAGACGCACGATGATTTCATCTGCATCCGCCACGACGTGGTTGTTGGTCAGGACATAGCCATCAGGCGAAATGATAAAACCCGAACCCAACGATTGAGCTTCGCGCTGACGCCCGCCGCCGCTGCGTGGTGCTTGCGGCATGCTACGCTCGAAAAAGTCCCGCAAACCGGGCGGCAGCCCTTCCAGGTCTGGCATTTGCCCCATGCTTGACACACGGCGCTCAGGTAATTTTTGCGTGGTGCTGATGTTCACCACCGCCGGGGAGGCTTGTTCAACCAACTGCGTGAAGTCGGGCAACTGCACCAACGGCGCATCCGCCAAGGCCGGAACTGCCTGCCCGAGCATCATCACGGCCGCAAGAATGGGTAAGTAAGGTTTCAATCGAGGCATCGACATACAGCTCCCGTTAATAGCAAGCAGAGTTAAGCGGCTGGCATCCAAAAACCAAGCCCAAAGCATAGACCGTATTTTTGGACACCCACAAACAAACAAGGCCAGAGCCTTTAGGGCTCTGACCTATAGAAAAATATAAAACGTTTGGCAAATGAAAATCTTCACCAGACATGTCGGCGCACCACTAAGGCTTGACCTGCGGCTCGGCTTTACCGGTACGCATGGAAAGCGCAATGCGTTCTGCAGTGCCGATTGGAATCTCGCCCACCACGGTAGCCAGCATATCGCCGTCATTGGTCGTCAGGTGCCTTGAAACGGCAGCTGTAGGGCCCAGTTGAACTCGCGTGTCAGGTGCAGAGGCGCCATTGAGCGGCTCCAGGAAGACTGAAAAGCGGGCTAGACCGTCGTCATACAACAGGCTGGTGACTTCGGACTTGGTCTTCGGGTCTCGATTGACCGTGCTGTTGACCAGTTCAAACCCCGGAGGCAGCCAGTCTGAATGCCAGGCGTGAGTCACTGCGCCGGTTTGTTCGACAGGCGGCTGGAGCGAAACCGACTGACACTGTCCACTGGGTTTGAGCAGTGCACTGTCAGGCGTTTGAGTGTCCAGCTCAGTGAACTGAAAACGCTCCAGCAGTTGCGCCTTATCATTGAGCAGCAATGATTTAAGCGGCAAACCGGTGTCGCGATCCAGATACAACTCAACGCCGTAACGGTGCTGATCACGCGGCGTCAGGGAAATAATCACCGCCCGGCGACCCGCTACGCGTGAATCTCCGGTTTTGGTCACTGCGTACCAGTTGCTGAGTTTTTCGGTCTCCAGCGTTCTGACCGACGCTGCCGATGTACCGCGTAGCCCCGAAACCAGCTGGCCAGTGACACAGAGGGTGCGCCCATCGGCGCGGACAACCTCTTGAGCAGGGCCATCGAGTTGCAGCAGTCGTTCACGAACGTTCCCATCCTGCACGAGGTGCCAGATGCTGTGGGTAGAAAAACTACCGTTGCGTTCATAAACGAAGGTGCCTTGATAGCTTTGCTGCTGCTCCGCTTGCCCGAGGCGTTTGAGCCAATCCTGAGCTTCATCGGCATGGGCTGGCACTGCAAACCAGCCACTGAGCAAAAGCGGTAACAGAGGTAGGACGCGCATGATGGCCTTAACGGTTTTCCAGACTGGCGGCTCGAGCGTAAGGAAGAACACCCTCAGTGCTTTTCATCGCAGCTTGCTGGGCATGCTGACGCAGGTAACCCGGCAAACGTTGATCCTGCCAACCTGACTGACCTTGCAGAACACCGTTGGCCATAGGGCCCGGAGCCTGGTCAGCACTCTCTTTGTAGTTGGCCAGTACGGCAGGGCCTTTAACCATCGGCGCGGTCATGCTCGGCTGAGTACCTTGCTGAGCAAGCTGTGCACCGACGATGTCATCCTGGTTGTAGAGCCTTACACCGGCCAACACAGCGACAGTTACCGACGCTGCAACTGCCAGACGCCCAATGCTTTTCCAGGGGCTGGAGGCCACTTTGACCGGGGTTTGTTCCTCGGCCAATGCAGCCGATACAGCAGATGCGATGTCCAGGCGTGGAATCATCAAATCCTTGTGCATCGCAGCACGTGCCACTTGGTAACGAGACCAGGTGTCACGGGTGTGCGAATCGTCAAAGGCATTCAATACCCGACGTAGTTCCAGTTCGTCCGCTTCGTTATCCATCACCGCGGACAGCGATTCCTGCAGGGCTTCACGACTCATGGCGGTTCCTCTCTTGGCTGTCGCCGCTGTCTCAGGTTTCCTGCAACAAAGGTTGCAGGGCTTTATCAATGGCTTCCCGGGCGCGGAAAATCCGGGAGCGCACGGTACCCACCGGGCATTGCATGACGCTCGCAATGTCCTCGTAACTCAGACCATCAAACTCACGTAAAGTTAACGCCGTTCGTAGATCTTCTGGTAACAGCTGAATCGTGCGATGAACGGTACCTTCGATCTCATCGCGGAGCAAAGCACGCTCCGGCGATTCCAGATCTTTCAGACCGTGGTCACCATCGTAAAACTCAGCATCTTCAGAACTCACATCACTGTCTGGCGGACGTCGCCCCCGTGACACCAGGTAATTTTTAGCCGTGTTAATGGCGATGCGGTACAGCCATGTATAAAAGGCGCTGTCTCCGCGAAAATTACCGAGTGCCCGGTAAGCCTTGATGAAGGCTTCTTGTGCAACGTCTTGGGCTTCATGGGTGTCGTGCACAAACCGCACGATCAACCCGAGAATTTTGTGCTGGTATTTCAGCACTAGCAGATCGAATGCACGCTTGTCGCCACGCTGTACGCGCTCGACCAGCTGCTGATCCTCTTCCTGGGTTAGCATGAATACTCCTCATAAGACCGAGAGGGAGATTGCTGTGCTAATTGATCAGGCTTGCAAACATAGACTCGGGCTTTACGCAAAAGTTCTCTCCCCCCTGGTAAGTTTCCTGCGCACTCGGATTTGGCGCGCACGAAAACGCAGCTCGGCCTTGCCGGCTGCGTCAATAATCTTGTCGTCGAATTTACCTGCTGCAGGCCATATCTCAAGCCCGCCGGCGTTAAAGCCAACGCTGTCCCCCTTCATGATGGGCAACCCTCTATGGAACATTGGCCTATACGAAAAGTTCAATTAATCCGAGCGAGTTGCCATTCATTGCGCCACAGCCCCACGCGCGAGCCTCTGCACACGCTTGAACCCGGCCTGTACCGGCAAATTATTCTGCATACCGGCATACAGACCGCCTGCGAGTGAGGCACACTTCGTGCCCGCTGTAGTTTCACAATGCCATAAAGGCCCGGCTATTGTGCCGATCCCCCCCTCTATATACTAGTGGGCGCTTTTTTGCGGATGTCAGAAGAATGAGCCAACATTTTCAACATGATGTGCTGGTGATTGGCAGCGGTGCTGCCGGTTTGAGCCTGGCACTTACCTTGCCCGGCCACATGCGCATTGCAGTTCTGAGCAAGGGCGATCTGGCCAACGGCTCGACGTTCTGGGCACAAGGCGGTGTTGCCGCCGTGCTCGATGACACCGACACGGTGCAGTCCCACGTTGAAGACACCCTCAACGCCGGCGGTGGCCTGTGCCATGAAGATGCCGTGCGTTTCACTGTCGAGCACAGTCGCGAGGCCATTCAGTGGCTGATCGATCAAGGCGTACCCTTCACCCGCGATGAAGCCGTCGACCCGCAGCACCCGGGCTTTGAGTTCCACCTCACCCGCGAAGGCGGGCACAGCCACCGGCGCATCATCCACGCGGCCGACGCAACGGGGGCCGCGATTTTCAAAACCCTGCTCGAACAGGCTCGCCAACGCCCCAACATTGAATTGCTTGAACAACGGGTGGCCGTTGATCTGATTACCGAGCGCAGGCTGGGGCTGGACGGTGATCGCTGCCTGGGGGCCTATGTGCTCAATCGCGCCACAGGTGAAGTAGACACTTTCGGCTCGCGCTTTACGATTCTGGCCACCGGCGGCGCCGCCAAGGTCTACCTCTATACCAGCAATCCGGACGGCGCCTGCGGTGACGGCATTGCGATGGCGTGGCGCTCGGGCTGTCGCGTTGCGAACCTGGAATTCAACCAGTTCCACCCCACCTGCCTGTATCACCCGCAAGCCAAAAGCTTTTTGATCACCGAAGCCCTGCGTGGCGAAGGGGCACATTTAAAGCTGCCAAACGGCGAGCGCTTCATGCAGCGCTTTGACCCGCGCGGCGAATTGGCCCCGCGCGATATTGTCGCCCGGGCCATCGACCACGAAATGAAGCGTCTGGGCATTGATTGCGTGTACCTGGACATCAGCCATAAATCCGAAACGTTCATCAAGACCCATTTCCCGACGGTGTATGAGCGCTGCCTTGAGTTTTCCATCGACATCACCCGCCAGCCCATCCCCGTGGTGCCAGCCGCGCATTACACCTGCGGCGGGGTCATGGTCGACGCGCATGGGCGCACCGATGTACCCGGCCTATATGCCATCGGCGAGACCAGTTTCACCGGCCTGCACGGTGCCAATCGCATGGCCAGCAACTCCTTGCTGGAGTGTTTCGTGTATGGCCGCGCAGCTGCCACTGACATTTTGGCTCAATTGCAGCACATCGCCATTCCAGTGGCCTTACCCAGTTGGGATGCGAGCCAGGTGACCGATTCGGACGAAGACGTGATCATCGCCCACAACTGGGATGAGCTGCGGCGCTTCATGTGGGACTACGTGGGTATCGTGCGCACCAACAAGCGCCTGCAACGGGCACAGCACCGGGTTCGGCTATTGCTGGATGAAATTGACGAGTTCTACAGCAACTATAAAGTCAGCCGTGACTTGATCGAGTTGCGCAACCTGGCGCAAGTGGCCGAACTGATGATCCGCAGCGCGATGGCCAGAAAGGAGTCGCGCGGCCTGCATTACACACTCGACTACCCGCACATGCTGCCCGAGGCACTGGACACTATTCTGGTGCCAGCCACCTACGCCGACTGAACTTGAGCCGCACGCGCAGGCGCCGGTGCTGATCGGGCGCCAGCGCGTCGCAGGGTATGCAGGCAGCACGCACCCAACGCTCGCCTCGCAGACTAAAACGCACAATCACCAACGCAGGCCACGCGATACTGTCGCGACGCAGTTGAACAGCCTGCCAACCGTTGGCACGACTCCACAACTGCCAACCCTCAGCATTACGCCGCAAGCCGCTAATCGCCGTGGGATGGGTCAGGCGGATATGCCGTGGCCACACCCAAAACCCGTGGCTCAGACACACAAAAGCCCCCAGCACTTGAGCCCAGGCAGGGATTGAAAGAAGGCAGATTGCGATCAGCGCCAGTGTCTGGGCTGCAAGATACGCCGCCAGCAAGTGCCCGGAAGCACGCCAGCGGCATTCGAAAAAATTACTTGGGCTGGACACGATCCAGGATCATGCGAACCATGCGCTGCAACTCCGGGTCTTCGGACTCGCTGCGCTCCATAAACCAGCCGAACATGTCCTGGTCTTCGCACTCAAGCAGCTTGCGATAGCACTCGCGGTCTACGTCGTTCAGCGTGGCGTATACCTCTTTGACGAAAGGCACCAACAGCACGTCCAGTTCAAGCATGCCGCGGCGGCTGTGCCAGTAGAGACGATTGAGTTCAACATCTTCGACCATGGAGCGCTCCTCAAATAGTGCGCAAGTATACAGGCCGTTCTGCCAGAGACCAGTCGGCTTTGGTCGGCCTCCACCGGTCCTACGCGAACTATCCATTTGCAGAACGCACCTCTATGATGTGTCCCAGACTTTTTGACCTGCGATGAACCATGGCCGACTCTGCTTTTTTCTGCACCCTGACGCACGAAGGCGTGCTTGCTGTTCGCGGCAATGACGCGAGCAAGTTTTTACAGGGGCAGTTGACCTGCAACCTCAATTACTTGAGCGACACGCGCGCAAGCCTCGGCGCCCGCTGCACGCAAAAAGGCCGGATGCAATCAAGTTTCCGCATCGTCCTTCAGCCCGACGGCTGCTTGCTGGCGATGGCCCGCGAACTGGTAGAGCCACAATTGGCCGACCTGAAAAAGTACGCCGTGTTTTCAAAGTCCACGCTTACCGATGACAGCGCTAACTGGGTGCGTTTTGGCCTGGTACAGGCCGACCACGTACTTGAGAGCCTGGGCCTGCACCTGCCTGCCGACACCGACAGCGTAGCGCGCGCCAACGACTTGATCGCGGTTCGCGCCTCTGAAGGCCGTGCCGAACTGTGGGCGCCTGCCGATCAGGCGCACACCCTGACTCGCCAACTGGAGGCTCAATTGCCTCAAGCCGAGCTTAATGATTGGCTACTGGGCCAGATCCGCGCCGGTATCGGCCAAGTCATGGCGCAAACCCGCGAGCTGTTTATCCCGCAAATGATCAACCTGCAGGCAGTGGGCGGTGTGAGCTTCAAAAAAGGTTGCTACACGGGTCAGGAGATCGTTGCGCGCATGCAGTATCTGGGCAAGCTCAAACGCCACCTCTACCGCCTGTCGCTTACAGGCAATGAGGTGCCATTACCGGGAACTCCGCTGTTTGCCCCCACTCATAGCAGCGCCATTGGCGAAGTGGTGATCGGCGCCCGTAGCGAACACGGTGTTGAATTACTGGCCGTTCTGCAAGCCGAAGCGGCGCAGTCAGGCGATGTGCATGTCGGTGATTTACAAGGGCCTGCACTGTCGCTGATGGACCTGCCCTATCAACTGGACCGTGATCGCGAGATCCAGCGCTAATTGCCGTACCTTGAAACCCCCAGAGAACAGAAATGAGCACGTTGGCGCATAAAGTCCAAAAGGATTTGATTCAGGCTATTGATAAAGATGACCTGGTTCTGCCCACGCTACCCGAAGTAGCCTTGAACATCCGCAAGGCCGCTGAAAACCCTGATATCAGTGTCAGTCATTTAAGCAAAGTCATTGGCCGTGACACCGCGCTGTCTGCCCGCCTGATTAAAGTGGTCAACAGTCCGCTGTTGCGCGCCACTCAGGAAGTCACCGACCTGCACACAGCCATTACGCGCCTGGGGGTCAATTACAGCAGCAACCTGGCCATCGGGCTGGTCATGGAGCAAATCTTCCATGCACGCTCTGACGTGGTCGAACAGAAAATGCGCGAGGTGTGGCGTCAAAGCCTGGAAATCGCCGGCATCTGTTATGCCTTGTGCAGACGCTACACCCAACTGAAACCGGATCAGGCTGCACTGGGCGGTCTGGTTCATCAAATTGGGGTGCTGCCGATTCTGACCTACGCCGAAGAGCACAACGAACTGCTCTCGGACCCGGTGTCGCTCAATCACGTCATCGAAAACATCCACCCCTTGATCGGCGACAAACTGCTCAGCGTGTGGGAATTCCCTGAAATGCTGGTCAAGCTACCCGGCCAGTACCTGGACTTCATGCGCAATTCAGACAGCCTCGATTACATTGATCTGGTGCAAATCGCTACGGTGTTCACCCATCAAAATGGCCATTGCGCCATTGCCCAGGTTGAACTGAACGCATTGCCCGCCTTCAAGAAACTGGGCCTGGATGCCATGAGCACCAAGCTGCACGATGAATTGAACACCGCCCGCAGCATGTTTATCTGACGTCACCGCGCGCCACCGTCGCAGGCACAAAACTGACCCGCACTTTCAGCCCACCCTGCGCGCCATCGTGCAGGGTGATCTGCGCCACATGTGCGCGACAGATCTCCCCCACAATCGCCAACCCCAGCCCCGAGCCTGCAACCATCGGGTTGCGGCGATAAAACCGCTCAAATACGCGCTCGCGGTCTTCATAGGGAATGCCCGGCCCATCGTCTTCAACTTCCAGCACCGCCGGCTCAATGACGCGCAATATCACATTGCCGCCGACCGGGGTGTGGGCCAATGCGTTGTCCATCAGGTTGCTGAGTAACTCATTGAGCAATGTCGGCTCACCGTGCATCCACACCGGGTGTTCGGCCTCAAGTGCCAACGCCACGCCACGCGCATGGGCCAACGGCGCCATCGCCATGCCCAGTTCGCGTGCCAGTTGACTGAGGTCCAGTAATTGCGCACCCCCTTCTGCAATCGCCCGCGCCCCGTTCTCAATACGCGCCAGCGACAGTAATTGATTGGCCAAATGCGTGAGCCGATCGGTGCCTTGCACCGCCTGCGCCAAGGTGCTGCGCCACGTATCCGGCTCATGGGCACGCAAGCCCAACTCCAACTGAGCCTTGAGCACGGCCAACGGTGTCCGTAACTCATGGGATGCATCGGCGATGAATTGCGCCTGACGCTCAAACTGACCGCGCAGACGCTCAGTGAAATGATTGAGGGCTTGTACCAGCGGCCACAACTCGCGCTGCACCGGGACCCGTGGCAAGGGCCGCAAATCATCCGGCTCGCGCTCCTCCACAGCGGTGCGCAAACGCTCCAGTGGCCGCAGCGCCGCACTGACCGCAAACCACACCACCAGCAAAGCGCCCAGCCCCAGCATGCCCAGGCGCAACAAGGTGTCGGCCATCAGGCTGCGCGCCATCGATACGCGCGCCTCGTCGGTTTCAGCCACCCGAATCTCGGCCATGCCGTTCATGTTGGGCTCGCTCACCGCCTTGAGCAAGCTGACCACGCGCACGTTCTGCCCCAAATATTGAGCGTCATAAAAACGCGCCAGCGCCGGGTAATCATCTGTGCGTAAAGTACCCGGCGGGGGGCCGGGCAAATGCTCGTAGCCGGAGATCAGGCGCTGATGAATATCGTTGACCTGGTAATAGATACGTCCCGCACTGTCGTAGGCAAACGTATCGAGTGCAACGTAAGGCACGTCCGCACTCAGGCTGCCATCGCGCTGCGACAGCCCCGCCGCAATGGTGCGCGCAGACGCCAGCAGCGTTCGATCATAGGCGGTGTCAGCGGCTTCGCGGCCATTGAAGTAGGCACTCAAACTGCTCGCCAGCATCAACACCACCAACAGCAACGTCAGGTGCCACAGCAGTCGCCAGCGCAAGCTGTCGAGTTTACGCATCACGGCTTTCCAGCAAGTAACCCAGGCCACGGAAGGTCACAATCGCGACTTTCTGGGCATCCAGTTTTTTACGCAGCCGATGCACATAGATTTCAATCGCGTCGGGGCTGGCCTCTTCATCCAGGCCAAACACCTGGGCGGCCAATTGCTCCTTGCTCATGACCCGCCCGGGACGCGCAATCAGCGCCTCCAGCACTGCCTGCTCGCGCGACGTCAGGGTCACAAGCTCATCGCCCAGCGTGAAGCGCCGCGTCTCAAGGTCGTAGACCAGCGCGCCACACCGCTGCTGACGCTCGCCGCCCAATACGCTGCGGCGCAGCAACGCCTTGACCCGCGCCTCAAGCTCAGTCAGCTCAAAGGGTTTGGCCAGATAATCATCCGCCCCTAAATTAAGCCCGTGCACGCGGTCCTTGACGTCGCTGCGCGCGGTCAGCATCAACACGGGAAGGGTTTTACCGCGCGCGCGCAAACGGGCAAGCACCTCGAAACCATCCATGCGTGGCAACCCTACATCCAGAATCACCACGGCATATTCTTCGCTGGCCAGCGCCAAATCGGCCGCCACACCATCGTGCAAAACATCCACCGTCAAACCGGTACTTTTCAACGCTTGAGCAACACTGTCGGCCAGCTGTGGCTGGTCTTCGACCAAAAGCACGCGCATGGGATCATCCTCATTATTTTTATTGGGACCTGCCCACGTGCCGCCTCTTTTAAGTACGGCTGAACAGCATCAGGCCCTGCGTTTCTTTGCGCGGAGTGTACAGACGCCTGCAAGGCTGTGAAGTCAGAAAAAGGATGAAACGGGATGAAAGGCGGTTGAAAGGTTGGCGAAAGGTTCGCCCACTAGGATCTTGAAATGGGCAGTTACAACTACCTGCGCCCTGAATGCCGTAGCGACCCGAAAAACGCCTCGAAGCGTTTTCGCCAATAAGAACAATAATGGAGCACCTCTTCATGCCGGCTTTACAGCCTCGGGCCACCTGGCCTGTCCGTTTACTTCGTATTTGCCAATTCACCTCGATCGGCGCAGTCATGGGCCTGATCCACAGGCTCTGTCGCCCCGCGTTTAGCGTGCGCGTCGGTCAAATCCGGCTGCTCGTGCGATAGGGCACCGCCCTTCTTCTAAAAACAACAACTCCCCTGGAGACAACATGAATCCATCACTGCGCGCCGTTGCTCTTGCTGCCAGCTGCCTGTTGTTCGCTGGCCCCTCCATCGCCGAACCCAAACGCCCGGAGTGCATTGCCCCAGCCTCCCCCGGTGGCGGTTTTGACTTGACCTGCAAGCTGGCGCAAAGCGCGCTGGTGAACGAAAAACTGCTCAGCAAACCCATGCGCGTCACCTACATGCCGGGCGGCGTGGGCGCGGTGGCTTACAACGCCGTGGTTGCCCAACGACCCGGCGATGCAGGCACGCTGGTAGCGTGGTCCAGTGGCTCGTTGCTCAATTTGGCCCAAGGCAAATTTGGGCGCTTTGATGAGGGCGCCGTGCGCTGGCTTGCAGCCGTCGGCACCAGCTACGGCGCGATTGCCGTGAAAAGCGACTCGCCGTACAAGAACCTCGACGATCTGGTTAAGGCCCTCAAAGCAGACCCGAGCAAAGTGGTCATCGGCTCCGGCGGTACCGTCGGCAGCCAGGACTGGATGCAAACTGCGCTTATCGCCAAAGCCGCCGGGATCAACCCGCGCGACTTGCGCTACGTCGCGCTCGAAGGCGGTGGTGAAATCGCCACGGCGTTGTTGGGCGGGCACATTCAAGTGGGTAGTACGGATATTTCCGACTCCATGCCGCACATCCAAAGCGGTGATATGCGCATCCTCGCCGTGTTCTCCAAAGAGCGCCTGGACGAACCGGAGATGAAAAACATCCCGACCGCCAAAGAGCAGGGCTACGACATCGTGTGGCCTGTGGTGCGCGGTTTCTATCTGGGGCCAAAAGTCAGCGACGAAGACTACGCGTGGTGGAAAAACGCCTTCGACACACTGTTGGCCTCTGAAGAGTTCGCCACCTTGCGCGATCAGCGCGAACTCTTTCCGTTCGCCATGACCGGCCCCGAGCTGGATACCTACGTCAAACAGCAGGTGAGCGACTACAAAGTGCTGGCCAAAGAGTTCGGCCTGATCCAGTAACCGCCACTGCCAAAGAGCTGCGCTGCACACCCGCAGCGCGGCGCAGGAGTGAACCATGCTCTTACAACGCATTTTTGCCTCAGTGCTGCTATTGGCCTGCGTCGGCCTGGCGCTGATGGCCTGGCCGTATCAGGCGGCTTTTTCGTACGAACCCGTCGGCCCGCGCGCCTTTCCGCTGCTGATGCTGGGCCTGATGGGGCTGGGCCTGATCTACATGATCGTTCGCCCAACCCCGGTGGTGCACAGCGAAGACGACCCGCAACTGGACCGCGACACCCTGATCAAGATCGGCGTGTGCGTCGTGCTGTTGCTGATCTTTGCCGGCACCTTTGAGCCGCTGGGTTTCATCCTCAGCAGCATCCTGATTGGCATCCCGATGGCACGCCTGTACGGCGGGCGCTGGCTGCCCAGCGTGGTGATCATCAGCTTGATGAGCGTGGGGCTTTATCTGTTGTTCGATAAAGCGATGGATGTTCCGCTGCCCCTCGGCCTGCTCGACGTTCTGGAGAACTGATATGGATACTTTTGGCTATCTGGGCCAGGGCTTCGGCGTCGCGCTCAGCCCGTACAACCTGATCACGGCACTGTGCGGCACGTTGATCGGCACCGTGGTGGGGTTGCTGCCGGGGTTGGGCCCGATCAACGGGGTCGCGTTGCTGATTCCGATTGCCTTTGCGCTGGGGCTGCCGCCCGAATCCGCGCTGATTTTGCTGGCCGCGGTGTACCTGGGTTGTGAGTACGGCGGGCGGATCAGCTCGATCCTGCTGAACATTCCCGGCGAAGCGTCTACCGTAATGACCACTCTGGACGGTTATCCGATGGCCCGCAAAGGGTTGGCAGGTGTGGCGCTGTCGCTGTCGGCCTGGAGTTCGTTTATCGGCGCTTTTATCGCCACCTGCGGCATGGTGCTGTTTGCGCCGCTGCTGGCCAAATGGGCGATCGCCTTCGGACCCGCCGAGTATTTCGTGCTGATGGTGTTTGCGATCGTGTGCCTGGGCGGTATGGCAGGTGATCGACCGCTCAAAACCTTTATCGCCGCACTGATCGGCTTGTTTTTGTCGTGCGTGGGGATCGACGCCAACAGCGGTGTGTACCGCTTTACCGGCGATAACATCCACCTGACTGACGGCATTCAGTTCGTCGTGCTGGTGTTGGGGTTGTTCTCCATCAGCGAGATTCTCTTGCTGCTGGAAAAAACCCATCGCGGCCAGGAGGCGGTCAAGGCCACGGGCCGCATGATGTTCAACGTCAAAGAAGCGGCAGCGGTATTTGCCGTGAATATTCGCTGCGGCCTGCTCGGTTTCATCATGGGCGTGCTGCCCGGTGCGGGCGCGACATTGGCCAGCGCCGTGGCCTACATGACCGAAAAGCGTCTGGCGGGCACCACGGGTAAATTCGGTGAAGGCGACATGCGCGGACTGGCGGCCCCTGAAACCGCGATTGGTGCGTCGGCCTGTGGCGCTATGGTGCCAATGCTGACGCTGGGTGTACCGGGTTCGGGCACCACCGCCGTGATGATCGGTGCGTTGTCGCTGTACAACATCACGCCCGGCCCCCTGTTGTTTCAACAACAGCCCGACATCGTCTGGGGCCTGATTGCGTCGTTGTTCATCGCCAACATCATGCTGGTGATCCTCAACATTCCGATGATCCGCATATTCACCCGCATTCTTGCCGTGCCGAACTGGGCGCTGGTGCCGGTGATCGCGATCATTACCGCCATTGGTGTGTATGCGGTGCATGCCACCACCTTCGACCTGTTCCTGATGATCGGCATTGGCATCTTCGGTTACATCCTGCGCAAGCTCGACTTCCCGCTGTCGCCGGTGCTGCTGGGCTTCATTCTGGGTGGCCTGATGGAGCAGAACCTGCGCCGTGCGCTGTCGATTTCCAACGGTGCGCTGGACATTCTGTGGTCCAGCCCTATCACGTTGGGGGTGTGGGTGCTGACCAGCCTCATGTTGCTGCTGCCGATTGTGCGCATCTGGCGCAAACGCAGTGCTCAACGTCGTGCACTGGCCAATGCCTGAGGCCAGGTTCAAGCAGTGGTGGGCAACACCGCTGGTCGGTCTGGCTGGCGGTTACCTCGCCAGCCTGATCGGCTGGCCCCTGCCGTGGATGGTGGGGTCGTTGTTGGCAATCATCCTGGTGCGCTGCCTTAGCCCGTGGCAACTGGCCGAGATCCCGGGCGGCCGAAAGTGCGGGCAATGGATTGTCGGCATTGGTATCGGTCTGCATTTCACACCCGTGGTGATGGAACAGGTGCTCGCGCACTTCTGGCTGATTTTTTTTGGGGCGTTACTGACCAGCGTGTCGAGCATCATCAGCGTGTGGATCATGCGGCGCAGCGGCGAAGACCGAGCCACCGCGTTTTTCTCCAGCATGCCAGGCGGTTCTGGCGAAATGGTCAACCTTGGCGCACGCAACGGTGCGGTGCTGAGCCGAGTGGCTGCGGGCCAGAGTCTGCGGGTGCTGGCCGTGGTGCTGTGTGTGCCCGCCGCGTTCAAATACATGTTGGGTGGCGGCACACCGGCCTTGCACCCCGCCCCGGTTGATGTTTTTTGGCTGGCCGTGCTGTTTCCGGCGGGCGCCTTGCTGGCCTGGCTGTGGCAACGCTTGCGTCAGCCCAACCCGTGGTTGTTCGGACCACTGCTGATCAGCGCCAGCGTCAGTATCCTGTTCGACTTGCACACCGGCTTGCCCGAAGGCAGTAGTCAGGCAGGCCAATGGCTGATCGGCAGTGGTCTGGGTTGTCACTTCAATCGCGCGTTCTTTCGGCGCGCACCGTCGTTCATCGGGCGCACGCTGCTCGGTACAGCGCTGACAATGCTGATCGCCAGTGCCTGCGCCGTGGGTTTAAGTGCCCTCACCCAGCTGGACCTGCGCTCCATGACACTGGGCATGATGCCGGGCGGGATCGCGGAAATGAGCCTCACCGCCGAAGTGTTGCAGCTGTCCGTGCCGTTGGTCACGGCGCTGCAAGTCATGCGTTTGCTGTTTGTATTGTTTCTCGCCGAACCCCTCTACCAATACTGGGTGCGACTTAAAGCCTGAAGGCGTGCTGCCCTGCCTCAAGCGTCAGGTAACTTCCAATCAATAGGCGTCAGGCCGTTTTGCTCAAGAAACTTGTTGGTGCGGCTGAAGTGCCCGTTGCCGATAAATCCGCGATAGGCGGAAAGCGGCGACGGGTGCACCGACGTCAGCACCAGATGTTTGGTGGCATCGATCAGTTTCTGTTTGCTCTGGGCATGGGCGCCCCACAACAAAAACACCAGTTTGGGCTGTTGCTCACTTACCACCTGAATAATCCGGTCGGTGAAGTGTTCCCAGCCTTTTTTGGCATGGGAGGCGGCATTGGCGCGCTCCACCGTCATGGTCGTGTTAAGCAGCAAAACCCCCTGCTGCGCCCATGACTGCAAACAGCCGTGCGGGGCGATGTCGATATTCAAGTCGCGCTTGAGTTCTTTATAAATGTTGACCAGCGACGGTGGTGCGGGCACGCCGGGTTGCACCGAAAAACACAGCCCGTGCGCCTGACCGGGACCGTGATAGGGGTCCTGTCCCAAAATGACCACCTTGACCTGATCAAGCGGGGTCGAGTTCAGCGCGTTGAAAATCAGTGGGCCAGGCGGGTAGATCTCTTTGCCCGCCGCGTGCTCCTGGCGCAGGAACTCACGCAGATCGCCCATGTAGGGTTTTTCGAACTCCTCACGTAATGCCTGCTTCCAGAGGGGTTCGATTTTTATACGGTCGTCCAGCGTCATGGCTATTACTCGAAAAACTAGGGTGCGGACACTAAAAAAGCGCGTCTGGCTTGTCAATGCAATCAGGGACGTGTGGTCGCCGCACATCATGGTTACGGCTTAAATGTTGTATAAAGATCGGCCTGAACCCTACGCGTTATGGCCCTCCCATGTCGACACCCAGCCTGTGCCCTGCCTGCGGCGCCAGCAACCAATGCGCGATGGTCGGCAATGATGAGCCATCCGCCAGCCCGTGCTGGTGCTTTAAGGTCACGATTGACCCCAATGTCATTGAGGCGCTAGCTCCCGAACTGCGCAATGCGACGTGCCTTTGCCCGCGCTGCGCCGGGGTGCTCAAGCAACTTGCTGCATCGAATGCAGGCGTCAGCCGTTAAGATGCGCTCCTGACTTTCATGTGATCGAAGGCTATGCGTTTAGACCGTTTCCTGAGCAATCTGCCGCAATTGAACCGCCAGCAAGTTCGCCTGTTGCTGATCGAAAAGCGCATTCAGGTGGATGGGCAGATCATCAGCGACCCGCATTATGAAGTGCGTGCGTTCAATCGCATCGAACTCGACGGGCAGACCCTGCAAGCCGGTAAAGCGGCGCGGTACTTCATGCTGCACAAACCACCCGGCTGCGTCAGCGCCACCCACGACCCGGAACACCCAACGGTGCTCGATCTATTGAACGAGCCGGACAAGGAAGACCTGCACCTTGCCGGGCGACTGGATTTCAACACCAGCGGGTTGATGCTCATTACCAACGATGGCCACTGGTCACGCCACGTGACCCAGCCAGAAACCAAGCTGCCCAAGGTGTATTACGTCGAAACGGAACAAACGATCAGCAGCGCGTATGCAGCCACGTTCAAACAAGGCATTTACTTCGCCTACGAAGACCTCACTACCCTGCCCGCTGAGCTGCATGTGCTCAGTGCGCACAGCGCCCGGTTGAGCATCGTTGAAGGCCGCTACCACCAGGTCAAACGCATGTTTGGTTACTTCAATAACAAAGTGCTGCGCCTGCACCGCGAAAGCATTGGAGCATTGATACTCGATGAAGGGCTGGCACCCGGTGAGTATCGAGCGCTCAGCCCGCAAGAAATCGCCTTGTTTTAAACGTTGGGCCGTCTATCGCACCGTTGGCACCGCCACCATCGACTGTCACATTCGAGGTTCATCGTCAGGCTAACCGACACTCGGCTCGCTGGAGTATGCCGCCATGACGCCTGAAATCGCTGTGCTCGACATTCAAGGTCAGTATCGAATTCACACTGAGTTGTATCGCAGTGAAACGGCTCAAAGCACGATCATCCTGGTCAACGGGTCGATGGCCACCACCGCGTCATTTGCCAAAACCTTAAAAAACCTGCACCCCGCGCTGAATGTCGTCCTGTACGACCAGCCGTATGCGGGCCAGTCAAAACAGCACAACCGCCATCAAACGCTGCTGACCAATGAGCTTGAAGCGCAGGTGCTGCTCGAATTGATCGAGCACTTTGATGCCCGATTTTTGCTGTCGTTTTCATGGGGCGGGCTGGTCGCACTTACGGCGCTGGCCAACACGCCCCGACGCATCGAAAAAGCCGTCATCAGCTCGTTCTCACCCCGCGTGAACCACGCGATGTACGACTATCTGGAACGCGGTCGCCAGGGCCTGGCTGCGGGCAACCGAACGCTGCTCGGCAACCTGGTGAATGACACACTGGGCAAACACTTGCCGCACCTGTTCAAACGCTTCAACTTTCGCCATATCAGCAACCTTGCCGATCACGAATACGCACAAATGCACTTTCACATCGAACAACTGCTGAGCGCCGGCGGCCTGAACACCCTGGGTGACGCCTATGGCATTGCAATCCCTGTGCTGTTCATCAATGGCGCCTGGGACGAATACACCGCCGCCAGTGATGCGCGCCACTTTGCACACGCTATTGCGAACAGCCAGTTCATTGCCGTACAAAACACCGGGCATTTTCTGGACATGGAGCACGCCAGCGCCAGCCAACACTGTAAAAACGCCCTGCTCAACTTTTTGCAACCGATGGCTGTATCTGCATTCATACAGAGCAAACCTTCACACACGCCCTGTTGCATGAGCGCGTAAGTCACCGATTTCTGGAATTAAAACTTCTCAAACAGGCCGGGTTCTGGTACAAAGTCAGCCGCTCTGAGCGGGTGTCGTATAATGGCATTACTCCAGCTTCCCAAGCTGATAACGAGGGTTCGATTCCCTTCACCCGCTCCACTTTTCTCCAAACTCATTGATTTCACTTAAATCAACTGAGCAAGTCTCCAGAGAGTCACGTAGTCCTCCTACACAGGACTCCCACAACGTGACGCCACGCAACAACCTCCACTGCCGTTCGAGCGCAATCCACGCCCTTCGCATCACTGTCCCCGCTCGCTAGCGCGTTCAATTGGGCAAACGCACAATTCACCTGCCTATAGCGATCCCCTGAATGGCCATCCAGCACGGCCGCCGGTACTACGATCAAGCCGGCCTCCAAAGCCCGGACGCGTCACATCGAAATAATGCACTGCAACCTCCCTCATACCGTGCGTCCCTGCCTTTTCACGCTGTACATGGCCGTGTCGGCATGATGGAGCAATTGCGGCACCTGGTCGCCGTGCTCGGGGTAGATCGCCACGCCGATACTGGGCAGTACATTGAGCGTGTGTCCTTCGATCAATAGCGGCAGGCTGAGATTAAGGCGGACTTTTTCCGCTACGATCAGCGCATGTTCTGGCAGCTTGAGGTTATCCAGCACCAGCACGAATTCATCGCCGCTCATCCTCGCTACGGTGTCGCTTTCGCGCACGCAATGCTGCAAGCGCCTGGCAATGTGTTGCAGCAAGGTATCGCCAAAACCATGCCCATAACGATCATTGATCTGTTTGAAATGGTCCAGGTCGACATACAGCACTGCCAGAAAGCCCTTATCCCGTTTGGCTTTGGCCAATGCGCCGTGCAGGCGCTCATACAACGACTCGCGATTGAGCAGGTGGGTCAAGGCATCGTACTGGGCCAAGTACTGCAAGCGGGTATGCAGTTGTTTTCGCTCTATGGCCGCCGCCACTTGTGTGGACACGTATTGCAGTAACTCTTTGTGCTGCTCGGTGTACCGCTCGCTCCCCAGAGAACTCTTGACCAACACCGCGCCAATAATGCCTTTGTGGGTGGCCAAGGGCACACCCAGCCATGAGGCCGTATCGTGCGCATTGTGCAGCAGGGGTTGGCCACCGCGAATGACTAATTCACTGAAATGGCTGACCTCGGACTTCTCTCGTTGCGGGTGATCATCAACGTGATAAGGAAAACTCAATTCACCTTGAGAGGTGTCGCACAGCGCTATTGAGAAATTCAACGCGGGCAGCCATTGCCCGATCAACTGATGCACCCGCTTGAAGAGCTGCATCAAGTCTTCGGCGTTATGCGCCGCTTCAGAGATATCAAACAACGCCTGCTGGCGAGACTCCGCGTGCTTTCGCTCGGTGATGTCGCGAGCCACCGCGATGCGCATCTGCCAGTTCTCAGACCAGCGTGCCGACCATAGGATATGAGCCACCTGCCCATCTTTGCGCGCATAACGGTTCTCGAAATTGAGCTTGGGTTCACCGCCCATGATTTCCTTGGCCGCCTGAAGGGTGCGCTCACGGTCGGCGGGGAGCACCAGGTCAATCATGTGGGTGCCAATCAATTCGTCCTGCGCATAACCAAAAATGCGTTCGCAGGCGGCACTTATATAAATGAAGCGCCCCTGGCGATCGACCACACATACGGCATCGAGCAACAAATCAATAAAGCTGGATTGAGACAGGTAGCTTTTAATATCCATTGGGCAGCTCTAAGCCAGAAGGTGGAACCTCATACGCCATCCTTTTACGTAATACCCGCCGAGTGAATCCTTGCCACTCAGTTCATCCAAGACTCAACCACAACCCGGGCAATGCATGGCCCAAGGCACTGATGGCAAAGCCTATAAACATGACGCCGCACAAGCGTGTAATCAGTAATTCATGGCGCTGATACACAGCCCGCACCTGGCTGGCCCCCACCACCGCGACCAAAATGGCGTAAGCCAGCGCGCCGCCCACAAAGCTGAGCGCAATCAGCCAGGGCAACATCGCCCACGTCAAAAGCTCTGCCCGACTGGAAAGCAAAGCGGTAAAAGTGGCCACTGCCACGGGATAGGCTTTGGGGTTGGTCAGGCCAAAAAAAATACCGTGGGCAAACGGTTGGCGGGCCGGACCTTGTTGCGCTCCGCTGTTACGTTGCGCACGGACGGCACGCAGCCCTAGCCAGAACAAGTACAGCCCGCTCAACAAACCAAGCACGTTAAATGCGGTGCTGCCGAACTCCCGCGCACCCACGATGGCAATCAATGCCGTACTGCACCAAATCACATCACCGAGTAAGTGCCCGCACAAAAAACCGGCGCCCGCGCGACGCCCACGTGCCGCACCAATCCCAAAAACGGCCAACACCCCGGGCCCCGGTGTGATGCCATAAATAAAGCCTGAGGCCAGTACTGCCAACAACAACGAAAGTGTCATGCAAAAACGCTCCAGAAATCGTGCTCACGCTCTCCAATTGGCCGTCGAGCGCCTCGATTCTGCACGTTCTTGAACACTATGTAACCGCATGTTGAATTAAAACCGCTTATCGCCGCCTCAAACAAACCGGGCACGCGTTAGCGACGCCCCACTATGTTGACCACCAAGCGGTCAACCCAGCCCCAGATGCGCTGTTTGACCCGCCGCCAAAGAGGACGCGATTGCCAGGCGTACAAGCTGACCGGCTGGCTCTGTTTGAAGTCACTGACAAAGCTGGTAGCCACCGCTTGAGTCAAGGCCGGGTCCAGCGCTTCGAGATTGGCCTCAAGGTTGAAGTGCAAGTTCCAGTGATCGAAGTTGCACGAACCAATACTCACCCAGTCATCGATCAGCACCATTTTGAGGTGCAAAAAACACGGCTGATACTCAAAAATCTGCACCCCCGCCTTAAGCAAGCGCGGATAGTAGCGATGACCGGCGTACCGCACGGAGGGATGATCGGTACGAGGACCGGTGAGCAGCAAGCGCACATCAACCCCACGGCTCGCCGCGCGACGCAACGAGCGGCGCACTTGCCAGGTCGGCAGAAAATAAGGCGTGGCCAACCAGATTCGCTGTTTGGCGCTGTTAATTGCCCTGACCAGCGACTGCAAAATATCGCGGTGTTGATGCGCATCGGCATACGCCACCCGCCCCATCCCCGCCCCTTGCTCGGGCACCCTGGGCAAATGGGACAACCCGAAGTGCGTGGCGGGTTTCCAGGCTTTGCGGCTGATATTGGCGCGCCATTGCCGGTCAAACAGCATCTGCCAGTCCTGCACCAACGGCCCTTGAATCTCGACCATCACTTCATGCCAGTCGCAGGTATTGGTACCCGGCTGCCAAAATTCATCGGTCACGCCCGTGCCACCGACCACAGCCAATTGCTGATCCACCAACAACAACTTGCGGTGATCGCGGTACAGATTATTCAACCCCTTGCGCCAACTGATGCGGTTGTAAAAGCGCAGCTCCACGCCAGCGTCGATCAAGCGGCGACGTAACCCCACGGAAAACGCCAAGCTGCCGTAACCGTCAAACAGGCACCGCACGCGCACTTCGCGTTCGGCTGCATGCTCCAGGGCCTGCACGATCGCGTCTGCACAGGCCCCGCTTTCGACCAAATACAGCTCCAGGTCGATATGGTCCTGTGCCTGGGCAATGGCGGCGAGCATACGCGGGAAAAACTGCGGACCGTCGATCAACAGTTCGAAGCGATTGGCACTGCGCCATGGGAATACGGCCCCTGCCATCTCAGCGCGCCGTGAAAATCAGCACCGCACCCACCGGCACTGAAAAGCTGATCGCCGACAAACCGGCCAATTTACGCAAGGTTTGCAGCTCGGGTTGCAACCCGAAATCCTCGGCCTGCACCACCAGCGGCTCCAGGGTCACCACTTGAAAGCGATGCTCGTCCAGGCGCGTGGCCAATAACTCGGCATCATAGGTGTGCTGCTTACCGCGCAGGCTGACTGTGACCGGTAAGCGCAACTCAAATTGGGCACCAGGCGCCAGATCATTGATGGGTTGTAGGTCGATTTGCGCCGTGATCTGCGCTTCGGGGTAGTGCTTGAAGTCGAACAACACATCACGCATGCGTTCGTCGCGCAACGGCACCGCGCTGTTGACCGAATCCATCTCGATACGCAATTGCGCTTGCCCCTTGCGGTCCACTTTGCCGTGCAACACCAAAAATCGATGCACATCTGCAACGTTGGCGTTTTGCGTGGTGATAAACGACAAACGCGACGATTCACCATCCAGATACCAATTGGCCTGCGCAGGCAGGCTCACGCCGAGCGTCAGTAACACCGCGCCAACAGAAGATAAACACGCTTTAAACATAAGGACTCTTTAGCCAGTAGACGTGGGCGAACATTACCCCTAGTCCGGGTACATGCAAGCCGTGCGGTAGGTTTTTTTCGCGCACCGTGTAGGACGTTAACTTAACCCGACAGTTCATCTGGCCTCAAACGCCCGCTGCGTCTGTCATGCAAGCATCATCCAACTGTCATGGCGATGACATTGCGCCTGCCTAGCCTGAGGTTGCACACCTCAGTCGATTGGCAGCAACCCTAAGCGGGCAAAGGCCTGCATGGAGATTGGCAATGTCTCAGATCGCCCGCATTCGCGACACTGTTCACGCACGACGCCTGTTGGCAGAGCGTCTGGTCGACCCCCAAGGGTTGCGCGAGGCGCAAGCGCTGCGCTTTCGGGTGTTCAGCGATGAACTCAACGCCACGCTCAAAGGCGGCGAAAGTGGGCTGGACCAAGACGCATTCGACACGCACTGCGCGCACATCGGTGTACGCGACTTAAGCAGCGGCCAACTGGTCGCCACCACGCGTCTGCTGGATCACGCTGCCGCACGCAGCATTGGCCACTTTTACAGCGAAGAAGAATTCAACCTGCACGGGCTGGCGCATCTGCAAGGACCGATCCTGGAGATTGGCCGCACCTGTGTGGACCCGGCCTACCGCAATGGCGGCACGATTGCGGTGTTGTGGGCGGAATTGGCCGAGGTGCTCAACCAGGGCAACTATCGCTACCTGATGGGCTGCGCCAGCATCCCGATGCAGGATGGTGGCGTGCAAGCACAGGCGATCATGCAGCGCCTGCGTGAACGATATTTATGTACCGAGCACTTACGCGCCGAACCGAAAAAACCGTTACCGCCGCGCGACGTGCCCCTCAACCTCATCGCGCAAATGCCCCCGCTGCTCAAAGCCTACATGCGCCTGGGTGCCAAGGTGTGCGGCGAACCGTGCTGGGACGAAGACTTTCAAGTCGCCGATGTTTTTATCCTGCTCAAGCGTGACGAACTCTGCCCGCGCTATGCACGCCACTTCAAGGCGGCCATGTAATGCGCCGGTTGCGTCGCTATGGCCGAGTAGCCCGCGTGCTGCTGGTGGTCGCGCTGGGGCTGGGCATGGCCAGTGTGTTTGGGCTGATGGAGCGTCTAAAACTCAACAGCACCATGAACCGGCGCCAGCGTTGGTCACAATTTTTCATGAGCCGTTTGAGCAATGCCCTGCCCTATCGCATCCAAGTGTTCGGGCAACTGCCTCAAACCCCCATGCTATGGGTTAGCAATCATGTGTCATGGACTGACATTGCGCTGCTGGGGCAATTGACCCCTTTGTCGTTTTTGTCCAAAGCCGAGGTTCGCGGCTGGCCCGTGGCGGGTTGGCTGGCCGCCAAGGCTGGCAGTCTGTTCATTCGCCGTGGCGCGGGCGACAGCCAGCGGATTCGCGAGCACATGACCCGGCACTTGCAGCAGCCGCTGCCGCTATTGATGTTTCCCGAGGGCACGACCACTGACGGGCGCTCGGTGCGTACCTTTCACGGGCGCCTGTTGTCGGCGGCCATCGACAGTCATGTGCCTGTGCAACCGGTTGCCATCCGCTATGTCCGTGATGGCGAGCCAGACACCATCGCGCCGTTTATCGGGGATGACGATTTGGTGTCGCACTTGTTGCGCTTGTTCAGCCACGCCCAGGCGGACGTCGAGATTCACCTGCTGGAACCGATTGCCAGCGATCAGCAAGAGCGCGCAGTGCTGGCATTCAGAGCCCAGGAGGCTATCAGCCGTGTGTTGATGGGCACTCCCGTTTCGGCGGCTGAGCCTGCCTGCGAGACTGGCGTGCTATCACACTAAAGGGGACGGGCTTGGCAAGCGTGCAATTGCTGCGCCGCGTAAGCCTGTAACTGCGGGTAGAAAGCACGAAAGTCTTCGCTCAACGGCGCGTACAAAGACGACAGGTCTTGCATGGCGCCCGCCAGCTCTTGCGGGCGAGACAAACGCCGGGAGATACCGACAAACACCTGCTCAAGCGTTTCGAAATGCTGATATGAACCCAGCCAATCGTGGGCTGCCATGTGGGGAGCAATGCGTGCGAGACGACTCGGCAAATGCGCCTGGGCCTTCAGCACGCGATAAAAGTCAGCTGTAAAGCGCTCCAGCGGCTGCTCGGCGTAGCGGCTCCAGTCCCGGGCAAGGCAATGATCGAAAAACACATCGAGCACGATCCCTGCATAGCGGCGACGGGTATGGCTAAAACGCGCCAGCGCCTGATCAACCAGCGGATGATGGTCGGTGAACACATCAATGCTGCGGTGCAGTTGAATACCCGACTCGATATCCGGCCGAAATTGCCCTTGCAGGCGTCCTTTCACGAAGTCGCCGTACAGGCTGCCGAGTAATTCTTCAGGGCGCTGGCCGCCCAGGTGCAGATGTGCGAGATAATTCATGCCGCGCAGTTTAGCACTGCTCTCCCAATATCGTTATAACCCGATATACCGTTTCGAGCTGATCTCAGATCGAAATCATATTTGTATATCGCGATATAACGATTTAAAGTTCGCCTCATCGCGATATAACGTTGTACCTCATTGAGCACTGCCACCATGACGATCGACCTCGACGAAATAATAAAAGCGCTGGCACACCCAGTACGCCGAGAAATCCTCAATCTGCTGAAAGATCCGCAGACCTCGTTCCCCGACCAGCTGCACTCCACCGAGCACGGCGTTTGCGCCGGGCAGTTTGACCAGCACTGCGGCCTGTCGCAGTCCACGGTGTCGGCCCATCTGGCGACGCTGCAACGCGCGGGGCTGATTACCAGCCAAAAGCACGGTCAATGGCACTTTTTCAAACGCAACGAAGACACCATTCAAGCCTTCCTCGCCAAACTTAACCAAGCGCTTTAACAAGGATTTCCATGCCCCTCTCGCTCCTCATTCTGGCGCTCAGCGCCTTCGCCATCGGCACCACCGAGTTCGTGATCATGGGCTTGCTGCCTGATGTCGCGACCGACCTTGGCGTGTCAATACCCGGCGCTGGCTGGCTGGTGACGGGCTATGCACTGGGCGTGGCCATTGGTGCACCGTTCATGGCACTGGCCACGGCAAAATTACCGCGCAAGGCTGCGCTGGTAGCGTTGATGGGCATTTTTATCGTTGGCAATTTGCTGTGTGCATTGGCCAGCGATTACAACGTACTGATGTTTGCCCGCGTGGTGACAGCCCTGTGCCACGGTGCCTTCTTCGGGATTGGCTCGGTGGTCGCCGCAGGCCTGGTGCCCGCCAACAAGCGTGCTTCTGCCGTAGCATTGATGTTTACCGGGCTGACCCTGGCTAACGTGTTGGGCGTGCCACTGGGCACCGCACTGGGGCAGGCCGCTGGCTGGCGCTCGACATTTTTTGCCGTCACCGTTATTGGCGTAGTGGCATTGATTGGCCTGATTCGCTTCCTGCCAGCCAAGCGCGACGAAGAAAAACTCGACATGCGCGCTGAGCTGGCCGCCCTCAAAGGTGCAGGCATCTGGCTTTCACTGAGCATGACGGCATTGTTTGCAGCATCCATGTTCACCCTGTTCACCTATGTGGCGCCCCTGTTGGGCGATGTCACGGGCGTTTCGCCGCGTGGCGTGACCTGGACCCTGCTACTGATCGGCCTAGGCCTGACCGTGGGTAACATCATCGGCGGCAAATTGGCAGACAAGCGCCTGGCCGCAACCCTGATCGGCGTGTTCATTGCCATGGCGGTGATTTCCACCGTACTGACGTGGACCAGCGTGGCGATCATTCCGACCGAGGTCACCCTGTTCCTGTGGGCAACCGCGTCGTTCGCCGCCGTACCGGCGCTGCAAGTCAACGTCGTCACATTCGGCAAAGCGGCCCCCAATCTGGTGTCGACCCTGAACATTGGCGCTTTCAACCTGGGCAACGCACTTGGGGCCTGGGTAGGCGGCAGCGTAATTGCCCACGGTTTCGGCCTTACCAGCGTGCCACTGGCGGCAGCCGCCCTGGCGGTACTGGCTTTGCTGGTGACCCTGATTACATTTCGCCAGGGCGGTAACACCGAACTGGCCACTGCCACACACTGATCTTTGAGAGGGCTACAGACATGACCACGATTTTCGATCCAATCACACTGGGCGACCTCCAACTGCCCAACCGCATCATCATGGCGCCGCTGACCCGCTGTCGCGCCGATGAAGGACGAGTTCCTAACGCGTTAATGGCTGAATACTACGTACAGCGGGCATCGGCCGGCCTGATCCTTAGCGAAGCTACTTCGGTCACCCCGCTTGGCGTGGGCTACCCCGACACTCCGGGGATCTGGTCCGACGATCAAGTTCGCGGCTGGAGCAATGTCACCAAAGCGCTGCACGCGGCCGGAGGTCGAATCTTCTTGCAACTGTGGCACGTGGGTCGCATTTCCCATCCGATTTACCTCAATGGCGAAGCGCCTGTCGCTCCAAGCGCCATTGCGGCTCAAGGCCATGTGAGCCTGGTACGTCCAAAGGTTGA
The DNA here is from genome assembly GCF_049896545.1 of Pseudomonas sp. TWR3-1-1. Taxonomy (NCBI): domain Bacteria; kingdom Pseudomonadati; phylum Pseudomonadota; class Gammaproteobacteria; order Pseudomonadales; family Pseudomonadaceae; genus Pseudomonas; species Pseudomonas sp. TWR3-1-1. The sequence continues at coordinate 323,068 of NZ_JAFCUO010000003.1, forward strand.
TTTCCTCACCCCGCGTGCACTGGAAACGGCCGAAATCGCCGACATCGTTGAGGCCTATCGCACCGGCGCAGAGAACGCCAAAGCCGCAGGTTTTGACGGTGTAGAGATTCACGGCGCCAATGGCTATCTGCTTGACCAGTTCCTGCAAAGCGGCACCAATCAGCGCACCGATCAATACGGTGGCAGCATCGAAAACCGTGCTCGCTTGCTGCTGGAAGTCACTGACGCTGCAATCGACGTCTGGGGCGCAGGCCGCGTAGGCGTGCACCTGTCGCCACGGGCTGACCTGCACGACATGGGCGATGAAAACCTGGCTGAAACCTTTGGCTACGTGGCCCGTGAACTGGGTAAGCGCGGCATTGCCTTTATTTGCTCACGCGAAGCAGAAGGCCCGGACAGCATCGGCCCGCAGTTGAAAGAAGCCTTTGGCGGCCCTTACATCGTTAATGAGGGTTTCACCAAGGACAGCGCCAACGCATGGCTGGCGGCGGGTAAAGCAGATGCGGTGGCCTTTGGTGTGCCCTTTATCGCCAACCCAGACCTGCCTGCACGCCTCAAAGTTGATGCACCACTCAATGAAGCGCACCCAGAAACGTTTTACTCGAAAGGCGCTGTCGGCTACATCGACTACCCTGCCCTGTAAACGCCACACGCTCTGAATGCGTGTGACACAAAACAAAACGCCCACGGTCATCGACCTTGGGCGTTTTGCTGTTAAGAGGGGGTCACGCGCTGCCGAAAAAATATCATGCAGACTTCGGACAGTCCCTGGCAGTTATCTGAAAAAAAGGGGCGGTTTGACCCGCCCACATTTATTCCTTAATCCCTTTTTTCCCTTTCATCATCCTGATGAATCGCATCCTGCGATGTCCTTCAACGTCCATCCTTGAACGCTGTATCGATCCGTCGATACAGTTGTGATATTAAAGATTTCCAAAGCAGCTGCAACCACACCAGTTATAGATTTTTATTACATCTCAGAACCGTAGTTATTATTAAAAAGCTTACTAATCAATAAGTTATAAAATAAGCAACGTAAGAAAAAGCCACAAACAAAACACTTAACTACCATTTGCTTACAACAAGAGTAAGTAATGACTTACAAAACGATGAAGCAAAAGTTCAATTGTGTTCGTGACATTCCATTTCAACCGCTGCCTTGAAGCGGGGCGAGGTCGAAATATCGTGCTTGGCTGATGTAAAAAACCCGGCACATGGCCGGGTTTTTTAAAGGCTCAAATTGCTTACTGGAACAACGACTCACTCGAAAGGCCGTTCTTTTCCAAGATCTCACGCAAGCGCTTCAGACCCTCAACCTGGATCTGGCGGACACGCTCACGCGTCAGACCAATTTCCAGCCCTACATCTTCCAGCGTGCTGCTTTCATGTCCACGCAACCCAAAGCGGCGAATCACCACCTCACGTTGCTTGTCCGTCAGCTCCGATAACCACTGATCAATACTCTGCGACAAATCATCGTCTTGCAGCAGCTCACAAGGATCTGTTGGACGATCATCGGTCAGGGTATCAAGCAGGGTCTTATCGGAATCAGGGCCTAAAGAAACATCGACCGAGGACACTCGCTCGTTGAGACCCAGCATGCGCTTGACCTCAGCCACGGGTTTTTCGAGCAGATTGGCGATTTCTTCAGGGGAGGGTTCGTGATCGAGCTTTTGGGTCAGTTCACGTGCAGCTCGCAAGTAAACGTTCAGCTCTTTTACAACGTGGATCGGTAAACGAATGGTACGGGTCTGGTTCATGATCGCCCGCTCAATCGTTTGGCGGATCCACCAGGTGGCATATGTCGAGAAGCGGAACCCACGTTCAGGGTCAAATTTCTCGACCGCCCGGATGAGGCCCAGGTTGCCCTCTTCAATCAGGTCCAGCAGCGAAAGCCCGCGATTGACGTAGCGTCGGGCGATTTTAACCACCAATCGCAAGTTGCTTTCAATCATGCGCTTACGCCCGGCCGGATCTCCTTTTTGCGACAAGCGCGCAAAATGGACTTCCTCTTCGGGAGAGAGTAACGGGGAAAAGCCAATTTCATTGAGGTACAACTGAGTCGCATCGAGCGCTCGGGTGTAGTCAATGTACTTGTGCTGTTTTAAAGCAGATGAGCTTTTAGATTTGGTACGAACTGCAGGGGGTGAAGCATCATCTTCTGACATCGAGTCCGCGACGGTGTAAGCGTCCATAAGGAGCACCTCATCGTCGATGTCAAACCCCGGCGCTTCTTTGTTGAGAGCCATTTTATAGTCCTTTGGTGAGTTCGACCTCAAGCTCTAGCGTCACCGATCCTTGGCAATGCTGGAGCCCATTCCTTTGCTACATCAGGAACAGGCTGGTAACTGATCAACGGCGTGGAAGGAATTGCAGTGGATCTACAGGCTTACCTTGACGGCGAATTTCAAAGTGAAGTTTCACCCGGTCTGTACCAGTTGACCCCATTTCGGCAATTGTCTGTCCAACCTTGACCTGCTGCCCCTCCCGAACCAACAACCTGCGGTTATGACCGTAGGCACTGACATAGGTATCGCTGTGTTTAATGATGACTAACTCGCCGTAGCCCCTCAATCCACTCCCGGCATAAACAACTGAGCCATCAGACGCAGCTAAAACAGGCTGTCCCAAATCCCCGGCGATATCAATACCTTTATTCAAACTACCGTTTGAAGAGAATTTACCGATCAAAATACCGTTAGCAGGCCAGCCCCAGCCCTTGGGCGCGGGGCCTGCGGGTAGAGGCGCAGTGACCACAGGCGTCTTGGCCGTGGTTGCCGGGCGCTTGATCACAGTGGTCTTGCTGCCCGAAGAAGGCGAGGTAACGGTGGTCGCAACTGCCGCCGGTCGAGTGCCCGCACGGCCATCAAAACGGATGGTCTGACCCGGAACAATGGTGAACGGCGCACCAATATTGTTGCGTGCGGCCAATGCCTTCCAATCCCAACCGTAGCGAAACGCAATCGAGAATAGCGTATCGCCACGTCGCACAACGTACTGCCCGGTGGTCACTGCGGGACGTTGTGCCACACCGTTGCGGTCAACGACCCGCACACCGTTTTTAGGCGTGCTGGAGCATGCCGCCAACAAGGCGAGTGTGGCACTCAGGAATAGACCGACCACCAGTCTTTGATAGCTTTTGGTATTCATACGCTGCGCAATGACTGTGAGACTCACCCGCCGCTCCCTTTGATGGTGGCTAAATATTAGAAGGCCAGTGGCGGCCAAAAGTGGCGCAGTATAACTGGCAACATCGCTTTTACAGACAGTAAAGCTGAACTGTAAACGCGCCGTATAAAACATAAACATCGCTGAGCAGAGCCTTGCCTCTGGGCTGTATGACCCTTACCCGGCCCTATAATTCAGCGCCTGCGGGCAAAGCCTCAGGCCAACGGCCCGTTGAGCAGCGGCACAAAACGCACATTGCCGATGACCCGACGCGCAAAGCCGTGCTCTTCGCGCACGATCAGCATCAGTTGCTGAACCTCACCCGCACCCACCGGGATGACCAAACGCCCACCGGGGGCCAATTGATCGAGCAACGCCTGAGGCACATCAGTGGCGACGGCCGTTACGATAATACCGTTGTAAGGCGCCAAGGCCGGCCAGCCTTCCCAGCCGTCGCCCCAACGAAACACGACGTTGCGCAAGTTCAGTGCCAGTAGACGCTCTTTGGCCCGATCCTGAAGCACCTTGATTCGCTCAACCGAAAAAATCCGTTCAACCAACTGCGAAAGCACCGCTGTCTGATAGCCAGAACCGGTGCCGATTTCCATGACCTTGTCCAGCGGGCCGTCTTCAAGCAACAACTCGCTCATGCGCGCAACCATGTAAGGCTGGGAGATGGTCTGGTTATTGCCAATCGGCAGCGCGGTGTCCTCGTAGGCACGGTGTGCCAGGGCTTCATCTACAAACAGATGGCGCGGTGTACGCCGGATGACCTCAAGCACATTGTGATTAACGATGCCCTCTTCACGCAGACGCTGAATCAACCGCTCCCGTGTCCGCTGCGACGTCATGCCAATGCCGCGATGCATCAGGCCATCCTGCTCACGCCCCATCAGTCCAGGCCCTCAAGCCAACCACTAAGGCTCTTGAAGCCATCCGCGAATGTGCGGTCCAGTTGCAGTGGCGTGATCGACACATAGCCCTGCATGAGCGCATGAAAATCAGTGCCCGGCCCTCCGTCCTCAACATCACCTGCGGCGGCAATCCAGTAACCGGCTTTGCCGCGCGGGTCGACCACATGGACCGGCGCCGCCGCCCGCGCCCGATGACCGAGGCGCGTGAGCTGAATGCCGCGGATTTTGTCCAAAGGCAAATTGGGAATATTCACGTTAAGCACGGTGCGCGGCGCCAGGTCCAGTTGATCATGGGCCTGCACCAGCTTGCGTGCAAAATAGGCGGCCGTTGGCAGGTTGTCGACTTGGCGCGAGGCCAACGAAAACGCAAAGGAAGGTCGCTGCAAAAAACGCCCCTCCAAAGCCGCCGCCACCGTGCCGGAATACAGCACATCATCCCCCAGGTTGGCACCCAGATTAATCCCCGAAACCACCATGTCGGGTTGCGGGTCGAGCAAGCCGTGGATACCCAGATGCACACAATCGGTGGGCGTGCCGTTGATGCTGACAAAGCCATTGGCGAGCGTGTGCGGGTGCAAGGGTCGGTCCAGCGTCAGCGAACTGCTGGCGCCACTTTTATCCTGCTCGGGAGCAATCACCACGCACTCGGCGTAATCGGCCAGCGCAGCGTGAAGCGCTGCAAGGCCCGGAGCGCTTACCCCATCATCGTTTGAAATCAGAATACGCATAGGCTGTCCGTTTGACCCAGCGGCACCAGATCAACAAGCTCGCGCACCAGAACAGTGGCAAAGCATCCGGCCGGCAGTACAAATTCCAGTTGCAGAATGTCAGGCTCCGGATAATGCCACGTCAACCGGCCAATGGGCAGCCGCAGAATGCGTCGTTCATGGCTCATGCCTGCCCGAACCAGCCAATCACGCAGAGCAGCTTCGCGCTCGGCAATGGATTGTTCCAGGAGATGGGTTGCGCCTTGCGTGGGCGAGTCACCCTCCCCCCACAGCGGCCCCGTCGGGTGCAGGTCCAGAATCGCCAGGCGCGGATCACTGCATTCAGCCTCCCCGGCCGGGAAAAAACTGCGGCTGTCGGTGAACGCCAGCAGGTCGCCTACTTGGGCATGCTGCCATGTACCCTCGGCGACGCGTGCCGCCAGCACTTGGTTGAACAGGTAGCTGCGAGCTGTCGACAATAACCGCGAGCGCACATTGCGTTGCTCCGGCAATGCGTTGCGCGCGGCATAGTCGCGCGCTTCGCCCAGATTGCCGCCCTGCCAGCCAAACCGCTGCGTGCCAAAGTAATTGGGAATCCCCTGCTTGGCGATCAGCTCTAGACGCTGTTGCAGCGCGTCCTTGTCACCGGCCAGTTGCGTCAAACGCAAGGTAAAACCGTTTGCCGCGTGCGCACCGCGCTGCAACTTACGTTTATGGCGCGAAGTCTGGAGAATTTTCAGCGTGTCATTTTCAGCACTTGACAGGTCCGGATCAGCTTTGCCCGGCAACTGCACGCTGAACCACTGACGGGTCAGCGCCTGACGATCCTTCAAGCCGGCGTAACTCACCGTACGCAGGGGCACCCCCGCCGCCTTGGCGATGCGGCGGGCAGCTTCTTCGGTATTCAGGCCACGTTTCTCAACCCACAACCATAAGTGCTCGCCATCACCGGACAACGGGATGTCCAGCACTTCGTCGACCTGAAAGTCTTCAGCCACGGCCTTGAGTACAGCGCTCCCCAAAGCGTCGCCATAAGCCCGTGGGCCGAGCAGATCAAAATCGTTCATGCGCGAACCAACAACGCAATGGCATGCACAGCGATACCTTCTTCACGTCCGACAAACCCGAGCTTTTCGGTGGTAGTGGCTTTAACGTTCACTTGGTCCAAATCAACCTCAAGATCCGCGGCAATCAGCGCGCGCATCGTTTCAATATGCGGCGCCATTTTTGGCGCCTGAGCAATGATGGTGTTGTCGACATTGCCGACCTTCCAGCCTTTGGCGTGGATCAGGCCCACCACATGACGCAGCAGCACGCGACTGTCCGCACCTTTGAAGGTCGGGTCGGTGTCCGGGAAATGCTTGCCGATATCGCCCAGCGCCGCGGCGCCGAGCAACGCATCACTGAGCGCATGCAGCAGCACGTCGCCATCAGAATGGGCCAGCAAACCAAATTTATGTGGGATTCGCACACCGCCCAAGGTAATAAAATCGCCCTCAGCAAAACAGTGCACATCATAGCCGTGGCCAATACGCATAAAAAAACGCCCCGATTAAGTCAGGGCGTGATTCTACCTACTTTGTCCCGCATTGGGCGCTATTAGGCGCATAGCACGTCGGCGTGATGACGCAAATGGTCGTCGATGAAACTGGCGATGAAGAAATAGCTATGGTCGTAACCCGGTTGCAGACGCAAGGTGAGCGGGTAATCGGCCAACTGCGCTGCTTTTTGCAACACCTCAGGCTTGAGCTGCACGGTCAAAAAGTCATCCCGATCACCTTGATCGATCAACAGGGGCAATCGTTCGCGCGCCTCACCCAGCAGCACGCTGGCGTCCCACTCACGCCAGCGCGAACGTTCCTCACCCAAATAGTGAGTGAACGCTTTTTGCCCCCACGGGCAGTCCATCGGGTTGCTGATGGGGGCAAACGCCGAAACCGACTGATAGCGCCCAGGATTGCGCAATGCGCAGACCAGCGCCCCGTGCCCACCCATTGAATGGCCACTGATGCCACGCTTTTGAGAGGCCGGAAAATGCGCTTCAACCAATGCAGGTAATTCCTGCACCACATAATCGTGCATCTGATAATGCTGCGCCCAGGGCTGCTGCGTAGCGTTCAGGTAAAAGCCGGCACCCAGCCCGAAGTCCCACGCCCCGTTCGGGTCATCCGGCACGCCCTCGCCACGGGGGCTGGTATCGGGCGCCACAATGATCAGCCCCAACTCGGCGGCCATTTTCAATGCACCCGCTTTGTGCATGAAGTTTTCATCTGTGCAGGTCAAACCCGACAGCCAATACAGCACAGGCAATTTGGCGCCGTGTTCAGCCTGGGGTGGCAAATACACGGCAAATACCATGTCGCAACCGAGCACATCAGAACGGTGCTTGTAACGCTTGTGCCAACCGCCAAAGCTTTTCTGGCAGGAAATATTTTCCAGTGTCATGGGAAAACTCCCGGTGGCCAGCCGCAAATACTTGAGGCTGGCCACTGTCGATTAGAAATGGATGACGGTGCGGATGCTTTTGCCTTCATGCATCAGGTCGAAAGCCTTATTGATATCTTCCAGGCCCATCGTGTGGGTGATGAACGTGTCCAGCGGGATTTCGCCAGCCTGCGCCATGTCGACATAGCTCGGCAGTTCGGTGCGACCGCGTACACCACCGAATGCCGAACCGCGCCAGACGCGACCAGTCACCAACTGGAATGGACGTGTCGAGATCTCTTGACCGGCACCGGCCACGCCGATAATCACAGACTCGCCCCACCCCTTGTGGCAGCTTTCCAACGCCGACCGCATCAATTGCACATTACCGATGCACTCGAAGGAGAAATCCACGCCGCCGTCCGTCATGTCGACAATCACGTCCTGAATCGGGCGATCGAAGTCTTTGGGGTTGACGCAGTCAGTCGCGCCCAATTGCTTGGCGATTTCAAACTTGGCCGGGTTGATGTCGATGGCAATGATGCGCGCAGCCTTGGCTTTCACCGCACCGATGACGGCTGACAAGCCAATGCCGCCCAGACCGAAGATGGCCACGGTGTCGCCGGGCTTGACCTTGGCCGTATTAAGCACCGCGCCGATCCCGGTGGTCACGCCACAGCCCAGCAGGCAGACTTTTTCCAGTGGCGCGTCTTTAGCAATCTTGGCCACCGAGATTTCTGGCAACACGGTGTACTCGGAGAACGTCGATGTCCCCATGTAGTGGAAAATGGGCTGTCCTTTGTAGGAGAAACGCGTAGTGCCATCAGGCATCAGACCTTTGCCCTGGGTTGAGCGAATCGCCTGACACAGGTTGGTTTTCCCCGACAGACAGAATTTGCACTGACGGCATTCCGGGGTGTACAGCGGGATGACGTGATCGCCGACAGCAACCGATGTCACGCCTTCGCCGATAGCTTCGACAATAGCGCCACCTTCGTGGCCCAAAATCGACGGAAAAATGCCTTCCGGGTCGGCGCCGGACAAGGTGTAGGCATCGGTATGACAAACGCCAGAAGCCACAACGCGCAGCAATACTTCGCCGGCTTTGGGCATGGCAACGTCCACTTCAACGATTTCCAGCGGTTTTTTGGCCTCAAAGGCTACGGCAGCACGTGACTTGATCATCAATCGTCTCCAACAAAGTAAAAACAAGACATGAAGTGTAAAACAGCGCTGACTGATTAATAATCCAGCCAAAAGCAAAACATTATTGCCAGACAGGGACAATCACTCATGACCGAGAACCGCTGGGAAGGTATAGACGAATTTGTCGCGGTTGCTGAGTGTGGTCAATTCACCGCTGCCGCAGAACGACTCGGTGTGTCGTCGTCACACATCAGCCGTCAAGTCGCCCGGCTGGAAGAGCGCCTGCAAACACGTTTGTTTTATCGCAGTACGCGGCGTGTGACCCTGACAGAGGCCGGACAAACCTTTCTGCAACATTGCCAGCGCCTGCAAGACGGACGCGAAGAAGCGCTGCGCGCGATAGGCGATCTGGCCAGCGAACCCAAAGGGTTACTGCGCATGACCTGCGCCGTGGCCTACGGGGAGCGTTTTATCGTGCCGCTGGTGACGCGATACATGGCGCTTTATCCCCAACTGCGGGTGGACATCGAACTGAGCAACCGAGCTTTGGACCTGGTGCACGAAAGTCTCGATCTGGCCATTCGCCTGGGTCGCCTCCAGGATTCACGACTGGTTGCCACGCGACTGGCCCCACGACGCATGTATCTGTGTGGCTCGCCGTCCTATCTGGAACGTTATGGTCGCCCCCACAGCGTGTCTGAATTGAGTCGCCACAACTGCTTGATTGGCAGTTCGGATATGTGGCAATTGCAGCAAGACGGACGTGAATTTTCGCAACGCGTGCAAGGCAACTGGCGCTGCAACAGTGGACAGGCGGTATTGGATGCAGCGCTATTTGGCACGGGGTTATGCCAATTGCCGGACTACTACGTGCTGGAACACCTGAAAACGGGGGCGCTGGTGTCACTGCTTGAATCGCATCAACCGCCCAATACCGCCGTCTGGGCGCTGTATCCGCAACAACGGCACTTATCGCCCAAAGTCAGAAAATTGGTGGACTACTTGAAGGAAGGGTTGGCGCAGCGCGAGGAGTATTTGAGCTAGGCACTGCGCAAGGTTTCTGTCGTCGCTGTCGAGGTACGAAGACTGCGATAGATTGCGCAGCGATCGTACCTCGCCAGCAACTACGGGTGCGTGCGACCCCAACGCAAACGCAGCCATTCAAGGTCTTCAGGGCGAGTGACTTTGATGTTGTCCGAGCGCCCTTCGATCAAGCGCGGAGCAAGTCCGGCCCACTCCATCGCTGACGACTCATCGGTAACCGTGGCATCCGCCACCAGGCTATCGGCCAAGGCACGGTGCAACATGCCAAGGCGAAACATCTGCGGCGTGTACGCCTGCCAAATCAGGCTTCGATCAACCGTTTCCACCACGCGGCCGTTCTTATTGACACGCTTGAGCGTGTCCCGAGCGGGCACCGCCAGCAAACCGCCGACGGGATCATCAGCCAGTTCACTCAGCAATTTATCCAGGTCTTCGCGGGACAGGTTGGGCCGCGCAGCGTCGTGCACCAGCACCCAGTCATCGTCAGAGGCGCCTTGTGCATGCAAGTGCAGCAGCGCATTGAGCACCGAGTCGGCACGCTCACGTCCACCGTCAACCCGAACAATACGCGGGTCAGCCACGCACTGTAGGGACGGCCAAAAAGGATCATCACACGCCACACTGACCACCAGCCCCTTAAGGCCCGGATGATCAAGGAAACAGCCAAGGCTGTGTTCGAGAATACTGCGCCCGCCCAACTGCAAATACTGTTTGGGACGGTCCGCGGCCATACGGGCTCCGACGCCCGCGGCAGGAATCACGGCCCAGAAGGCCGTAGTTGAAACACTCATTGAGCCAACTGGTAGAGGGTTTCGCCCTCTTTAACCATGCCCAATTCATGGCGAGCACGTTCTTCAACGGTCTCCATGCCTTTTTTCAGCTCAAGCACTTCCGCATCCAGTACGCGATTACGCTCCAGCAATATTTCGTTTTCAGCACGCTGATCGGCGATTTGCTGAGTCAGGTCGGTAACCTGCGCCAAACTGCCATTCCCCACCCACAGGCGATACTGTAGGCCAGCCAGCAGCAAGAGCAAGATAAGGAACAACCAATTGGGACTGCGCATCGAATATCAGGTATCCAGTGAAAAGACAGCCATGCCGACAAACATAAACAACGAATAGTACAAAGCCTGGACGAACCAGGCTTGTATACAGAAGCATCAGATTAGTGTCAAAAAACTCACAGTGGCGAATTTTCCGACACAACCTGCTGTTTTTTTACGCCAGACGCTTAACCGCGGAACTCGCTGCGACCGTTGTACTTGGCTTTCGCCCCCAACTGCTCTTCGATACGCAGCAATTGGTTGTACTTGGACACGCGATCCGAACGGCACAGAGAGCCGGTCTTGATCTGACCCGCCGACGTGCCCACAGCCAGATCGGCAATGGTGGAGTCTTCGGTTTCGCCGGAACGGTGCGAGATCACAGCGGTGTAACCTGCCGCCTTGGCCATCTGGATGGCTTCCAGTGTTTCGGTCAGGGTGCCGATCTGGTTGAACTTGATCAGGATCGAGTTGGCGATCTTTTTATCGATGCCTTCTTTCAAGATTTTGGTATTGGTCACGAACAAATCGTCACCTACCAGTTGCACTTTCTCACCGATCTTGTCGGTCAGGATTTTCCAGCCATCCCAGTCAGACTCGTCCAGGCCGTCTTCAATGGAGATGATCGGGTAGCGCTGAGTCAGCCCCTTCAGGTATTCAGCAAAGCCTTCGGAGTTGAAGACTTGACCTTCGCCCGACAGGTTGTACTTGCCGTCTTCGTAGAATTCGCTGGCTGCGCAATCCAGTGCCAGGGTCACGTCGGTGCCCAAGGTATAACCGGCATTGGCGACTGCCTCGGAGATCACTTTCAGTGCATCTTCGTTGGAGGCCAGGTTGGGTGCGAAACCACCCTCGTCGCCCACTGCGGTGTTCAGGCCACGGGCCTTGAGCACAGCTTTGAGGTGATGGAAGATTTCGGTGCCCATGCGCAACGCGTCAGAGAAGGTCTTGGCGCCGACTGGCTGAACCATGAACTCTTGAATGTCGACGTTGTTATCGGCGTGCTCACCACCGTTGATGATGTTCATCATCGGAACCGGCATCGAGTAAACACCCGGTGTGCCGTTCAGGTTGGCGATGTGAGCGTACAGCGGCAGGTCCTGGTCCTGAGCAGCCGCTTTGGCAGCTGCCAACGAGACGGCCAGGATCGCGTTAGCACCCAGCGAGCCTTTGTTTTCAGTACCGTCCAGCGCGATCATCGCGTGGTCCAGTGCTTTTTGATCAACCGGGTCTTTACCCAGCAGCAAATCACGAATAGGGCCGTTAATGTTGGCAACGGCTTTCAGCACGCCTTTGCCCAAGTAACGGCTCTTGTCGCCATCACGCAACTCCAGTGCTTCACGGGAGCCGGTAGAAGCACCGGACGGCGCGCACGCGCTGCCGATGATGCCGTTGTCGAGAAGCACGTCCGCTTCCACAGTGGGATTGCCACGGGAGTCGAGAACTTCACGACCTTTGATGTCGACGATTTTTGCCATTGTTGTAAATACTCCAAAGTTGACGAAAACGACGCAGCTGAGGGAAATTTGGTCATCGCCGGCAAGGGTCGAGTAACAGGCAGCCTTGCGGACGATAAGGCTCGGACCCTGAGGCCCGAGAAATCGTGCGGTACTTTACCGGAGAATCGAGGGTTACGCGGTTTCTATTGCAGGAAAACTCTTAACCAACTCATCCAGCGACTTCAACTGGGCCAGGAACGGCTCCAGTTTGTCCAGACGCAAGGCGCAAGGGCCATCACATTTGGCGTTGTCCGGGTCCGGGTGCGCCTCAAGGAACAGGCCCGCCAGGCCCTGGCTGATACCGGCCTTGGCCAGGTCAGTGACCTGGGCACGGCGACCACCGGCTGAATCGGCACGACCACCAGGCATTTGCAGCGCGTGGGTCACGTCGAAAAAGACCGGGTATTCGAACTGTTTCATGATACCGAAGCCCAGCATGTCGACCACAAGGTTGTTGTAGCCAAAGCTGGAACCACGTTCACAGAGAATCAACTGATCATTACCCGCTTCTTCGCACTTGCTCAGGATGTGTTTCATTTCCTGTGGGGCGAGGAACTGGGCTTTTTTGATGTTGATCACGGCGCCGGTTTTGGCCATGGCCACCACCAGATCGGTCTGGCGCGACAAGAACGCCGGCAATTGGATGATGTCGCAAACCTCGGCGACCACGGCTGCTTGCGCAGGCTCGTGGACGTCGGTAATCAGCGGCACACCAAAGGCTGCCTTGATGTCCTGGAAAATCCGCATGCCCTCTTCCAGGCCGGGGCCACGGTAAGAGCTGACAGAGGAGCGATTGGCCTTGTCGAAACTGGCCTTGAACACGTAAGGAATACCGAGCTTTTCGGTAACCCGCACGTACTCTTCGCACACCTGCATGGCCATATCACGGCTTTCCAGCACGTTCATGCCACCGAACAAGACCATTGGCTTGTCGTTTGCAATTTCGATATTGCCTACACGAATAATCTTTTGCGCCATGCTCAATTACGCCTTTTTCTCGTGTTGCGTCAGTGCCGCTTTGACGAAACCGGTGAACAGTGGGTGGCCATCACGTGGCGTCGAGGTGAACTCCGGGTGGAACTGGCACGCCACGAACCAAGGATGATCCGGGGCTTCAACCACTTCTACCAGCGCGCCGTCGCCAGAACGACCGGTGACTTTCAAGCCAGCTTCCATCAACTGAGGCAGCAGGTTGTTGTTCACTTCGTAACGGTGACGGTGACGCTCAACGATTACGTCTTTGGCGTAGCAATCGTGCACCTTGGAGCCGGCTGCAAGCTGGCAATCCTGCGCACCCAGGCGCATGGTGCCGCCCAGATCCGAGGTTTCGGTACGGGTTTCAACAGCGCCCGTGGCGTCTTCCCACTCAGTGATCAAGCCGACAACCGGGTGGCCGCTGCTGCGATCGAACTCAGTGGAGTTGGCGTCTTTCCAGCCCAGCACATTACGTGCGAACTCGATAACCGCTACCTGCATGCCCAGGCAGATACCCAGGTAAGGCACCTTGTTTTCGCGTGCATATTGAACCGCCGTGATCTTGCCTTCGACGCCGCGCAGACCGAAGCCGCCCGGAACCAGAATGGCATCACAGCCTTCAAGCAGTTCAGTGCCTTTGTTTTCGATGTCTTCGGAGTCGATGTAACGCAGGTTGACCTTGGTACGGTTGGAAATACCGGCGTGACTCATCGCTTCAATCAGCGATTTGTAGGCATCCAGCAGTTCCATGTACTTGCCGACCATTGCGATGGTCACTTCGTGCTCCGGATTAAGCTTGGCGTCGACCACTTTGTCCCATTCGGACAGGTCAGCGCTGTTGCATTCGAGGCCGAAACGCTCAATGACAAAATCATCCAGACCCTGAGCGTGCAGCATGCCCGGGATCTTGTAGATGGTGTCGGCGTCTTCCAGCGAAATCACCGCGCGCTCTTCAACGTTGGTGAACAGCGCGATCTTGCGACGCGAGGACACATCAACGTGGTGATCGGAGCGGCAGATCAGTACATCTGGCTGCAAGCCGATAGAACGCAGTTCTTTAACCGAGTGTTGCGTAGGTTTGGTTTTCGTTTCGCCAGCGGTGGCGATGTACGGAACCAGTGTCAGGTGCATCAGCATGGCGCGCTTGGCGCCTACTTCGATGCGCAGTTGACGGATAGCTTCGAGGAACGGTTGCGACTCAATGTCACCCACAGTGCCGCCAATCTCAACCATCGCTACGTCGGCATCGCCGGCGCCCTTGATGATTCGACGCTTGATTTCGTCAGTGATGTGCGGAATTACCTGGATAGTTGCCCCCAGGTAATCACCACGGCGCTCCTTGCGCAGAACGTGTTCGTAAACACGGCCCGTGGTGAAGTTGTTGTTCTGGGTCATGGTCGTGCGGATAAACCGCTCGTAGTGACCCAAGTCCAGGTCGGTCTCGGCGCCGTCGTGTGTGACGAACACTTCACCGTGCTGGAACGGGCTCATGGTGCCCGGATCAACGTTGATGTAGGGGTCCAGCTTCAGCATGGTGACCTTAAGTCCCCGCGCCTCCAGGATGGCTGCCAATGAAGCCGAGGCAATGCCTTTCCCCAATGAAGAAACAACACCGCCCGTGACGAAGATGTAGCGCGTCATGAAAAACCCTAGAAGTCTGCGTTAAAGCGGTCAGAGCCGCCGGGGAAAGCGAAGGAAGGCCGAAGCCCCCAATCACCAGCATTAGTCACAGTGCACCTTTCGAAAAACTGCTGCGTTGAAACAGACCGATGGCAACCATCGGTTCGATACAAGCCACACATTTTTTTAAAATCGCCCAGCAAAGACTGCTTGGTAATCGGCAGCTTCTGTAATTCCGGTGAATCTACAGAAGCTGTATCAAGAAGGGAGCGTAGTCTACCGGAAAGCCCCTTTCAGCTCAAACCTTGATCGCTTGAAGTTGGCAACCACTGCAATTGCCAGCGCCCACAGGGGCCGGAGTCCAGTCCACTGACGTTTGCCACGGCCAATAACTGCTCATTACAGTACACAAGCGGCAATCTGCCACGGGCGAAGAGCGGCACTCCCCGCTCGTTGAGCAAGCGTTTGAGATCACGACGGCCGCGTTGCGCCAACGTCATCACTTCGCCTCCCAAACGATAGTTCACCTGCAAGGGACCCTGCGGGGCATCTCCAATCAAACGTAACTGACCATTTCCAGGCAACGCTAAAGGCGCTTCTGGATGCAGCCATTGGAGTGGCGCGCACGGGGATTGCAACCACTCGCCGGACAACCACCAGATTCGACCGCCTGCCCGATGCAGCTCGCCATCGGCCAGACGCCAGATCGGCTGCGCATCGTCACGCGCATCGCGCATGACCTCCCAACCCGCCCAATGCTCGGTATCAGGCATACGACTCAAATGAGCCAGCCAATGACGCAAAGCATTGCGTTGGCGGGCAGGCGACAAACGGGCAATGGGCGCAAGTTCCAACGAAGGCAGGCCAAGCCATGCAAATGCGGTGTCGGTACGGGCGCCGCCCAGGTCCTGCCCGGCCAGTTCATCCAGCAAACCTTGCGCCTCGGCACAGTGTGCTGCGCTGCGCGCCAATGTCGCGGCAGCTTGCGGCCAGCGTCGGGTCAGGATCGGCAGCACTTCATGGCGTAAGTAATTGCGGGAAAAGTCGCTGTGCGCATTGGAAGGATCTTCAACCCAGTTCAAGCCATGGGCGTGTGCATATTTCTCAAGCGCTGTACGACTTACATCCAGCAGCGGTCGGCACATATCCCCGTCACCCAGACGGCGTTGACGCGGCATGCCCGCCAACCCACTCACACCCGCCCCGCGCAGCAAGCGAAACAGCATGGTTTCAGCCTGATCGTCACGGTGCTGGCCTGTCAGTAGCACTTCGTCGGCCTGGGTGAGCGCCGCAAACTCCTGATAACGCGCCTCCCGCGCCGCGCGCTCGATACTGGACCCTGCGCGCACCTGTACGCGAACAACCTGCAACGGCACGCCCAGCCCGTCACACAGCGCCTGGCAATGTGCTGGCCACGCGTCAGCGATTGCCTGTAAGCCATGATGAACATGGATCGCAGTCAGCGCAGGAAGTGCATGGGTTTTACGCAGTTGGACGAGCAGGTGCAGCAGAACAGTGGAGTCGAGGCCACCGGAGAGCGCGACATGCCAGGCCTTGGCCTTACGCCAGGGGTTGAGGGCATGTACAAGCAAAGCCGAGATGTCAGACATTAAAGCCCCCTCACCTTGGCCCTCTCCCCGAGGGAGAGGCCAGGGTGGGGGCCGACCTTAATCAGAGATCAGAGACCGTAGCTCATCAAACGGTCATAACGACGCTTGAGCAGCGTTTCGTGATCCAGCTTTTTCAGCATATCCAGCTGAGAAATCAGATCTGCACGAATGCTGGCAGACGCGGCCACAGGATCACGGTGAGCGCCACCCAAAGGCTCGCCAATCACCTTGTCGACAATGCCCAGGCCTTTCAAGCGCTCAGCGGTAATGCCCATTGCTTCGGCTGCATCCGGCGCTTTTTCGGCGGTTTTCCACAGAATCGACGCGCAGCCTTCTGGCGAAATCACGGCGTAAGTGGAGTACTGCAACATGTTCAACTGATCGCACACACCAATCGCCAGCGCACCGCCTGAACCGCCTTCACCGATAACAGTGGCGATGATCGGGGTTTTCAAGCGCGCCATGACACGCAGGTTCCAGGCAATGGCTTCGCTCTGGTTGCGCTCTTCAGCATCGATACCCGGATACGCGCCCGGCGTGTCGATAAAGGTCAGGATCGGCATCTTGAAGCGCTCGGCCATTTCCATCAAACGGCAAGCTTTACGGTAGCCTTCAGGGCGCGGCATGCCGAAGTTACGGCGCACCTTTTCACGTACTTCGCGGCCCTTCTGATGACCGATCACCATCACCGGCTGATCGTCCAGACGCGCAATGCCGCCCACAATGGCCGCATCGTCCGAGAAGTGACGGTCGCCGTGCAGCTCATCGAACTCAGTGAAGATGTGGTCGATGTAGTCCAGTGTGTAAGGGCGGCGCGGGTGACGGGCCAGGCGGGCAATCTGCCAACTGGTCAGCTTGCCGAAAATATCTTCAGTCAGCGTTTTGCTTTTGTCTTGCAGGCGAGAGATTTCATCGCTGATGTTCAGCGAATTGTCATTACCGACCAGGCGCAACTCTTCGATTTTGGCTTGCAGGTCAGCAATCGGCTGTTCGAAATCAAGAAAATTCGGGTTCATAAGCATCCGTCTTGGGTCGGCGGCAAAGCATGCCAGAAGGTCTGAGGCCCAGCATTTGCTGGTGCATCCAAACAGACTGGGGCAGCCGGTTGATCTGTATCGCGCCTACCTTAAGGGACAGGCGCTCTCAGGTCGAGATTAAAAATTAGGGTCGAGGTCAGGGCGCGTGTCACGCCCCTGGCCGTCAACGGTATTGGAGGAAGACGTTGTCTCGCCCAAACTGGTCACGCAGGGCTTGAATCAAGCTGTCTGCCGGATCGATTCTCCAGCTCTCTCCGAACTGCAACATCGTCTTGGCATCGCCCCCGGTGTATTCCATGGTAATCGGGCAAGCCCCACGGTGCTTCTTCAGCAAATCGCCCAACTGACGTAACTGATCACCTTTGAGGGCGGCGTGGTTGACTTTCAGGCGCAAGCTTTCGGCCAAACTGGTACGCGCATCTTCCATGCTCATCACCCGCTTGACCCGCAGACGCAAGCCGCCGGAGAAGTCGTCATTACTGACCTCCCCTTCGACGACCACCATCGCATCGGTCTGCAACAGCGATTGCGCAGAATGGAACGCTTCGGCAAACAAGGAGGCTTCTATGCGGCCCGAACGGTCATCAAGCGTGATGAAGCCCATCTTGTCGCCTTTTTTGTTCTTCATGACGCGCAGAGCGATGATCATGCCGGCAACCGTCTGCGTATCGCGAGCAGGCTTGAGGTCGATAATGCGCTGGCGGGCAAAACGACGGATTTCGCCTTCGTATTCATCGATCGGGTGGCCGGTCAGGTAAAGGCCCAGCGTGTCTTTCTCACCCTTGAGTCGCTCTTTGAGCGTCAGCTCCTTGGCTTTGCGATGGTTGACATACACGTCGGCATCTTCTGCGACAAACACGCCACCAAACAGGTCATCGTGGCCACTGTCATGGGTACGCGCGGTTTGCTCTGCCGCCTTGATCGCGCCTTCCAGAGCGGCCAGCAGAATTGCACGGTTCTGATCGATGCTGGCCTGATAAGCCTTGGGTTCGTCATGGAAGCAAGGCCCCAGACGGTCCAGTGCCCCACTGCGGATCAAGCCATCAAGGGTGCGCTTATTGATGCGCTTGAGGTCAACCCGGGCACAGAAATCGAACAGATCCTTGAAGGGCCCCTCCTGTCGCGCCTCGGTAATTGCCTCGACCGGGCCTTCACCCACGCCCTTGATAGCGCCCAAACCGTAAATAATCCGACCTTCGTCGTTTACCGTGAACTTGTATTCGGAGGCATTCACGTCCGGTGCGTCGAGACGCAACTTCATCGTGCGCACTTCTTCGATCAAGGTCACAACCTTGTCGGTGTTGTGCATGTCCGCCGAAAGTACCGCCGCCATGAACGGCGCCGGGTAGTGCGTCTTCAGCCATGCGGTCTGATACGAAACCAGGCCATATGCCGCCGAGTGAGATTTGTTAAAGCCATAACCGGCGAACTTCTCCACCAGGTCAAAAATGTTACCGGCAAGGTCAGCATCAATGTTGTTGTTGGCACAACCTTCAATGAAACCACCGCGCTGCTTGGCCATTTCTTCGGGTTTTTTCTTACCCATGGCGCGACGCAACATATCAGCCCCGCCGAGGGTATAACCGGCCATGACCTGTGCAATCTGCATCACCTGTTCTTGATACAGAATGATGCCGTAGGTCGGGGCCAATACCGGCTTGAGGCCTTCGTACTGGTAATCCGAGTGCGGATACGCCAATTCGGCGCGACCGTGTTTACGGTTGATAAAGTCGTCAACCATGCCTGATTGCAGCGGGCCCGGACGGAACAGGGCCACCAGTGCGATCAAGTCTTCCAGGCAGTCGGGCTTGAGCTTTTTGATCAGCTCTTTCATGCCGCGCGACTCAAGCTGGAACACCGCCGTGGTCTCAGCCTTTTGCAGCAATTGATACGTCGGCTTGTCGTCCAGCGGGATAAAGGCGATATCCAGCGCCGGCTCGTCGATCTTGGCACGCTCGCGGTTAATGGTTTTGAGCGCCCAATCGATGATCGTCAGCGTGCGCAAGCCCAGGAAGTCGAACTTCACCAGACCGGCGGCCTCGACGTCATCCTTGTCGAACTGGGTGACCAGACCACCGCCCTCTTCGTCGCAATAAATCGGCGAGAAGTCGGTCAGTTTGGTCGGCGCAATGACCACACCACCCGCGTGCTTACCGACGTTACGCACAACGCCTTCAAGCTTGCGCGCCATGTCCCAGATTTCGGCGGCTTCTTCATCGACCTTGATAAAGTCGCGCAGGATTTCTTCCTGCTCATAGGCTTTTTCAAGTGTCATGCCGACTTCAAACGGAATCATCTTAGACAGACGATCTGCCAGGCCGTAAGACTTGCCCTGCACCCGCGCCACGTCTCGAATAACGGCTTTGGCCGCCATCGAACCAAAGGTAATGATCTGGCTTACCGCATTGCGGCCGTACTTCTCGGCCACGTATTCAATGACCCGGTCCCGACCATCCATGCAGAAGTCGACGTCGAAGTCGGGCATCGATACCCGTTCCGGGTTCAGGAATCGTTCGAACAGCAGGTCATATTCAAGCGGGTCAAGGTCCGTGATCTTTTGAACATAGGCCACCAGAGACCCGGCACCCGACCCACGGCCCGGCCCCACTGGTACGCCATTGCTTTTGGCCCACTGGATGAAGTCCATTACGATCAGGAAGTAACCTGGAAACCCCATCTGGATGATGATATCCAGCTCGAAATTCAGTCGATCGACGTACACCTGACGCTTGGCGTCGTAATCTTCAGTGGTGTCTCTGGGCAGCAAGACGCTCAGGCGCTCTTCCAGGCCATCGAACGACACTTTGCGGAAGTACTCATCGATGGTCATGCCATCGGGAATCGGGAAGTTAGGCAAAAAGTGCTTACCCAGCTTCACTTCGATATTGCAGCGCTTGGCGATTTCGACCGTGTTTTCTAGTGCTTCGGGCAGATCGCTGAACAGCTCAGCCATTTCCTCGGCGCTTTTCAGGTATTGCTGATCGCTGTAGTTTTTTGAGCGACGCGGGTCATCAAGCGCACGCCCTTCACCAATGCACACGCGCGTTTCATGCGCCTCAAAATCCTGTTGCTTGATGAAGCGCACATCGTTGGTGGCCACCAGCGGTGCACCGATCTTGTCGGCCAGTGCCACCGCAGCATGCAGGTGCTCTTCATCATTGGGACGCTTGGTGCGTTGCACTTCCAGATAAAAACGATCCGCAAATACATCCATCCATTCGCGGGCCAGGGTCTCGGCCTCTTCAGTGTTACCACTGATCAGCGCGACACCGATCTCGCCCTCTTTGGCGGCCGACAACATAATCAGGCCTTCAGACGCCTCAGCCACCCATTCGCGCTCAATGATGACCTGACCGTTGCGCTGACCATCAATAAAACCACGGGAAATCAGTTCAGTCAGGTTGCGATAACCCACGCCGTTCATCGCCAACAGGCTGATGCGACTCAAGGGGTTTTCCGGATCTTTGTTCGACAGCCACAAATCCGCGCCGCTGATTGGCTTGATTCCGCCGCCCATGGCCGCTTTATAGAACTTGACCAATGAACACATATTGTTCTGATCAGTTACCGCCACAGCAGGCATGTTCATGCCCGCAAGGGTTTTGATCAGCGGCTTGATCCGCACCAGGCCATCGACCAGGGAGTATTCAGTGTGCAGGCGCAGGTGAACGAATGAAGCCGGCATGGTGATCCTGTCTATAAGCTTTGAGAAACAACAAGGCCCGGATTGTACCGGGCCTTGGCAAAAACATCAGCCTTGAGGCTAAACCTCGGTCAGACCTTCGCGCGTCTCGTAGGCTCGCCGCACCGGACCAAAAGAACGTCGGTGAATAGGCGTAGGACCAAGACGCTCAAGGGCCTCAAGGTGAACTGCTGTCGGGTAGCCCTTGTGACCGCCGATGCCATAACCCGGATATTGCAGTTCAAAAGCGGCCATCTCGCGGTCACGACTGACCTTGGCCAAAATCGACGCTGCGGCAATCGCCGGTACTTTGCTATCGCCTTTTACAACGGCCTCAGCAGGCATGGTCAACACAGGGCAACGATTGCCGTCGATCATTGCCAGTTTCGGGGTGATGCTCAACCCTTCTACGGCACGCTGCATGGCCAGCATGGTGGCATGCAGAATATTCAACTCGTCAATCTCTTCAACTTCTGCGCGTGCAATGCACCAGCTCAGGGCTTTTTCGCAGATTTCGTCATAGAGCTTTTCGCGACGCGCTTCGGTCAGTTTTTTCGAGTCATTAAGGCCCGCGATCGGGCGCGCGGGGTCGAGGATCACCGCCGCGGTCACGACCGCTCCGCACAACGGGCCGCGACCGACTTCATCAACGCCGGCCACAAGGTCTTCGACCAGATTGAAGTCCAATCCGATTTGCATAGTCACTTTACTCATTTGGATTGTGCAATCAGTTCCAACACGGCCTTGGCCGCCTGATTGGAGGCGTCGAGGCGCAATGTGCGATGTATGGCGTCAAACCCCTGCGTTTGCTCATCACCATTGTCCAGGAGCGGCAACAGGGTTTGCGCCAGTGCGTCAGGGGTGGCTGCGTCCTGTAATAACTCCGGCACCAACATGCGCTGGGCCAACAAGTTAGGCAAAGACACGTAAGGACTTTTGACCAGACGCTTGAGAATCCAGAACGTGAGCCGCGCAAGGCGGTACGCCACGACCATCGGCCGCTTGTACAACAACGCCTCAAGGGTTGCCGTCCCAGAGGCAATCAACACTGCATCACACGCCGCCAATGCCAAGTGCGATCGGCCGTCCAGCAGCTTCAGCGGCAAGTCGCGCCCAATCAGCAACTGCTCGATTTGTTCGCGCCGTGCGGCATTGGCGCACGGCAGCACAAAGCGTACTTCAGGGCGGACTTCGTGGATTTTCTGCGCAGCATCGAGGAATAACCCTCCCAGCTTGCCCACCTCCCCCCCACGACTGCCTGGCATCAAAGCGACCAACGGCCCCTCTGCCAACCCTAGCTCAGCGCGTGCTGCGGCTTTATCCGCGTGCAGCGGGATGGTGTCAGCCAGCGAATGCCCGACAAAACGTACCGGCACGCCGTGCTCTTCGTAGAATTTGGCTTCAAAAGGCAACAACGTGAGCATCAAGTCGCAGCCTTCGCGAATTTTAAGCACACGCTTCTGACGCCATGCCCAAACCGACGGGCTGACGTAATGCACGGTTTTGATCCCGGCACGACGTAATTGAAGTTCGATATTGAGGGTGAAGTCCGGCGCATCAATGCCGATGAACACGTCAGGCTTTTCGGCAATAAGTGTCTGAACCAGCTCCTTGCGACGCTTGAGCAGTTCACGCAAGCGACCCAGCACTTCAACCAGCCCCATGACAGAGAGACGTTCCATCGGGAAGTAAGAGCGCATGCCCTCGGCCTCCATCAACGGACCACCGACCCCGATAAATTCAACATCAGGGTGCTGGGCTTTGAGTGCCCGCATCAAACCCGAACCCAAAATATCGCCCGAGGCTTCCCCCGCCACCAGCGCAATACGCAATCTGGCCATGATCAGCGGGTGATGCCACGTGTAGAAGAACGGATGGAGTCGACAAACAGGGCAACTTCGGGGAATTGCGCGGCAGGATCAGCCAGCTCGACAAGCGCTTGCTCCACCGTCAGCCCCTGGCGGTAAACCACTTTGTAAGCGCGGCGCAGTGCATGGATGGCATCTTCGCTGAAACCGCGACGGCGCATGCCTTCAAAGTTCATGCTGCGCGCTTCGGCAGGGCTGCCGAACACGGTTACAAACGCAGGAACATCCTTGCCTATCGCCGTGCCCATGCCGGAAAAGCTGTGGGCGCCGATGTGGCAAAACTGATGAACCAACGTGAAACCGGACAAAATCGCCCAATCCCCCATATGCACATGGCCCGCCAATGCGGCGTTGTTGACCAGAATGCAGTGGTTACCAATCACGCTGTCATGCCCGATATGGGCATACGCCATGATCAGGTTGTGATCGCCCAACGTGGTCTCGGCACGGTCCTGAACCGTACCGCGATGGATGGTGACACCTTCACGAATCACATTGTGATCACCGATCACCAGCCGTGTTTCTTCGCCCTTGTACTTCAAGTCGGGGGTGTCTTCGCCTACCGAGGAGAACTGGTAGATGCGATTGTGTTTACCGATTTTGGTTGGGCCTTTGAGAATCACATGCGGCCCAATCACTGTCCCCTCGCCGATTTCCACACCTGCGCCGATGATCGACCAAGGGCCGACCTCGACGTCGTCGGCCAAAATGGCCGTCGGATCGATGATTGCGCGAGGGTCAATCAAACTCATAGTTTGCGTTCCGCACAGATAATTTCAGCCGAGCAGACCGGCTTGCCATCAACCGACGCCTGGCACTCGAACTTCCAGATTTGACGCTTGCAGCTCAAGAACTTGGCCTCAAGGATCAATTGGTCGCCCGGCGTGACTGGCTGGCGGAAACGCAGCTTGTCGGAGCCTACGAAATAGTAAAGCGTGCCGTCAGCAGGCTTCAGGTCGAGCATTTTAAAACCAAGAATGCCCGCAGCCTGAGCCATCGCCTCAATGATCAAAACACCGGGCATGATTGGATGCGCCGGGAAGTGACCATTGAAAAAAGGCTCGTTGATGCTGACATTCTTGTAGGCACGAATGCGTTTGTTCTCGACATCCAGATCCACCACTCGGTCCACCAGCAGGAACGGGTAACGGTGAGGCAGATATTCGCGAATCTCGTTGATGTCCATCATTTCGTGGGGAAGCCTGTAATAAAGATTGGGCGCGCGCGACAAAGGCACGCTCCTCTAGCAAATCAAGCGCACAAACCAGTGGTTCTGCGCACCTGATATGGAAATAGTATTAGCTTTCAGATGAAGCGATACCGTCAGGGGTCACTTCTCGACGCGCTTTTCCAGTTGTTTCAACCTTCTTGCGATGTCGTCCAGCTGGCGAATACGTGCTGCACTCTTGCGCCACTCAGCCGCTGGTTGCATCGCCGTACCGGAAGAATAGGCGCCTGGCTCGGTAATCGAATGCGTCACCATGGTCATGCCGGTGAGAAAAACGTTATCGCAGACCTCGATATGCCCCACCAGCCCCACACCGCCGGCCAACATGCAGTGTTTGCCGATTTTAGTGCTTCCCGAAATCCCGACACACGCGGCCATCGCCGTATGGTCACCGATCTGCACGTTGTGCGCGATCTGAATCTGGTTATCGAGCTTGACGCCATTGCCAATGACCGTATCTGCCAGTGCACCGCGGTCGATAGCCGTGTTGACGCCAATTTCAACGTCATCACCAATGGACACGCCACCGATCTGGGCAATTTTTTGCCACACACCTTTCTCATTGGCAAAACCGAAGCCTTCACCCCCCAGCACCGCACCCGATTGAATCACCACCCGCTTGCCGATGCGAACATCGTGATAAAGCGTCACGCGGGGTGCCAGCCAGCCACCTTCGCCGATTTCGCAGCGAGCGCCGATAAAGCAATGAGGGCCAACCGTAACGCCGGCTGCAATCCGCGCACCGCTTTCAATGACCGCAAACGCACCAATGCTTGCCGCAGGATCAATCACCGCGTCAGCCGCAATCACTGCGCTGGCATGAACTCCGGCCGCGGCTTTGGGCTTGGGATCAAATAGGTGGGAAATACGGGCATACGCCAGATAAGGGTCGGGCACAATCAACGCATCACCGACATACCCTTCGGCATCGGCTGACTTGAGCAATACAGCTCCAGCCTGACAATCCACCAGATATTTTCGGTATTGAGGGTTGGCCAGAAAGCTCAACTGAGATGGGCCAGCCTCTTGTAAAGTGGCTAGCCCAGTGATTTCTTTCTCCGCGCTGCCACGCAAGGTGGCACCGAGGAACTCGGCCAAATGGCCGAGTTTTATAGTCGCAGTCATAATTACTTCAGCTGATTCATGCGCTCAATGACTTGGCGAGTGATGTCGTACTGAGGTTTTACATCAATCACAGCACCACGCTCGAACACCAGGTCAAATGCACCTTTCTTGATGACTTCTTCAACAGCGCTGTCCAGTTTTGGCTTCAGCTGTTTCAGCATTTCACGGTCAGCAACAGCTTTGGCTTCGTTCAGTTCCTTGGACTGGAACTGGAAATCGCGGGCCTTTTGCTTGAATTCAAGCTCCAGACGCTCACGCTCGCCTTGCTGCATTTTGTCGCCGCCTTTGACCAAACGGTCCTGAATGCCTTTGGCACTGCTTTCCAGGGACTTGAGTTTGGTCAGTTGCGGACCGAATTTCTTCTCGGCATCGACGGCGTAACGCTTGGCAGCGTCCGATTCGAGCAGCGCCATCTGATAGTTCAGCACGGCGATTTTCATGTCGGCGAACGCCGGACCTGCTACCAGAACCGAAGCCAGGAGAACCAATTGAGTCAACTTACGCACGATGCACTCCTACAAAATCGTTGTGTTATCTGAAGTCAGGCTTTTAGAAAGTCTGGCCGAGAGAGAATTGGAACACCTGTGTATCGGCATCATCCGGTTTCTTGATTGGCATCGCCAAGCTGAAGCTCAACGGGCCAAGTGCAGTCACCCAAGTCACGCCAACACCCACAGAGCTGGCCAGGTTGCTAAAGCCGATATCGCAATCTTTGGTATCGCCTTTGCAGTTGGTGTCGAACACGTTACCCACATCCCAGAACACGGAGGTGCGCAGGGAGCGTTGATCTTTCACAAACGGCATCGGGAACAGTACTTCAACACCACCCTGGATCAGCACGTTACCACCGAATGGCAGTGCATCCTGGTCCGGGTCGACCAAGGTACCGTTCTTACCTGTACTTGGCGTACTGCGAGGACCCAAGGCACTGTCTTTAAAGCCACGTACCGAGTTGAAACCACCTGCGTAGTAATTCTCGTAGAACGGAAGCCCTGAGGTTGAACCATAACCATCACCATAGCCCAGCTCAGTGTGCAGGCGCATGGTGTAGGTATCAGTCAACGGCTGGAACAGCTGTGCACGGTAATCCAGTTTGTAGAATTGCAGGTCGCTGCCCGGAATAGTGGTCTCAAGCGTCAGGCTTTGCGAGCTACCGCGGGTTGGCAACACACCTTTGTTCAGCGTCGACTCGGACCAGCCCACCGATGCCTTGAAGTTGAGGTACTTGTCACCTTCACGGTTTACGAAGTCGAAAATCTCGTCGACGGTGTAATCACCTGTGCTGATTTCATCCTGCTGCACGCTCAGGCCATAGGTCAGACGTGACGTATCGCTGATCGGGTAGCCCATGGTGATGCCTGCACCCAGGCTGTCCACCGAATAGTTTGCAACATCAACGTCGAGTTCTTTGTAGTCAGTGGTGCGATAGAACGCGTTGTAGCCCAGGCTCACGCCATCGGCAGTCCAGTAAGGATCGACGTAGCTGAAGTTGTAACGGCTCTGGTACTCGCTGCGGGTCAAGCCGACGCTGACGCGGTTACCGGTACCCAGGAAGTTGTTCTGAGTGATCGAGCCACCGAGGATCAAACCGGCGCTCTGGGCAAAGCCGACGCTGGCGGTGATCGAACCGGAGGCTTGTTCTTCTACGGCGTAGTTAACGTCAACCATGTCGTCAGTGCCTGGCACTGCCGGGGTTTCTACGTTCACTTCCTTGAAGAAGCCCAGACGCTCAAGACGCACCTTGGACTGATCAATCAGGTAAGTCGACGCCCAGCCACCTTCCATTTGACGCATTTCGCGGCGCAGCACCTGGTCTTCGGATTTGGTGTTGCCACGGAAGTTGATGCGGTTAACGTAAGCACGCTTGCCCGGATCAACCACAAACGTAATGGCTACGGTGTGATCTTCAGGGTTTGGCTGCGGCACGCCGTTAACGTTGGCAAACGTATAGCCTTCGTTACCCAGACGACGGGTAATCAGCTCAGAGGTGGTGGTCATCAGCTTGCGCGAGAACACCTGGCCCGGCTGAACCAGCAGCAGCGATTTGATCTGGTCTTCTGGGACCTTGAGGTCACCGCTCAGCTTGACTTCACCCACATTGAATTTTTCGCCTTCGTTCACGTTGACCGTGATGTAGACGTTTTTCTTGTCGGGCGTGATCGAGACCTGAGTCGAAGCAATATCCATATTGATATAGCCGCGATCGAGGTAGTAAGAACGCAGACGCTCAAGGTCGCCCGAGAGTTTTTCACGCGCATACTTGTCGTCGTTCTTGAAGAACGACAACCAGTTGGTGGTTTTCAGTTCGAACAGATCAACGAGGTCGTCTTCCGGGAAAACAGTATTACCCACCACGTTGATGTGCTGGATGGCTGCCACCGTGCCTTCGTTGATATTGACCTTCAAGGCAACCCGGTTGCGCGGCTCGGACACCACTTCGGTGTCTACCGTAGCCGAGTAGCGGCCCTGGGCAACGTACTGACGTTGCAGCTCGTTACGCACACCTTCAAGGGTGGCGCGCTGGAAGATTTCGCCTTCGGCAAGACCCGACTGTTTAAGACCTTTCATCAGGTCGTCAGTGGAGATCGCCTTGTTACCGTCAATGGTGATGCTGGAGACGGAAGGACGTTCGACAACCGTAATGACAAGCACATTGCCATCACGACCCAGTTGGATGTCCTGAAAGAACCCGGTTTTGAACAACGCACGAGTGGATTCCACCAAACGGCGGTCATCCGCTACCTCACCCACGTTCAGCGGCAACGCGCCAAACACGCTACCAGCGGAAACCCGCTGCAGCCCGTTGACACGAATATCAGAGATAGTGAAGGACTCGGCGTGAACTTCGGCGATCATCAGTACGGCGAGAACCGCAGTTAGCAGCAGACGTTTCATGAAGTCCTTTCTTATTCCAACTGGCAATAAACAAACTGCCGCAAAATGCGGCAGATTCGCAATTCAGCGAAGCGTTTACAGACGACCCAGATCGTTGACCAGAGCAAGTAACATCACCCCGATCACCAAACTGATACCGATCTGCATTCCCCAACCCTGCACCCGATCCGACAAGGGACGACCACGCGCCCACTCGATCAGATAAAACAACAAATGTCCCCCATCCAATACTGGTATGGGCAACAAGTTCAGAACCCCAAGACTGATACTCAGATAAGCCAGGAAATTCAGGAAATCCGCGACACCCGACTGGGCAGAAGCGCCCGCCACTTTAGCAATGGTTATCGGTCCACTCAAGTTTTTTACCGAGAGCTCGCCGAACAACATTTTCTTAAGTGAGTCGAGCGTCAATACGCTCATGGTCCAAGTGCGTTTTGCGCCCTCGCCAATTGCGGCGAGCGGGCCGTAACTGACCTCGCGAATCATCTCGGGCGGCCAGTCCACACCCTTGACCCCTGCCCCCAGATAACCCGTGGCAGCCTTGCCTTCACCGCGCGCGGCCAAGGTGACAGGCACCTCAAGGGGCACACCATCACGCGCTACACGCAATACGATCTGCGCACCCGGGCGCTCACGAACCCAATCCACCACTTGCTGCCAGTCCTTGACCGGCTGATCGTTCATGGCCAGCAGCGTGTCGGCTGTCTTGAGCCCGGCAGCATGCGCAGGGCCCTTTGGGTCCAGCTCGGCCAAAACAGCCGGCAACTCGGGGCGCCAGGGGCGAATACCCAAAGAACTGATAGGGTCCGGCTCGTTGGCGCCTTTTAGCCAATCATGCAACACCACCTGATGCGCGGACTCTGAAGTCGAACCGGCATCTCGCACGGCTACTTGGATCGTCCCGCTCTCCCCCAGGCGACGCACCAACTGCAAATTGACGTTGGACCAGCCGGTCGTCGGCTCGCCATCAATGGCGACGATTTCCTGACCGGCCACCAGACCGGCCTGCGCAGCCAGGCTACCGCTTTCAACGGCACCAATGACCGGGCGCACTTGCTGGCTGCCCAGCATGGCCAAAATCCAGAAAAACAGCATCGCCAACATGAAGTTCGCAATCGGGCCTGCGGCAACGATCGCAATACGCTGCCCAACGGTTTTGCGGTTAAAGGACTGATCCAACTGATCGACAGGGACGTCGCCCTCCCGCTCATCAAGCATTTTTACGTAGCCACCCAACGGAATGGCTGCCACCACAAATTCAGTGCCCTGGCGATCACGCCAACGCAGTAACGGCGTGCCGAAGCCCACAGAGAAACGCAGAACCTTGACGCCGCAACGGCGCGCCACCCAAAAGTGACCGAATTCATGAAAAGTGACCAGCACCCCCAATGCCACCAGGGTGCCAACAATCATATAAAGCGCACTCATCTACTTTCTCCGCGATCCTTTCCGGTTCCGGCAAGCAGCCCTGATCAACCCTTACGGCTCAACCATTGTTCAGCCGACACACGCGCCTTGGCATCAGCGGCAAATACTGCCTCCAATTCGTCGACGGCTACCACAGGCTCTTTATTTAGAACGTCTTCAATCAACTGAGCAATCTGCGGATAGCGAATCCGACCACCTAAAAACGCCGCCACCGCCACTTCATTGGCCGCGTTGAGCATGGCTGGCGCACTGTGGCCAGCCGCTGCGGCCTCGCGCGCCAGGCGCAAGCATGGAAAACGCTGCTCATCCGGGCGCTGGAAGTCCAGCCGCGCCACGGAAAAGAGGTCCAGGGGCGCGACCCCCGAATCAATACGCTCTGGCCAGGCCAATGCATTGGCAATCGGGGTTCGCATGTCCGGGTTACCCAACTGCGCCAACACCGAGCCATCTATATAGTCCACCAGCGAGTGAATCACGCTTTGCGGATGAATCACCACTTCAACCTGACTTGGCTTGGCGTCGAACAGCCAGCACGCCTCAATCAGCTCAAGCCCTTTGTTCATCATGCTGGCTGAGTCGACGGAAATTTTGCGTCCCATCGACCAATTGGGATGAGCGCACGCCTGATCAGGGGTCACCCGCTCCAGGTCAGCCAATGGCGTTTCACGGAAAGGACCGCCCGAGGCAGTCAGCAAAATACGCCGAACACCCACATGCCCCAAACCGCGCGCAAAATCCTGCGGCAAGCACTGAAAGATCGCGTTGTGCTCACTGTCAATGGGTAACAACACCGAGCCACTGCGGCGCACTGCCTGCATGAACAAAGCGCCTGTCATTACCAACGCTTCTTTATTCGCCAGCAGTATTTTCTTGCCCGCATTGACCGCAGCCAGAGTAGGACGCAGCCCTGCTGCACCGACAATCGCCGCCATCACGGCATCGACTTGCGGCGCCGACGAAATATCACACAAGCCTTGCTCGCCGACCAACACCTCGGTACTCAGGCCCGCAGCGCGCAAACCGGCTTGCAACTCAAGCGCGGCCTGCGCATGTGGCACCACCGCGACCTGCGGTCTGTGCTGCACGCACAGGGCCAGCAGTTCATTGAGGCGACTATAGCCACTCAAGCCAAACACCTGATAACGATCTGGGTGACGCGCAATCACGTCCAGGGTACTCAGGCCAATAGAACCTGTTGCACCCAGCACCGTGATGAGTTGAGGACGACTCATGATGCCGCCATCCACAGCAACACCGCGAATACAGGGATCGCCGCCGTCAGGCTGTCAATGCGATCCAGCACACCGCCATGGCCCGGCAATAGATTGCTGCTGTCTTTGATGCCCGCCTGACGCTTGAACATGCTTTCTGTGAGGTCGCCCACCACCGAAATCAACACCACAACCGCCGCACCCACCAACGCAGCAACCATCTCGCCAACGCTCCAGCCGCGCACAATGCCAACCACAAGCGTGATCAGCAGGCTCAGGACCAAGCCACCGAACACGCCTTCCCAGCTTTTACCGGGACTGACTTTAGGGGCGAGTTTGCGCTTGCCAAATTTACGCCCTGAAAAGTAGGCGCCGATGTCTGCCCCCCACACCAACACCATCACCGCCATGATCAGCCAATTGCCCAGCGCCATGGCCTTGATCATGACCAACCCCTGCCAGGCAGGCAGCAGGATCAGCAGACCGATCACCAGCTTTGCCGCCGTGCTCGACCAGCGCGAAGCCGACTCGGGGAACGTCAGCACCAAAAAGGTAGCCGCCGCCCACCACACCACCGCGGCCGCCAGCACCCAGGGCGCGAGGTCAGGCAATAAGTGCAGGCAAAACAGCAGGAGCGCAACGATGACGGCGAAGCCAACACGGGCAGCTTGAGCGGTAAAACCGGCCAACCGTGCCCATTCCCACGCGCCAAGCGTCACAACCAGCCCTATAAAGAGTGCAAAGTTCGACCCTTCAAGCAGGAAAAAACCGCACAAGGCGATTGGCAGCAAGATAAGTGCAGTAATGATGCGTTGTTTAAGCATTAAACCCGGGCTCCAGCCTCAACCTGCTCGCTCGTTTTACCGAAGCGACGCTGGCGAGAAGCGAAATCAGCCAATGCATGACGCATGGCTTCGTGTTTGAAGTCCGGCCAGAACAGGTCGGAGAAGTAGAGTTCGGAATAGGCCAACTGCCACAGCAAGAAATTACTGATGCGATGTTCGCCACCGGTGCGGATGCACAAATCAGGCAACGGCAGATCGCCAGTTACCAGACAGGTTTGCAGCAAATCGGGCGTGATGTCTTCAGGTTGCAAATGACCCGCCTGAACCTCACGCGCCAAGCGCTGAGCGGCCTGGGCAATGTCCCACTGACCGCCGTAATTAGCGGCAATTTGCAGTACAAAGCGTCCAGACCCGGCAGTGATCGCCTCCGCTTCACGCATCGCCGCTTGCAGCTCGGGATGGAAACGTGAGCGATCACCAATAATGCGCAGACTGATGTTGTTTTCGTTGAGGCGCTTGGCCTCACGACGCAACGCCTTGAAGAATAAATCCATCAAGGCGCTGACCTCAGCCGCAGGTCGCTGCCAGTTTTCGCTGGAAAAAGCGAACAAAGTGAGCACCTCGACCTTAGCCTCGGCGCACACCTCAATCACTGCACGGACAGCATCCACGCCCGCTTTATGCCCGGCAACCCCCGGCATGAAGCGCTTTTTCGCCCAGCGATTATTGCCATCCATGATGATCGCGACATGTCGCGGCACCGATGGCGACACAGCCTGCTTGGTCTTTTCCATAAAACGCCCAGACCCTTATACGGCCATCAGGTCCGCTTCTTTCTGCTTGGTCGCCGTTTCAATATCAGCAACAGCCTTGTCGGTCAGCTTCTGGATATCATCAGCAGCACGGCGCTCTTCGTCTTCGCTGATTTCTTTTTCTTTGACCAGGTCTTTCAACTGGCTCAAGGCATCACGACGGATGTTACGCACAGCAATACGCGCATCTTCTGCAGCGTCACGCGCTTTCTTGGCAAAAACCTTACGGGTTTCTTCCGTCAGGGCCGGCATGGAGATCAGCAGCAACTCGCCCAGATTGGTCGGATTGAGGTTCAGGTCAGCGCTCTGGATTGCCTTGTCGATTGCGCCGAGCATGTTGCGCTCGAACGCCACCACTTGCAGGGTGCGAGAGTCTTTAACGGTAACGTTGGCCACTTGGCTAATCGGAGTATCCGAGCCGTAGTAAGGCACCATCACGCTACCCAGAATGCTTGGGTGAGCCTTGCCGGTACGGATCTGGCCAAATGCATGGCTCAGCGATTCCAGCGACTTTTGCATGCGCGTCTGTGCGTCTTTTTTGATTTCGTTAATCATTGTTGACCTTCCTCGATCAGAGTGCCTTCAGCACCGCCGTGAACAATGTTAAGCAGGGCGCCTGGCTTGTTCATGTTAAATACGCGTAATGGCATTTTGTGGTCGCGGCACAGACAGATAGCCGTCAGGTCCATAACGCCCAGCTTGCGATCCAGCACTTCATCGTAAGTCAGATGATCGAACTTCTCGGCATGCGGGTCTTTGAATGGATCTGCGGTGTATACGCCGTCAACCTTGGTGGCTTTAAGCACCACATCAGCGTCGATTTCAATGGCTCGCAAGCAGGCGGCAGAATCCGTTGTGAAGAATGGATTGCCCGTACCCGCAGCGAAAATCACCACTTCTTTCGCGTTCAAGTGGCGCATTGCCTTGCGACGGTCATAGTGATCCGTCACGCCGACCATGGAAATGGCCGACATTACGATGGCGGAGATATTCGCACGTTCCAGCGCATCGCGCATGGCCAAGGCGTTCATCACGGTTGCCAGCATGCCCATGTGGTCGCCGGTGACACGATCCATACCAGCAGCACTCAGCGCAGCGCCGCGGAACAGGTTGCCACCACCAATCACCAAACCTACCTGAACGCCGATGCCAACCAATTGGCCAACTTCCAGCGCCATGCGATCGAGGACCTTGGGGTCGATCCCGAAATCTTCAGAGCCCATCAGGGCCTCGCCGCTTAGCTTGAGTAGAATGCGTTTATAGCGAGCTTGATAACCACTGCCCTGCTGAGCCATTGCGAATCTCTCCTGCCGCGTTTTATAAAAAATCTGTGCGAGGCTGGTTTCAGCCTGCGCTTACTCTAGCTTGGCGCTGCACAACAGCACCATCGGATCACGATTTTGCAAACCGGTTCCGCCGGGAAAGGTAAAACCCTCACCCATTTGAAAAGAGGCTGCGCGCGTGAGCGGGCAGCCTCTTCGGGTCGACAGTTGAAAACCGTCTTATTGCTTGCTTGCAGCCACTTGAGCAGCTACTTCAGCAGCGAAGTCGTCAACTGGCTTCTCGATACCGTCACCTACTTTGTAGTAAGTGAAGGAAACGATTTCAGCACCGGCTTTCTTGGCCAGCTCACCGACCTTGATTTCAGGGTTCTTAACGAACGCCTGCTCAACCAGGCTGGCTTCAGCCAGGAACTTGCTGATACGACCGGCAACCATTTTTTCAACGATTTCTGCTGGCTTGCCTTTGATCTTGTCTTCGTTGAGGCTCATGAACACGGTTTTTTCGCGTTCGATTGCGTCAGCGGAAACCTGCGATGGCAGCAGGAATTCTGGGTTGCTGGCAGCAACGTGCATTGCGATGTCGCGAGCCAGTTCAGCGTTACCGCCTTTCAGAGCAACAACAACACCGATTTTGTTGCCGTGCAGGTAAGCATCAACAACATCACCTTCAACGCGGGTCAGACGACGAATGTTAACGTTTTCGCCTACTTTGCCTACCAGAACCAGACGATCAGCTTCTTGAGCAGCGATCAGCGGAGCGGCTTCGGTCAGCTTGTCTGCGAACGCTTTTTCAACGCTGTCAGCTACGAATTTCTTGAAGTCGTCTTGCAGAGCCAGGAAGTCGGTTTGCGAGTTAACTTCCAGAATTACGGCCGACTTGTTGTCATCCGCAACTTTAACTGCGATAGCGCCTTCAGCAGCAACGTTGCCTGCTTTTTTGGCGGCCTTGATGGCGCCCGAAGCACGCATGTCGT
The DNA here is from genome assembly GCF_049896545.1 of Pseudomonas sp. TWR3-1-1. NCBI lineage: Bacteria > Pseudomonadati > Pseudomonadota > Gammaproteobacteria > Pseudomonadales > Pseudomonadaceae > Pseudomonas > Pseudomonas sp. TWR3-1-1. The sequence goes on from NZ_JAFCUO010000003.1 coordinate 357,548, forward strand.
CGATGGCTTTTTCGATGTCGCCGCCAGCCTTGGTCAAGGCTTTCTTGCAATCCATCATGCCTTCGCCAGTACGCTCACGAAGCTCTTTAACCAACGCTGCAGTAATCTCTGCCATTTCAAAATTCCTCTTGGATAGGTTTTCAACCATTCCACCCGACCAAACGGGCGTTCAATTCGTGTGAAGCCTGCCTCGATGCAACCCTGCCAGCCGCAATTTGATACAGCAACGACAGAGGCGTGTCCAACAAATGGATTTCGAGGTGGCAAAAAGGGGGCCAAGCCCCCTTTTTGCGTACTGAGTAAACGCTAGGCGTTAATTACTCAGCCTTCAACCGCTGCAGCTGGAGCGTCTTCGACGAATACGTCGGTGCCGCCAGCAACGTGGTTACGGCCACGGATTACAGCATCAGCCATCGCGCCCATGTACAGCTGGATAGCGCGGATTGCGTCATCGTTACCCGGGATGATGTAGTCAACACCTTCTGGGCTGCTGTTGGTATCGACAACGCCGATAACCGGGATACCCAACTTGTTAGCTTCGGTGATCGCGATACGCTCGTGGTCAACGTCGATAACGAACAGAGCGTCTGGCAGACCGCCCATGTCCTTGATACCACCCAGGCTACGATCCAGCTTTTCCAGATCGCGAGTGCGCATCAGCGCCTCTTTCTTGGTCAGCTTGGCGAAGGTACCGTCTTCGGCCTGGATTTCAAGGTCACGCAGACGCTTGATGGAAGCACGGATGGTTTTGAAGTTGGTGAGCATGCCGCCCAACCAGCGGTGATCCACGTACGGCGAACCGCAACGTGCTGCTTCTTCAGCAACGATCTTGCCAGCGGAACGCTTGGTGCCGACGAACAGAATCTTGTTTTTGCCCTGGGCCAGACGCTCTACGAAAGTCAGAGCTTCGTTGAACATTGGCAGGGTTTTTTCAAGGTTGATGATGTGAATCTTGTTACGCGCGCCAAAGATGTATTTACCCATCTTCGGGTTCCAGTAACGGGTTTGGTGACCGAAGTGCACACCGGCCTTCAGCATATCGCGCATGTTGACTTGGGACATGATAGTTCCTTAATAAGTCGGGTTAGGCCTCCACGTATCCCAATGACCAACCAGCAGCTTCGAGCTGAAGGCACCCAGGTCATCGTGTCGACACGTGTGTGGGTTTGTGCTCAGCGGGCTATACCCGCAAAGCGGCGCATTTTATAACACAAGACGGCCAAAAAACGAAACACGGATTCTGACTTTCTTCCATGCGCTTTTGCGCAAGGCGCGCAATAGAGCCAGAATGCCCCATTCCATCAAGAGAAACGATGGCAAGCGGCCCATGATTAACGCCGGTCGTCTGTTAGAATCGCGTTTTTACGTCAGGGTGTTGCCGAACACGCACCCGCAAACCCGTTGATGAGCGCCAACGCGCGAAGAGAGCCTGTATGACCGTCACCCTCAAAACCCCCGAGGACATCGCAAAAATGCGTGTCGCCGGCAAACTGGCCGCCGAAGTCCTGGAAATGATCGCCGAGTACGTCAAGCCCGGCGTGACCACCGAAGAGCTGGACCGCATCTGCCACGATTACATCGTCAATGTGCAAAAGGCCATTCCGGCCCCGCTCAACTATAAAGGCTTTCCTAAGTCGATCTGCACCTCGATCAACCACGTCGTCTGCCACGGCATTCCCGGCGACAAGGCGTTGAAGGAAGGCGACACCCTGAACATCGACGTTACGGTGATCAAGGACGGCTACCACGGCGATACCAGCCGTATGTTCCATGTTGGCAAAGTGCCAGTCTGGGCTGAGCGCCTGTCGCAAGTGACACAAGAATGCATGTACAAAGCCATTGAGATCGTCAAACCGGGCTGCCGCCTGGGCGATATCGGTGAAGTGATCCAGAAGCACGCTGAAAAGAACGGCTTTTCGGTGGTACGCGAGTTCTGCGGTCACGGCATCGGCAAGGTGTTCCACGAAGAACCGCAAATCCTGCACTACGGCCGCGCGGGCACCGGCATGGAACTCAAAGCCGGCATGACCTTCACCATCGAGCCGATGATCAACCAGGGCAAAGCCGACACCAAAGTGCTGGGCGATGGCTGGACCGCAATCACCAAGGACCGCAAGTTGTCGGCGCAGTGGGAACACACGCTGCTGGTCACCGATACCGGCTACGAAATCTTCACCCTGCGCAGCGATGACACCATCGCGCGCGTTTCGGCCTGATGTTTGCAGTCGCTTCTTTATAGATAGCCACAACCCAGCCACAGGAAAGCCAATCAATGCCGCAGGTGGATCCCGAACTTTTTGACCGTGGCCAGTTCCAGGCCGAACTGGCGTTAAAGGCAAGCCCCATTGCCGCTTTCAAAAAGGCGATCCGCCAGGCACGTGAGGTGCTCGACGACCGCTTTCGCACAGGGCGCGACATTCGACGTTTGATCGAGGATCGCGCCTGGTTCGTTGACTGCATCCTCAATCAGGCCTGGGACCAGTTCAACTGGAGCGCCGAAGCCGATATCGCGCTGGTGGCGGTAGGCGGCTACGGCCGTGGCGAACTGCACCCCTACTCTGACATTGACCTGCTGATCTTGCTGGACAACGCCGATCACGAAATTTTTCGCGACTCAATTGAGCGCTTTTTGACGTTACTTTGGGACATTGGCCTGGAAGTCGGTCAGAGCGTGCGCTCAGTGGAGGAGTGTGCCGAGCAAGCCCGCGCCGACCTGACCATCATCACCAACCTGATGGAAAGCCGCACCGTCGCCGGCCCCGAACACTTACGCCAGCGCATGCTGGATGTCACCAGCACCGCACACATGTGGCCCAGCAAAGACTTCTTTCTGGCCAAGCACGCCGAACAAAAAGCCCGGCACCACAAGTACAACGACACGGAATACAACCTGGAACCCAACGTCAAAGGTTCTCCTGGCGGCCTGCGCGACATCCAGACCATCTTGTGGGTTGCCCGTCGTCAATACGGCACCCTCAACCTGCGCGCATTGGCAGGCGAAGGTTTTCTGGTCGAGAGCGAACACGCCCTGCTCGCCTCCTCCCAAGAGTTTTTATGGAAGGTGCGATACGCGCTGCATATGCTGGCCGGGCGCGCGGAAGATCGCCTGTTGTTCGATCACCAGCGCAGCATCGCCGAGCTACTGGGCTTTGCGGGCGAAGACACCAAACAGACCATCGAAAACTTCATGCAACAGTACTATCGGGTAGTCATGAGCATCGCTCAGCTCAGCGACCTGATCATTCAGCACTTCGAAGAGGTCATTCTGGCCCCCGAAGACGAAGCACCGCCTACGCCCATCAACTCGCGCTTTCAGCTGCACGACGGCTATATAGAAGCCACCAGTGACCAGGTGTTCAAGCGCACGCCGTTTGCCATGCTGGAAATTTTCCTGCTGATGGCCCAACACCCGGAAATCAAAGGCGTACGCGCCGACACCATTCGCTTGTTGCGTGAGCACCGTTACCTGATCGACGACGATTTCCGTAATGACATTCGCAATACCAGCCTGTTTATTGAGCTGTTCAAGTGCAAGAACGGTATTCATCGCAACCTGCGACGGATGAACCGCTACGGCATTTTGGGACGTTACCTGCCCGAATTCGGGTTTATCGTCGGCCAGATGCAGCACGACCTGTTCCACATTTATACGGTCGACGCGCACACGCTGAACCTGATCAAGCACCTGCGCAAATTGCAGTACACCCAGGTGTCCGAGAAATTCCCGTTGGCCAGCAAACTGATGGCCAAACTGCCCAAACCGGAACTGATCTATCTGGCGGGCCTGTACCACGACATCGGCAAGGGCCGTCACGGCGACCATTCCGAAATCGGCGCCGTGGATGCCGAAGCCTTCTGCATTCGCCATCAGTTGCCGCAGTGGGACACCCGGCTGATTGTGTGGCTGGTGCAAAACCATCTCGTGATGTCGACCACCGCCCAGCGCAAGGACTTGTCCGACCCGCAAGTGATCCATGACTTCGCACAGGCGGTGGGCGATGAGACCCACCTCGACTACCTTTATGTACTGACCGTCGCCGACATCAACGCCACCAACCCGACGCTCTGGAACTCCTGGCGCGCCAGCCTGTTGCGCCAGCTCTATACCGAGACCAAGCGGGCCTTGCGGCGCGGCCTGGAAAACCCGGTAGACCGTGAAGAGCAGATCCGTCAGACCCAAAGCGCGGCGCTGGACACGTTGGTACGCAACGGCAACGACCAGGACGATGTCGAGCAACTGTGGTCGCAACTGGGGGACGACTACTTCCTGCGTCACACCTCGGCTGATGTCGCCCTGCACACCGAAGCCATCCTGCAACAGCCTGCCGACGGCGGCCCGCTGGTGTTGATCAAAGAGACCACCCAGCGCGACTTTGAAGGCGGCACCCAGATCTTCATCTACGCCCCCGACCAACACGACTTCTTCGCAGTGACGGTCGCGGCCATGGACCAACTCAACCTCAACATCCATGACGCGCGCATCATCACCTCCAGCAGCCAGTTCACCCTCGACACCTACATCGTGCTCGACAACGACGGCGACTCGATTGGCAACAACCCCGAGCGCATCGAAAAAATCCGCAAAGGCCTGACCGAAGCCCTGCGCAACCCGGATGACTACCCGACCATCATCCAGCGCCGCGTGCCGCGCCAGCTCAAACACTTTGCCTTCGCGCCGCAGGTCACGATCCATAACGATGCGCAGCGCCCTGTAACGGTGCTCGAACTCAGCGCTCCCGACCGCCCCGGCTTACTGGCCCGCATCGGGATGATCTTTCTGGAATTCGATCTGTCGCTGCAAAACGCCAAGATCGCCACCTTGGGCGAGCGCGTAGAAGACGTCTTTTTCATCACCGATGAAAACAACCAACCCTTGTCTGACCCGCAACTGTGCATGCGCCTGCAGGAAGCAATCGTCGAGCAATTAACGGTCAATAAAGATTCCACCCCAGAACCGTGGCGCCTGAGCATTTAAGCGCCGCCGAGTGAGACCCGCACCCGATGAACAACGCTCTGAACCAGTTGCAGCCTTACCCGTTCGAAAAACTGCGCGCCCTGCTTGGCAGCGTGCAGCCCAACGCAAACAAACGCCCGATTGCACTGTCGATTGGCGAGCCGAAACACCGCTCGCCCGATTTCGTGGCCAAGGCGCTGGCCGATAACCTCGACCAAATGGCGGTCTACCCGACCACGCTGGGCATCCCCCTGTTGCGCGAAACCATTGGCCACTGGGCCGAGCGCCGTTTCAACGTGCCAGTTGGCTGGCTCGACCCGGCGCGCAACATCCTGCCGGTCAACGGCACGCGTGAAGCGCTGTTTGCCTTCACCCAGACCGTGGTCAACCGTGGCGACGACGCGCTGGTGATCAGCCCCAACCCGTTCTATCAAATCTATGAAGGCGCAGCCTTTCTGGCCGGTGCCACACCGCATTACCTGCCATGCCTGGCCGAACATGGCTTCAACCCCGATTTTGATGCCGTAAGCCCCGACACCTGGAAGCGCTGCCAAATTCTGTTTCTGTGCTCACCGGGCAACCCGACCGGCGCACTGATCCCGCTTGAAACCCTGAAAAAGCTGATTGCCTTGGCAGACGAGTACGACTTCGTGATTGCCGCGGACGAGTGCTACAGCGAACTGTATTTCGACGAGCACACCCCACCGGTCGGCCTGCTCAGCGCCTGCGTTGCCTTGGGCCGTGAAGACTTCAAACGTTGCGTGGTGTTCCACAGCCTGTCCAAGCGTTCAAACCTGCCGGGGCTGCGTTCCGGTTTCGTGGCGGGCGATGCACAGATCCTCAAGGCATTCTTGCTCTATCGCACCTACCACGGCTGTGCCATGCCGGTGCAAACGCAACTGGCGAGCATTGCGGCATGGAACGACGAAGCCCACGTGCGCACCAACCGCGACCTGTACCGCGAGAAATTCGACGCGGTACTGGAGATTTTGAGCCCGGTGCTGGATGTGCAACGCCCTGATGGCGGTTTTTACCTGTGGCCCCTGGTGGAAGGTGACGACGCTGCATTCTGCCGCGACCTGTTCGCCCAAGAACACGTCACCGTCGTACCGGGTTCCTACCTGTCGCGCGAAGTCGAGGGGTTCAATCCTGGCGCAGGCCGGGTGCGCATGGCGCTGGTGGCCCCACTGGCCGAATGCGTAGAGGCCGCCGAGCGAATCCGCGACTTCATCCAGCGCCGCCGCTAACCCGCCCTCATAGGCGCTGTCGCAGGCTGCGATCTTTCATCCACAAAGATCGCAGCCGGTGGATCGAGGTACGGGGGGGCTACTTGACCTGACCCAGATTCGCCTCGCTCATGTCCAGATCCTTGAGGATCTCGCTCAGTACGTCATCGCCAATCTCGTGATGACGACGCATGCTGTACAGCTCCAATCGCTGCGCCCTGAGCGCCTTGATCCGCAGGCGACTCTCCAGCAGGTCCATTTGCGAGGCCAGCGCCTGCGCTTCCGCCGAATCGTTGTAGACCTCCAACTGATGCCGATACTCGGACATGATCCGCGCCTTCAATTCAGCTGCCAGGGCAGCCTGAGCGGCATCCTGCTGGGTTTGCGGCTCCACCAGCTCTTCAGCCTCCAGCGCGTGAATCGCCGCTTCTGCCGTGCGCCGCCACGCCTCGCGCACTTCTTTGCGCATGGCGTCGTCAGGGCTTTTTTCGATCCCGCGCAGCAGGAACGGCAAGGCAATACACGCCGCAATCAAGGACAGCAGAATCACCCCGGCCGCGATGAAAATCAGCAAATCACGCTCAGGGAAGTCAACACCTTTACTGATCAACAGCGGCACCGACATTACACCCGCCAGCGTTACCGCCCCGCGTACACCGCCGACCGTGAGCAACCAGCACGAACGCGCCGTCGGCACCATCGTCAGTTCGCCCTTGCCGCGCCAGCGTCGCAGCAGACCCGACAAACGCCAGATGCTCTGCACCCAGATAAAACGCAACGCCAGCAACACCAAAAACACCGCCACCACATCCAGGCAGCGGTACATCAGTGTCGGCCACAGTGTGGTTTCGTGACTGACCACCGCCTTGATGATGTCTGGCAGTTGCAGGCCCAGCAGCAGGAAGATCAGGCCGTTGAACGTAAACTCCAGCAGCCCCCACACACTGCGGTTAAGCAAGCGCGTGCTGGTCTGGCGCGGCAACAGGTCCAGCCAGCTCTGCATCATGCCCGCCGCCACGGCGGACAAAATACCCGAAGCACCCAGGCGCTCGGCCAGCACATAGGCTGCAAATGGCAGCAACAACATAAACACCACGTGGGTCGCCGGGTCGTCCCAGCCGCGCGCAATCATCCAGGCACGCATGCGCCCCACCAGCCAGCTCAATGCCACACCGATGGCCAAGCCGCCACACGCCACCAACAGGAACGTGACACTGGCATTGGTCAACGAAAACACACCCGTAATGGCCGCCACCAGCGCGAACTTGAAGGTCACCAGGCCCGTTGCATCATTCATCAACGCCTCGCCCTGCAACATATGCATCAAGGGCGCCGGCAAGCGATTCTGCGCAATGGCCGACACAGCCACCGCATCGGTCGGCGACAGCACCGCGGCCAGCGCAAAGGCGACAGGTAACGGAATGGTCGGCAAGATCCAGTGGATGAAATACCCCGCCCCCACCACGGTGAACAGCACCAGGCCCACGGCCAAGGTCAGAATCGGCCCACGCAAACGCCAAAACTCACGCTTGGGCATGCGCCAACCATCGGAGAACAACAGCGGCGGTAAAAACAGAAACAGAAACAGCTCAGGGTCCAGCGCCACATGCAGGCCCAGTGTTGGCCAGGCCAGCAAAGCGCCAGCGGCAATTTGCACCAAGGGTAATGGCAACGGGATCAAACGCCCCAATAGACGCGAGACACCCACCAGCATCAGCAGGATGAGGACGGTATAGGCGGTTTGCATATCAGCAGGGTTCCCGAGCGGGCCGCTTCAAACTGAACGGCTTTTAACTAAACATAAGTGGCAACACTTTTCCATCCCGAGCCATAGTAGCCTTTAATGGCAAACGCTGACCGCTCAACAAAAGTCGCAGTGGCGTGATGATATGTCACAACACCATGCCAACCTCCACGCCTGGCGCACCCAGCGCGCCGCTCGTGGCATAATCCGCGACCGCTCATTTTAAGCATCTCCAAAGGAGGGGCAATTTCCGTGACCGATTCGAGCAAGACCTTGCACCTTTATGGCATCAAAGCCTGCGACACCATGAAAAAGGCGCGCACCTGGCTGGATGAAAATGGGCTGCACTACGATTTTCACGACTACAAAAGCACGGGCATCGACCGCGAACACCTCAACCAGTGGTGCACTGAGCACGGCTGGCAAGTGGTGCTCAATCGCGCCGGTACAACCTTTCGCAAGCTCGACGACGAACAAAAAGCCGATCTCGACCAAGCCAAAGCCGTTGCACTGATGCTCGCTCAACCCTCGATGATCAAGCGCCCGGTGCTCGATCTCGGTGACAAAACCCTGATTGGCTTCAAGCCAGATCTTTATGCGGCAGCCCTTCTTTAAGCCCAAGTGCTTATCGTGCGCCCATTTATTTTTGTAAGAGGTAATTGCATGTCTACTACCCTGTTCAGCGCAGCCTTCGGCGTCGGCACTCAAAACCGTCAAGGCGCATGGCTGGAAGTGTTCTACGCACAACCCCTGCTCAACCCGTCGGCCGAACTGATTGCAGCCATCGCCCCGATCCTGGGTTACACCGGTGGCAATCAGGCAATCACCTTCACCACCGCGCAAGCGGCGCAAATGGCTGAAGCGGCCAAACCACTGGACGCCGCGCAAGCCGCGTTGCTGACCCGCCTGGCTGAAAGCCACAAGCCGCTGGTTGCCACCTTGCTGGCCGAAGACGCAGCCCTGACGTCCACGCCCGAGGCTTACCTCAAGCTGCACCTGCTGTCCCATCGCCTGGTCAAGCCGCACGGCCTGAACCTGGCGGGCGTGTTCCCGCTACTGCCAAACGTGGCCTGGACCAGCCAGGGCGCCATCGACCTCGGCGAATTGGCTGAACGTCAACTCGAAGCCCGTCTGCGTGGCGATCTGCTGGAAGTGTTCTCGGTCGACAAGTTCCCGAAAATGACTGACTACGTAGTACCGGCGGGCGTGCGTATCGCTGACGCGGCACGTCTGCGTCTGGGCGCTTACATCGGCGAAGGCACCACCGTGATGCACGAAGGCTTTGTCAACTTCAACGCGGGCACCGAAGGCCCGGGCATGATCGAAGGCCGCGTCTCGGCGGGCGTATTCGTCGGCAAGGGTTCGGATTTGGGTGGCGGTTGCTCCACCATGGGCACCCTGTCGGGCGGCGGCAACATCGTGATCAAAGTCGGCGAAGGCTGCCTGATCGGCGCCAATGCCGGTATCGGCATCCCGCTGGGCGACCGCAACACCGTCGAGTCTGGCCTGTACGTCACGGCGGGTACCAAAGTGGCACTGCTCGATGAAAACAACCAACTGGTCAAAGTGGTGAAAGCCCGTGAACTGGCGGGCCAGTCCGACCTGCTGTTCCGTCGCAACTCGCAAACCGGCGCGGTGGAATGCAAAACCCACAAGTCGGCCATCGAGCTGAACGAAGCCCTGCACGCGCACAACTAAGCGTCTGTCTGCCACTGACGGGGCCAGTTTCTGGCCTCGTCAACAGAGCCACAACACCATGCTTTTGCCTTCTCCCTGGCGCGCTGACTTCCCAGCCATCGCCGCCTTGCAACGTCAAGACCAGACCTATCTGGACAACGCTGCCACCACGCAAAAACCCCAGGCCCTGCTCGACGCACTGACGCACTACTACGCCAGTGGCGCCGCCAACGTGCACCGGGCCCAACACTTGCCGGGCGCCCACGCGACCCAGGCCTTTGAGAACAGCCGCGCCAAAGTCGCCCACTGGCTCAATGCCGGCGACAGCGCAACCATCGTTTTCACCCACGGTGCCACCTCGGCGCTGAACTTGCTGGCCTACGGGCTGGAACACCAATTTGAGGCCGGTGACGAAATCGTCATCAGCGCCCTGGAACACCATGCCAACCTGCTGCCCTGGCAACAGTTGGCCCAGCGCAAACACCTCAAACTGGTGGTGTTGCCACTCGACAGCGATGGCGTGATTGACCTTGTCGCCGCTGCCCAACTGATCACCCCGCGTACCCGACTGTTGGCGGTGAGCCAACTGTCCAACGTGCTGGGCGTGTGGCAACCCCTGCCCGCCCTGTTGGCGCTGGCCAAAGCGCACAACGCGCTGACCGTGGTCGACGGCGCTCAAGGCGTCGTGCATGGCCGTCATGACGTACAAGCGTTGGGGTGCGACTTCTACGTATTTTCCAGCCACAAACTGTACGGCCCTGACGGGTTGGGCGTGCTGTGCGGGCGTAACGAAGCCCTCGCTCGCTTGCAGCACTGGCAGTTTGGCGGGGAGATGGTGCAAGACGCCGACTACCAGCACGCGACCTTTCGCCCGGCGCCCCTGGGTTTTGAGGCTGGCACCCCGCCGATTGCCAGCGTGATCGGCCTGGGCGCCACCCTGAGTTATTTGGCGAGCCTGGATCAACACGCCGTCGAGGCCCACGAAGCCGCCCTGCATGCGCTGCTGGTAAAAGGTTTGCAGCAGCGTCCAGGCATTCGCCTGCTGGGCACTGCGCAACTGGCACTGGTGAGTTTTGTCGTCGAAGACGTGCACAACGCTGACCTTGCGCACCTGCTGACGGAGCAAGGCATTGCGGTGCGTGCCGGTCACCACTGCGCTATGCCGTTGCTGAAAAGCCTGGGGCTGGCGGGCGCTATACGCGTGTCATTGGCGCTGTACAACGATTCGCAAGATCTTGAGCGATTCTTCACGGCACTTGATCAGGCGCTGGAGTTACTGCAATGAGCTTGCCCGCTGAAGCACACGTTGCCCTCGACAGTTTTAAGCAGTGTGCGGGTTGGGAGTCGCGCGCGCGCTTGCTGATGCAGTGGGGCCAACGCTTACCGGCCCTGCCCGAGACCGAAAAAACCGACGCCAACCTCGTGCAGGGCTGTGAAAGCCTGGTGTGGTTGGTGGGCGAATTGAAAGACGGGCATTGGCAGTTTGCGGCCAGCACTGATGCACGCTTGATTCGCGGGCTGGTGGCATTGTTGCTGGCGCGGGTGAACGGTTTGAGCGCAGAACAACTGGTGCAAGTGGACTTGCCGGGATGGTTCGAGCAGTTGGGCTTGAGCCGCCAATTGTCGCCGTCACGCAGCAATGGCTTAAATGCCGTTTTAGTGCGGATGCGGGAATTGGCGCTCGGCTAAAATCCCCTCATCCTGACCCACTCCCAACGGCAGACGGACGGATTGGTGCGTGCTTGAGAAATACTGCACGCCTGCATTCATCGCGCAACTTCAGGCCGCCGGTTTATGCGACTCCACGCGTTCACTCCCCTCTCCCTTTGGGAGAGGGGCAGGGTGAGGGCTTTGTTTTTGCTTGAGCTTTTCCGAAGGCCGACGCATACCCGCCACGATTTTGTCGACCGCCTTGGTCGCCGCCACCATGCCAAAGGTTGCCGTAACCATCATCACCGCGCCAAACCCACCGGCGCAGTCAAGCTTGACCCCATCCCCCACAAAACTTTTCTGCAAACAAATGCTGCCATCGGGCTTGGGGTAGCGCAGCTGCTCGGTCGAGAACACGCACGGCACGCTGTAATGACGCGTCACGGTACGAGAAAAACCATAATCACGACGCAACGTGGAGCGCACTTTGGAGGCCAGCGGGTCATTAAAGGTACGGTTCAAATCACACACCTGGATCAACGTGGGGTCGATTTGCCCGCCCGCGCCACCCGTGGTGATGATTTGGATCTTGCGTCGCTTGCACCAGGCAATCAGCGCCGCCTTGGCATTCACGCTGTCGATGCAGTCGATCACGCAGTCGATGTCGGGGGTGATGTACTCGGCCATGGTTTCGCGGGTTACGAAATCCGCCACCGCGTGCACCGTGCAATCCGGGTTGATCTGACGCAGGCGCTCGGCCATCACCTCAACCTTGTCCCGACCAACGGTCGAACTTAATGCATGCAGCTGGCGGTTGGTGTTGCTGACGCAGACATCATCCAAATCAAACAGCGAAATTTCACCCACACCACAACGCGCAATCGCTTCGGCGGCCCATGACCCCACGCCACCTACACCGATGATCGCCACATGCGCCGCACGCAGACGGTCCATGCCTTCCAGACCATATAACCGGGCTACACCGGCAAACCGCGGATCTTCTGTACTCATAACCAACACCCCAAAAACCGGCGCGCATTATAGGGTGGTCTTAACGATGCTGAGTACATTTCCTACGGATCATCCGACCAAGCCTGCTTTAATAGCCGACCTAGTAGCAAGATAAGAGCTACAAGTAATAAAGAAAGAACTTAAGCTGGCGATCGCTGCCAAACGCCAAGCCGTTTTCCATGCGCTGTACGTCAAGTTAAATCCCAGTGTAGGATGCGCGCCGTTTGGCACCTGCCGAGCGATCTTCGTTCCACTCCTTTTGGAACCCGAAATAGTTATGTCATCGCGTAAATTTGGACTCAATCTGGTGGTGGTGTTGGCCATCGCCGCTCTCTTCACCGGTTTCTGGGCGCTGATCAATCGCCCGGTCTCGGCGCCCAACTGGCCAGAGCAAATCTCCGGTTTTTCGTATTCGCCGTTTCAACAAGGCCAATACCCGCAGAAAGACCAATATCCGTCCGACGATGAAATGCGTCGTGACCTGGAGATCATGAGCAAGCTGACCGACAACATTCGTACCTACTCAGTCGATGGCACCTTGGGTGATATTCCCAAGTTGGCCGAAGAGTTCGGTTTGCGCGTGACCATCGGGATCTGGATCAGCCCTGACCTGGAGCGCAACGAGAGGGAAATCCAGAAAGCCATTGAGCTGGCCAATAACTCGCGCAGCATCGTGCGGGTCGTGGTGGGTAACGAAGCGCTGTTCCGCGAAGAAATCACACCCGAAGAGCTGATCGTACTGCTGGACCGGGTGCGCGCCGCGGTCAAGGTGCCCGTCACCACGTCCGAGCAATGGCATATCTGGGAGAAATACCCGCAACTGGCCAAGCACGTTGACCTGATTGCCGCGCACATTTTGCCCTACTGGGAATTTATCCCGGTGGACAAGGCTGGCGAATTTGTACTGGACCGTGCCCGGGATCTGAAAAAGATGTTCCCGAAAAAGCCTTTGCTGCTGTCGGAGGTTGGCTGGCCGAGTAACGGCCGCATGCGCGGTGGTGCTGACGCGACCCCGGCTGACCAGGCGATTTACCTGCGTAACCTGGTCAATACCCTGAACCGCCGGGGTTACAACTACTTCGTGATCGAAGCGTTCGACCAGCCGTGGAAGGCCAGCGACGAAGGCTCGGTGGGGGCGTACTGGGGCGTGTACAACGCCGCACGCCAGCAAAAATTCAACTTCGAAGGCCCAGTGGTCGCGATCCCGCAGTGGCGCGTACTGGCCATCGGTTCGGTGGTGATGGGCCTGCTGTCGCTGGCGTTGCTGCTCATTGATGGTTCTGCACTGCGTCAGCGCGGGCGAACGTTCCTCACGTTCACCGCCTTTTTATGCGGTTCGGTGCTGGTGTGGATCGCTTACGACTACAGCCAGCAATACAGCACCTGGTTCAGCCTCACGGTAGGGTTCTTACTGGGTTTGGGCGCCCTCGGGGTGTTTATCGTGTTGCTGACCGAAGCCCACGAACTGGCCGAAGCGGTATGGGTTCGCAAGCGCCGACGGGAGTTTTTACCGGTCGAAGCCGACGACGCCTACCGCCCGAAAGTCTCGATCCATGTGCCGTGCTACAACGAGCCACCCGCGATGGTGAAACAGACCCTCGACGCGCTGGCCAATCTGGATTACCCGGATTTCGAAGTGTTGATCATCGACAACAACACCAAAGATCCGGCGGTCTGGGAGCCGGTGCGCGATTACTGCGCCACCCTCGGTCCGCGTTTCAAGTTTTTCCACGTTGCCCCGCTGGCCGGTTTCAAGGGCGGCGCACTCAATTACCTGATCCCGCACACCGCGCCGGATGCCGAAGTCATCGCGGTCATCGACTCGGACTACTGCGTAGACCGCAACTGGCTCAAGCACATGGTGCCGCACTTTGCCGACCCTAAAATCGCCATCGTGCAATCGCCCCAGGACTACCGCGACCAGAACGAAAGCACCTTTAAAAAGCTCTGCTATTCCGAGTACAAGGGCTTCTTCCATATCGGCATGGTCACCCGTAACGACCGCGACGCGATTATTCAGCACGGCACCATGACCATGACCCGCCGTTCGGTACTCGAAGAGCTGGGCTGGGCCGACTGGTGTATTTGTGAGGATGCCGAGTTGGGCCTGCGGATCTTTGAGAAAGGCTATTCCGCAGCCTATTCCCACAACAGCTACGGCAAAGGGCTGATGCCCGATACCTTCATCGACTTCAAGAAACAGCGATTCCGCTGGGCCTACGGAGCGATTCAGATTATCAAGCGTCACGCCTCAAGCCTGCTGCGTGGCAAGGACTCGCAACTGACCCGTGGCCAGCGTTATCACTTCCTGGCGGGCTGGTTGCCGTGGGTCGCTGACGGCATGAACATCTTCTTCACCGTGGGCGCGCTGCTGTGGTCGGCCGCGATGATTATTGTGCCGACGCGGGTCGATCCACCTCTGCTGATTTTTGCGATCCCGCCGCTGGCGTTGTTTGTATTCAAGGTGGGCAAGATCATCTTCCTGTACCGCCGTACCGTGGGGGTCAACCTCAAGGATGCATTTGCTGCGGCTCTGGCCGGGCTGGCGTTGTCGCACACCATTGCCAAGGCGGTGTTGTATGGCTTTTTCACCACCAGCATTCCGTTCTTCCGTACGCCTAAAAACGCCGACAACCACGGTTTTTGGGTCGCGCTCTCCGAGGCACGGGAAGAAGTCTTCATCATGCTGTTGCTCTGGGGCGCAGCCTTGGGGATCTGCTTCGTACAAGGGTTGCCGAGCAACGACATGCGCTTTTGGGTGGTGATGTTGCTGGTGCAATCGCTGCCGTATCTGGCAGCGCTGGTGATGGCCTTTATGTCATCTCTGCCTAAACCGGTGGACGCACCGAAAGAGCAGCCTGCGGCATAAATTGACCGCAACCACTAAACGGCGGCCTCTGGCCGCCGTTTTGCTTTAAGATAACCGCCCTTTTGCGCCCAGCCTTACAGGCGCGAGCGTTCAAAGTTTGCTTCCCTACACGCCCAGCTTCGGAGTCCACCACCATGACGGCCCACGCCGACCTCTCGCCGACCCTGCAACTTGCCTGCGATCTGATCCGTCGCCCTTCCGTGACGCCAATCGACGCCGATTGCCAGAAGCTGATGATGCAGCGCTTGGGTGATGCAGGCTTTGCACTGGAGCCTATGCGCATCGAAGACGTGGACAACTTCTGGGCCACCCACGGCAAACACGACGGCCCGGTGCTGTGCTTCGCCGGTCATACCGACGTGGTGCCAACCGGCCCGGTACAAGCGTGGCAGAACGACCCGTTCGATGCGCTGATCGACGAACACGGCATGCTCTGCGGGCGTGGCGCTGCCGACATGAAAGGCAGCCTGGCCGCAATGCTGGTGGCCGCCGAACGTTTTGTCGCTGACTACCCGGACCACAAGGGTTCGGTCGCATTTCTGATCACCAGCGACGAAGAAGGCCCGGCGCATCACGGCACCAAAGCGGTGGTTGAGCGTTTCGCCGCCCGCAAGGAGCGTCTGGACTGGTGCATCGTGGGTGAACCATCGAGCACCACGCTGGTGGGTGACGTGGTGAAAAACGGCCGCCGCGGCTCCCTCGGCGCCAAGCTCACGGTGCGCGGGGTTCAAGGTCACGTGGCGTACCCGCACCTGGCAAAAAACCCGATTCACCTGGCGGCCCCGGCGCTGGCTGAGCTGGCCGCCGAACATTGGGACAACGGTAACGACTTCTTCCCGCCTACCAGCTTCCAGATTTCCAACCTCAACTCGGGCACCGGCGCGACCAACGTCATTCCCGGTGATCTGGTGGCGGTGTTCAACTTCCGCTTCTCGACCGAATCTACGGTCGAAGGCTTGCAACAGCGCGTGGCGGATATCCTCGACAAGCATGGTCTGGACTGGCACATCGAGTGGGCGCTGTCGGGCCTGCCGTTTTTGACCGAGCCGGGCGCATTGCTCGATGCCGTCGCCTCAAGCATCAAACAAGTGACCGGTCGCCAAACCAAGGCGTCCACCAGCGGCGGCACCTCTGACGGGCGCTTTATCGCCACATTGGGCACCCAGGTGGTGGAGCTGGGGCCGGTCAACGCGACCATTCACCAGGTCAACGAACGCGTACTGGCCAGCGACCTCGATGTGCTGACCGAGATCTACTACCAAACCCTGATCAAGTTGCTCGCCTGATGCTCGCCTGCCCTATTTGCTCTGAGCCGCTGAGTGCGGTCGATAATGGCGTGGTCTGCCCGGCAGGCCACCGTTTTGACCGTGCGCGTCAGGGCTACCTGAACCTGTTGCCCGTGCAACACAAAAACAGCCGTGACCCTGGCGACAATCAGGCAATGGTTGAAGCCCGTCGCGACTTTCTCAACGCCGGTCATTACGCGCCTGTGGCCAAGCGCCTGGCGGAGCTGGCTGCCGAGCGCGCCCCGCAGCGCTGGCTGGACATCGGTTGTGGCGAGGGTTACTACACCGCACAAATCGCCGACGCCCTGCCCCATGCCGATGGCTACGCCCTCGATATCTCCCGCGAGGCGGTCAAGCGGGCCTGCAAGCGCAATCCGCAATTGACCTGGTTGATCGCCAGCATGGCCCGAGTGCCTTTGGCTGACGGCAGCTGCCAGTTTTTGGCCAGCGTGTTCAGCCCGCTCGACTGGCTTGAGGCCAAGCGCTTGCTCACCCCCGGCGGCGGGCTGATGCGTGTCGGCCCCACTCGCGGGCACCTGATGGAGTTGCGCGAACGCCTGTACGACGAAGTGCGTGAATACGCAGACGACAAGCATCTGGCGCTGATACCTGAAGGCATGCAGCTGCAACACAGTGAAACACTGGAATTCAAACTGCGCTTGAGCGAACCGCAAGATCGCGCCAACTTGCTGGCCATGACCCCGCACGGCTGGCGCGCCAGCGCCGAACGTCGCGCCGAAGTCATCGAACACCCCGAGCCTTTAATCGTGACGGTGTCCATGCGCTACGATTACTTCGTGCTTCAATAACCCACTTTACGGCCAGGGGCACACGCCCCGGGCCCGACTAATCCGCGAATGGATTTTTCAGACCCGCAGTGAGGACATCCATGCGCCAACCCGACATTGAGATTTACCTGAAAGAAACCGTCACCTACAAAGACGTAGAAGTCTGGCTTTCAGAGGTTCTGGGCCCCTGCTCGGAATGGAAAAAGAAAGGCGAAACCTGGAAATGTACCGCAGGCAACGTTCCCGTGACCTGGATGCCAAAAGCCGTAGGCAAATGGAACAGTTTGTACCTGGACAGCGATCAAACGCCTTGGGAAGACGACATCGCCTGTGCCCACGCCGCCTTCAAGGCACTGAACATCGAAGTGCGCTGTGCGCCGGGTAGCTGGGTTGAAGAGCAAGGCGAAGCCGACGCTGACCGCTGGGTGCGCATCAGCGAAGACGGCGAAGAAGAAATCACCTGGAAAACCGGCTCCTGACTCACAGGCCTTGTAGCCGCTGCCGCAGGCCGCGATGGGTTGCACAGTAACCCATCGCCTGAAAAGCGAAGGCCCTTGGGACCTTATCCCAGCCTTGGGCAGCAGCTACAGGTTTTACCGTTACAGCCCTACCACATCCTCAGCCTGCAAGCCTTTGTCACCCGTCACCTGGTTGTATTCGACCTGCTGACCTTCAGCCAGGCTGCGATGGCCTTCACCGCGAATTGCGCGGTAGTGCACAAACACATCCTTGCCCTCTTCGCCCTGAATAAACCCGTAGCCTTTGGCGTCGTTGAACCATTTCACGTTGCCTGTAAACCGCGTTGTCATGCGTGCATCCCCTTTATTGTTTTTGAGCGGGCTTGCTGATTCAGCCCATTGAGCACTTTCGCTCGAACTTATAGTTTGCTGAAAACGTCTTACACTTGATGGCGAAAGAGCATCGAGTATAAGACAGCGCGAAAAACACTCAATCAATATTAGTTCGCAGCTTTTTTGCCGATTTTCCAGAGATACGGCACACTACCCGGCCGAGTAAACACTCGTTTTAATCCACTCATGCAGAAGCCGTATGACCCGTTCCCCGTTCCGTCGTCTAGTGTTTGGCGCCCTGCGTCGCTTGCTGTACCTGTGGGTACGCTCGGAGACCATCAATCAGTCGTCCTTCACCCTTAATCTGGACCGCAGCCGGCCGGTGTTCTACGTCCTGCAATCGCCCTCCGTGACTGAACTGGCGGTGGTCGACGCCGAATGCACCAAGGCGGGCCTGCCGCGTCCGGTATTACCAGTGGCCGTGGGGCAAATGGTTGAACCTGCCGCCTTCTTTTACCTGACCCCAGAACCCGATTGGCTAGGGCGCCAGGACAAACGCGGTGCCCCGCCGACGCTGACCCGCTTGGTGGACAGCCTGACCGTCAACCCCGGCGAAGACGCGCAAATCATCCCCGTCAGTGTGTTCTGGGGCCAATCCCCTGACAGCGAGTCCAGCCCGTGGAAGTTGCTGTTTGCTGACAGCTGGGCGGTGACCGGGCGTCTGCGTCGCCTGCTGCGCATTCTTATTCTGGGCCGCAAGACCCGCGTGCAGTTCTCGGCGCCCATTCATTTGCGTGAACTGCTCGACCATAACAAAGGCCATGAACGCACCGTGCGCATGGCTCAGCGCATCTTGCGCGTACACTTTCGCAACCTTAAAACCGCGGTCATCGGCCCCGACCTGTCGCACCGGCGCAATCTGGTCAAAGGCCTGGTCAATGAGCCAACCGTGCGTCAGGCGATTCTCGACGAAGCCGAGCGCGAGAACATCTCGCCCGATAAGGCCAAGGCACAAGCCCTGCGCTATGCCAACGAAATCGCCTCGGACTACACCTACACCGCCATTCGCTTTCTGGAAGTGGTACTGAGCTGGTTTTGGAACAAGATTTACGACGGGATCAAGGTCAACCACATCGAAGGTGTGCAAGACGTCGCGCAAGGCCACGAAATTATTTACGTGCCGTGCCACCGCAGCCATATCGACTACCTGCTGCTTTCCTACCTGCTGTTTCGCAACGGTCTGACTCCGCCGCACATCGCCGCCGGGATCAACCTCAACATGCCGGTCATCGGCAGTTTGTTGCGCCGTGGCGGGGCATTTTTCATGCGCCGTACCTTCAAGGGCAATCCGCTCTACACCTCTGTATTCAACGAATACCTGCACACCTTGTTCACCAAAGGCTTCCCGGTCGAGTACTTCGTTGAGGGCGGGCGCTCGCGTACCGGCCGTATGCTGCAACCCAAAACCGGAATGTTGGCCATTACCTTGCGCAGCTTTTTGCGCTCCTCGCGCATGCCCATCGTGTTCGTGCCGGTGTATATCGGCTATGAGCGTGTGCTTGAAGGCCGTACATACCTGGGTGAATTGCGCGGTGCGAGCAAGAAGAAAGAGTCGATTTTCGACATTTTCAAAGTCATTGGCGCGCTCAAACAGCGTTTTGGTCAGGTGGCGGTCAACTTTGGCGAACCGATCAAACTGGCGGAGTTTCTCGACACCGAACAACCGAACTGGCGCCAACAGGAACTCGCACCGTCGTACCGTCCTGAATGGTTGAACGCCACCACTCATCGTTTGGGTGAGAAAGTGGCTCAGCACTTGAACGAAGCTGCCGCCATCAACCCGGTGAATCTGGTGGCACTGGCGTTGTTGTCCACCAGCAAGCTGGCGCTGGATGATCGCGCCATGGCCCGCGTGCTCGACCTCTATCTGGCGCTGCTGCGCCGCGTGCCGTATTCACCGCACACCACCTTGCCTGAAGGGGATGGCCGCGCGCTGATCGAGCATGTAAAGGACATGGACTTGTTGTCCGAGCAAAGCGATGCATTGGGCAAAATTCTGTATCTGGATGAGCAGAACGCCGTCCTGATGACTTACTACCGCAACAACGTGCTGCACATCTTCGCGCTGCCTTCGTTACTGGCCAGCTTCTTCCAGAGCGCTTCGCGGATGACGCGTGAGCAGATCCTGCGCTACACCCGCGCCTTGTATCCGTACCTGCAATCGGAATTGTTCATCCGCTGGACGCTGGACGAACTGGATGGCGTCGTCGATCAATGGCTGGAGGCTTTTGTCGAGCAAGGTTTGCTGCGTTTCGAAAACGAGGTGTACCTGCGCCCCGCTCCTAGCTCGCGCCACTTTGTGCTGCTGACACTGTTGTCCAAGAGCATTGCGCAAACCCTGCAACGCTTTTACATGGCGATTTCACTGCTGCTCAACAGCGGTCAAAACACCTTGAGCGCCGAAGAACTGGAAGACTTGTGCACCATGATGGCTCAACGCCTGTCCATTTTGCATGGCCTCAATGCCCCGGAGTTCTTCGACAAGAGCTTGTTCCGCCACTTTATCCAGACGCTGCTTGAAGAAGAGGTACTGCGCCGCGATGCCAACGGCAAGTTGAGTTACCACGAACTGTTGGGGGAACTGGCCGAAGGCGCAGCCAAACGCGTATTGCCGGCAGAGATTCGCCTGTCGATTCGTCAGGTGGCCCTGCACCGTGCAGAAGATGCCGCTGACACACCGCAGAGCGTAGGGTAAGTCTTCAAAACAACACAGAAAGCTCTCGATCATTTTTCGACGACTTATAAGCAACTAGCCTTGGCATGTACCGAATGAATCGGCACATACCCAGGCTAGTCAACCTATAAGAACATCAAACATGACTCAAGAAAATGAATGCACTCACGTAGAACATAACGCTCAAAACCGCGGCCGACCTGATCTTGGCGGCGATGCCGAAACCCGAGGCCGCCCTGACCTTGGCGGCGATACCGAAACCCGAGGCCGTCCTGACCTTGGCGGCGATACCGAAACCCGAGGCCGTCCTGACCTTGGCGGCGATACCGAGACCCGAGGCCGCCCAGACCCTGGCAACGATGCTGAAAACCGAGGCCGCCCAGACCCTGGCAACGATGCCGAAACCCGAGGCCGCCCAGACCCTGGCAACGGCGCAGACACCCAAGGCGTACCGGACAAACAAACCCCTCCTGGCACCCCTTGGCGCATCGACCATCCGGACGGTGGCGTTCACGGCGGCAACAACGGCTAAGGCCACATCCTGCACCGTGGTCACAGCGATGTTGGCCACCCACTACCGCCCAGGCCGCTTTTCATTGTTAGAATCCCTTCAACTTCCCTGAGTGAAATCACTTGCTCAGGGATAGAAACGGAGTTTTCTGCCATGAAAAAACTGCTTGTGCTCGGCCTTGCTGCACTACTTGGAGCCTGTAGCTCAATGAACTCAACCCCACACGCCACACTCGACGGCGAAGTGTTCTACCTGCAACGTATCGCCTTGCCGCCAACCGCCACTCTGGAAGTCAGCCTGCAAGATATTTCACTGGCTGACGCCCCGGCCGTGACCCTGGCCAAACAAAGTGGCCAGATCAAAGGCCAGGTTCCGTTGCCGTTTCACTTGAGCTACGACCCTGCTCAAGTCAAGCCCGGCCATACCTACGCCGTCAGCGCCCGCATTGAAGACAACGGCCAATTGCTGTTCATCACCACCGAACGCAATAGCGTTGACCTCAACGACAAAACGCCGCAACCGCTGCGTCTGCGAGTCGATCAAGTTCCAGCTTCATAACGAACCCTGTAGGCGCTACCGCAGGCTGCGATCTTTTGCACCCACACAGCTCGCATCCTGCGCCAGCACCTACACACTCGGCTTCTTCACCTTGAACCACGCGGCATACAACGCGGGCAAAAACAGCAACGTGAGTGCGGTCGCGACAATCAGCCCGCCCATGATCGCCACTGCCATCGGCCCAAAAAACACGCTGCGTGACAGCGGAATCATTGCCAGCACCGCCGCCAGCGCGGTCAGCACAATCGGACGAAAACGGCGCACGGTCGCTTCGATGATTGCCTGCCAGGCATCCAGCCCCGCCGCTTTGTCCTGCTCGATCTGGTCCACCAAAATCACCGAGTTGCGCATGATCATCCCTGACAGCGCAATGGTGCCCAGCATGGCCACAAAACCAAACGGCTGGTTGAACACCAGCAAAAACAACGTCACGCCGATCAACCCCAACGGCGCGGTCAAAAACACCATCGCCACGCGCGAAAAGCTGCGCAGTTGCACCATCAGTAAGGTCAGCACCACCACGATAAACAGCGGCACTCCGGCCTTGACCGAATTCTGACCACGGGCAGAGTCTTCCACCGTGCCCCCGACTTCCAGCAAATAACCATCTGGCAGTTCGGCACGCACCCCTTCAAGCGTCGGCAAGATCTGCTGTACCAGCGAAGCGGGTTGCTCCTTGCCGTAAATATCAGCCCGCACGGTCACGTTGGGCAGACGGTTGCGGTGCCAGATAATCCCTTCTTCGAACCCGTATTCAAGCGTGGCGATCTGCGACAAGGCAACGCTCTGGCCGTTATCGGTCGGCACGGCCAGGCTCGGCAGCAACGTCAATTGCGTACGTTCTTGGGGCGTGCCGCGCAGCAGGATTTCGATCAATTCGTTGTCTTCGCGATATTGGCTGACCGTCGAACCCAGCAGCGTACTTTGCAAGAACCGCGACACGTTAGCGGTGCTCACGCCCAAGGCCCGTGCACGGTCCTGGTCAATATTGAGATACACCACTTTGCTCGGTTCTTCCCAATCCAGATGCACGTTCACCACATGAGGGTTTTCACGCACCTTGGCCGCGACTTTACGCGCCAGTGCCCGTACGTCCTCGATGTGCTCACCCGTGACCCGAAACTGCACCGGGTAGCCCACAGGCGGGCCGTTTTCCAGGCGCGTCACCCGCGAGCGTACCGTCGGGAATTGCTCGTTCAAGGTGTCGATCAGCCAGCTTCGCAGGCGCTCGCGGTCTTCAATACTGCTGGCCAGCACCACAAACTGCGCGAAGCTGGCCGCAGGCAATTGTTGGTCCAGCGGCAAGTAGTAACGCGGCGAACCGGTCCCGGCGTAGGCCACGTAGTTGACGATGCCGGGATGGTCTTTGAGCAAGGCTTCCAAGCGCTCAACCTGCTCCGTGGTATTGCTCAAAGACGCGCCTTCGGCCAGCTTCAAGTCCACCATCAGTTCCAGACGGCTCGATGCCGGAAAGAATTGCTGGGGCACGTACTTGAACAACACCACCGAACCGATAAACAACAGCACGGTCAGCGTAATCACGGTTTTGCGCCGCCGCACACACCACGCAACCAAACGCCGGATACGTTGATAAAACGGCGTGCCGTAAGGGTCCGTTGCGCCATCACCGGTGCCATGCCTGGCGGCATGGCGCTTGGCCAAATCCGGCAACAGCAAGGCGCCCAGATAAGGCACAAAGACCACCGCCGCAATCCACGATGCCAGCAGCGCAATGGTCACCACTTGAAAGATCGAGCGGGTGTATTCACCCGTACTCGACTGCGCCAGGGCGATGGGTAAAAAACCGGCGGCGGTTATCAGCGTGCCCGTGAGCATCGGGAAGGCAGTGCTGGTCCATGCAAAGCTCGCCGCCTTGAAGCGGTCGTAGCCTTGCTCCATTTTGATCGCCATCATTTCCACTGCGATGATGGCGTCATCGACCAACAACCCCAGGGCCAGCACCAACGCGCCCAGCGAGATCTTATGCAGGCCGATGCCGTAGTAATGCATGGCGGCAAACGTCATGGCCAGCACCAGCGGAATGGTCAACGCCACCACCATGCCAGTGCGCACGCCGAGCGAGAAGAAACTCACCAGCAACACAATCGCCAGGGCTTCGACCAACACCTGTACAAATTCGCCGACACTGGTTTTAACCGCTGCCGGCTGATCGGACACCTTGCTCAGGTGCATGCCGGCCGGCAGGTTTTTCTGGATACGGGAAAACTCGGTCTCCAGCGCCTTGCCCAAGGCCAGAATGTCACCACCGTCTTTCATGGCCACGGCCAGACCCAGGGCGTCCTGGCCCATAAAGCGCATACGCGGCGCAGGCGGATCATTGAAACCACGGCGTACATCCGCAACGTCTTCAATGCGCAAGGTGCGCTCACCGACACGAATCGGGAAGCGCTCGATCTCTTCGACAGTCTTGAAGTTGCCGCTGACACGCAGTTGCACACGCTCGGTCGGGGTCTCAAAGAAACCGGCGGTCGAGACCGCGTTTTGCTCCTCCAGGGCCTTTTGCACCGCCTCCAGCGGCAAACCCAGCGTAGCCAGTTTGAGGTTGGACAGTTCGATCCAGATTTTTTCGTCTTGCAGGCCCAGCAGCTCGACCTTGCCTACATCCTTGACCCGCTGCAGCTGGATCTGGATGCGATCGGCGTAGTCCTTGAGCACTGCGTAGTCGTAACCTTCGCCGCTCAGGCTGTAGATATTGCCAAATGTGGTGCCAAATTCGTCGTTGAAGAAAGGTCCCTGAATGGCGGGCGGCAAGGTGTGGCGGATATCGCTGATCTTTTTGCGAACCTGATACCACAGCGCCGGGACTTCATCGGAGTGCATGGAATCGCGCGCCATAAACGTCACTTGCGATTCACCGGGGCGCGAGAACGACACGATGCGTTCGTACTCGCCGGTTTCCATCAGTTTTTTCTCGATGCGCTCAGTGACCTGACGTGAGACCTCTTCAGCCGTGGCGCCGGGCCATAGCGTGCGGATCACCATGGCTTTGAACGTAAACGGTGGGTCTTCGCTTTGGCCCAATTTGGTGTAGGAAAGCCCACCGACGATGGCCAGCAACAGCATCAGGAACAGGACGATCTGGCGGTTGCGCAACGCCCATGCAGACAGGTTGAAACCCATGGCAATTACTCCTTCGCCATGACATTGATCGTTCGGTTGGAACGATCAATAGGCCGTACCTCCTGCCCTTGATGCAGCACATGCGCCCCGGCGGCGACGACCCAATCCACAGACGTGAGGCCTTCCAGCACCGGCACTGTTTTCTCGCCATACGGGCCAACACGCACAGGCACTTGCTCCAGCTTGTTGCCAAGGCCAACCCGCCACACATAGGCCGCGCCGTTTTCAGCACTCAGTGCCGACAGCGGCACCGACAACGAACTCACGCCCTCGTTTTGGATAAAGACTCGCGCACTTTGACCCAACTCGGCAGGCACTTTGCCAGCCGTGAAGGCGATACGGGCTGCAAAGGTTCGCGACTTGGGATCGGCCGATGGCGACAACTCACGAATCCGCCCGCTAAACCGCTGATCGGGCTGGGACCACAGCTCAACCGACACCGGCTGGCCAATCTTGAACCGCGCGAACGCCTGCTCGGGCACGCTGATCAACACTTCACGCTCACCGTCGGCAGCGAGCGTAAAAACGGTCTGACCTGCGGCCACGACCTGTCCGACTTCCACTTGGCGTTGGGCAATGACGCCATCTTGCGGCGCGCGTAATACGGCATAGCTGGCCTGGTTGCTGGCGACGTTTTGCTCGGCTTGCAACTGCTGCCATTTGGCCTCGCCTGCGCGATAAAGGTTTTCGGCGTTATCGAACTGGGAACGGCTGACCATCTGACGGTCGAGCAACGTTTTGTAACGATCACGTTCGGAGCGCACCAGGTTGAGGTTGGCCTGTGCAGCCGCCACTTGAGCGCGGGTCGCGTCCAGTTGCAGGCGAACGTCTTGCGGGTCCAGCTCAGCCAACGGCTGGTTGGCCTTGACCCGCTCACCTTCGTCGACCAACCGGCGCGTGACTTTGCCGCCGATGCGAAAGGCCAGCTGCGGGTCAAACCGTGCGCGTACTTCGCCTGGATAGCTTTGGGTCGCCAGCGCCGAAGGTTGGGGTTGCACCACAATCGCCGGGCTGATGCTGACCTGAGCAGGCTCTTCATGCCCGCACGCAGCTAACAAAAACACCAAACAGACAGGCACAGCGCGGGGCAAGGCATGACGCAACATGGAGACGACCTTTCGCTTATAGGGCTTGGAATATTTATACTGGGCGGCATGTTATTAATACTAAACTCACCAGTCCAGTAATAAACGGAAATGTCTGACCAACCTTTAGTCCCTAATGCCCCAGGCCGCCCCAAAGATCTGGCAAAACGCCAGTCGATCCTGGATGCCGCCAAAATTCTATTTCTGAGCAAGGGATTTGCCAGCACCAGCATGGACGCCGTTGCCAACTTGGCTGGCGTGTCAAAACTGACGGTCTACAGCCATTTCACCGACAAGGAGACCTTGTTCTCGGCCGCCGTAATGGCCAAGTGCACCGAGCAGTTGCCGGAGTTGTTTTTTGCTTTGCCCCACGGCGTGCCGATTGAAACGGTGCTGTTAAACATCGGGCGCGGGTTTCACACGCTGATCAACAGTGAGGAGTCGTTAAACCTGCACCGGTTGATGATCACCTTGGGCAGCCAGGACCCGAAGCTGTCGCAGATATTCTTCGAAGCCGGGCCGCACCATGTGGTACTGGAGATGGAGCGCCTGCTGGATCGCATTCACCAGCAAGGCACACTGCGGATCAACAACACCCACCATGCGGCCGAGCACTTTTTTTGCCTGCTCAAGGGCGCACCCAACTTTCGCCTGCTGCATGGCTGCGGCGAACCGTTGAGCGCGCAAGAAGCCGAGGCCCATGTGCGTGAGGTCGTGACATTGTTTATGCGCGCCTACAAGGCGGATTAACCCGGCGGCTCAGGGCTTGAGGGCTTTTTTGGGGTAGATGTCGTAGCGGCTCGATTTGCCGTCCAGTGCATGGCTTGGTTTGGGGCCTGCTATGCACGGGGCCTTGCGCGGGCGCTTGACCACGACGCGGTGGCTTGCCAGCGCCAACGCCGCTTCGAGCAATGCCGGCGCATCGTTGTCATCGCCTACCAAGGGGCGGAACAAGCGCATTTCTTTTTTTACCAGCGCCGTTTTTTCTCGGTGCGGGAACATCGGATCGAGGTAGATCACCTGCGGCGGCTCGCCTTCCCAGTGCCGCATCACCTCAATCGAATTGCCTTTGAGCAACTTCATGCGTGACACGATTGGCGCCACCTCATGGTCCTCCAGACCACGGGCCAGGCCGTCTTCCAGCAACGCACCGATCAACGGCTGACGTTCGATCAGGCTCATTTCACAGCCCAGGCTGGCCAGCACAAACGCGTCTTTGCCCAACCCTGCGGTGGCGTCCAGCACCCGTGGGCGCACGCCCTGCTGGATGCCCACAGCCTTGGCAATCATTTGCCCGGTGCCGCCGCCAAACAAACGCCGGTGCGCAGCGCCACCTTCTACAAAGTCGACACGCACCGGCCCCGGTGCATCGGCGCCCAACTGCTGCAATTGCAGACCGTGCGCACTGACTTGCAAGGCGAACTCGGCATCCGCCTCGTCCATCGGCAGGCCAAGGCGCTCGGCCCACTGCTCGGCCAAGGCTTGGTACGCCTCGTCCAGTGCCTGGACGTTGATTCGACAGCCTGCTGTTTGCTCACTCATTTAAAAACACGCTCAAAAATTTAATGATCGGCAAACGCTGCCGATAAATGAAATATCCGGCATTTTGCCAGAGCTGGGCGTCGACCGAGAGCTATGTCAGACATTCATTCCACATCGATAGGCTTTATCGCGCCAATTGGCGATTTTGGCCGTCACAATTCGCAGATCACGGGCAGTGTCAATCACCTGTGGAAGGACTTCTACGCCCAGGCATTAGTCGAGCAGTCCGGTACTGACGAATTCTCACCGCTCGACATCGAGCCGGTAGAGCGCGATGAAAACGTCGAACCGCGCGGCGGCAGTGATTTGCTGAGCAGCATCGTGACCCAGCGCCATTGCGACGTGATAGACACCGAGCTGCGCCCGCCCGAAGCGCTGTTTTTGCCCATTGCCGAGTTCGAACTGGACTTGTTGCCCCCCATTGCCAAGCCTTACCCGCCGGATGAGCTGTTCGCCCAACAGCACCAGCAAGATTTCGACAGCCATTGGGTGCGCCCGATCGTAATGGCCGCCGGTCACCCGCTGCCTGAACCAGGCCCAGCGCCTGAGCCGCGGTCTTTGCACCTGCCCATAGCAGAGTTCGAAATGGACTTGCTGGACAAACCTGCCGAGCCGTTCGATGCCATGACGTTGATTGAGCAGCAGCGCGCAATGGACTTTGATTTGGGCTGGGCACGCCCGCTGATCGTCAATAACCTGCGTCTGGCGGCTTAAAGCAGCCCCAGTTGTTCGCTCGTCTGCGGGGTGTGCAGCACGGGCAATGCCGGCATTCCCGGTAACCGTTCACTTAATTGCGCATGAAAACGCCGCGCCAACTCGGGTGCCAAGTGATTATCCGGGGTGTGTAAAAACACATACGGCGTGCGCCCTTCTTCGATCCAGCCCGCAACCTTTTCCACCCACGCCAGCAAATACGCATCGTTGGCTTCTAATTCCGGCCGACCGATAAAGCGCACCTGTGGAAACAAGGTAAAGGCCGCAGGACGCGGCGGCACTCGAGGTTTTTTTTCCTGGGCATGCAGCACTGCGGGTGCTGTGGAGGTGCAACTGAACAGTGCACGCGAGTCCAGACAGATGCGTTCGACACCGCGATCCCTCAGCACGCGATTCAACAGGCGCTCGGCATCGCCTTTGGCAAAGAAGGCCGGGTGGCGCACTTCAACGGCCAACGGGCGCTCCAGGGCGTCTATAAAGCTCACCAGCTCTGCAAGACGCTGAGGGCCGAAGCTCGCAGGCAGTTGCAGCCACAACGGCGCTACGCGCGCACCTAACGGGCGCAGCAACTGAAGAAAGCTCTCCACGGCTGGCCCTTGGCTACGCAAATCACCGCCGTGGCTGATTTCTCGCGCGAACTTGGCGGTGAAACGAAAATGTTGGGGCAGGCTCTGCGCCCAGCGCTCGACCGTGGCCAGAGCAGGCTTGGCGTGGAACGTGGTGTTGCCTTCGACCGCATTGAACACTTGCGCATACAGGCTCAGAAACTCGGTGGACCGCGCGTTTTGCGGGTACAAGCCTTCGCGCCAGGCGTTTTCACTCCAGGCGGGGCAACCGAGGTAATACGGGAGAGGATTTTGCGTCATGGCTCAAATGTACAGGTCTAGCCCCAGTACTTCAGCGTCCCAGTCGACGAAGCCTGCCGTGGTCAGGTAACTGGTCAGGGCACTGGCGACTTTTTTGCTCATGACACGTTGGAAAATCATGTCTTGCTGACGGGCGGGCACTTGGCTGATGCGCTCACCGGAGGGAGGCGTACGTGCGGCTTGCGGGGCGTTTTCGAAGACGATTTCGCTGTCTTCCACCGACTCGTCAACCAGCGCCTGGCCTTTACGCGGCTTGCGCTTGATCGGGTAAGACTGTGAGGAAAAGCCGTCGATGCGCATAGCGATAAGCTCGGTTGCAATGATGGCAATTTAGCGGCACCGGCCGAACTAAGCAATTGCCCAAGTGAAGACTAGACTGCAAAAAAGCAAAAAGGTTTAAAGCCCTGCCCATAACTGTAGTCGCTGGCGCAGGCGGCGTCCGAGGGTGCTGGCATCGTGGCGTGAAGCTTTACCATGGCGACGCCGCCGCACGCAGGCTTCGTCAACTGCTACGGGGCCAGAACAGGGTGCTTGGGGGTGGCAACTTTGTCTCGCAGGTACACCGGCTGGGCTTCGTCGGCCACGATGGCTTCGCCGCGTGCCCAGGCAAATCGGGCCAGGGTCAGTAAGTCTTCAGCGTGCGGCAGCATGCCCGCGTCCATTGCGTACGGCTTAGGGCTCAAACGTTCGGCATAGCCCCAGCCAGTACCCGCCCCAAACCATTGGCCCGTGGCGTCGTCCGGCAGTTGCGCGGCTTCAGGCGCCAATACGGCTTCAGCCCCGACCAGGCGCATTTCACCGGCCACTTCGCGGTAGCAACCCCAATACACTTCGTCCATGCGCGCATCAATTGCAGCGGCCACCTGAGTCGCGCCGTGCTCGCGGTAGGCTCGCTGGGCCAGTACCGCGAGGTTGGAGACGGGCAATACCGGGCGCTCCAGCGCAAACGCCAACCCTTGCACCACGCCGATGGCGATGCGCACACCCGTGAACGCGCCCGGCCCGCGGCCAAATGCAATGGCCTCAACGTCCGACAGTTTGACTCCGGCCTCGGCCAGCAAGGTTTGAATCATGGGCAACAGCTTTTGCGCATGCAGGCGCGGGATGACCTCGTAGTGGCTTGTAACCTTGCCATCGTGCAGCAAGGCAACAGAGCAAGCTTCAGTCGCGGTATCCAGGGCCAGCAAGGTGCTCATCGGTGTTCCCGTCAGAATCAGAATTTAAAAAGTGCAGCAGTATAAACAACAACAGCCCGCAAGCGGGCTGTTGTATCAGGGCAAATCGACGATCAGTTCAGGGCAGCCAGCACCTTGGCGGTGATGTCCTGTACTGAGCCAACGCCTTCAACGTGGCTGTACTTTGGCTTGCCTTGAGCAGCGGCCAGCTTCTGGTAGAAATCCACCAACGGCTTGGTCTGCGAGTGGTAAACCGAAAGACGGTGACGCACGGTTTCTTCGGTGTCGTCTTTACGTTGCACCAGCGCTTCGCCGGTCACGTCGTCTTTGCCTTCTACCTTAGGCGGGTTGTAGACGATGTGGTAAACGCGGCCCGACGCTTCGTGCACGCGACGGCCAGCAATGCGCTGGACAATTTCTTCGTCTTCTACGGCGATTTCCAGTACGTGGTCCAGCTCGACACCGGCTTTGACCAGGGCTTCAGCTTGCGGAATGGTGCGCGGGAAGCCGTCGAACAGGAAACCGTTTTTGCAGTCGTCCTGGCTGATGCGTTCCTTGACCAGATTGATGATCAGGTCATCGGAAACCAGACCGCCGCTGTCCATGACGCTTTTAGCGATCAGGCCCAGCTCGGTGCCTGCCTTGACGGCGGCTCGCAACATGTCACCGGTGGAGATTTGCGGGATACCAAATTTTTCGGTGATGAACTTTGCCTGAGTACCTTTACCGGCCCCGGGAGCTCCCAGCAGAATGACGCGCATCGATGTGCTCCTAAAATTTTTTATTTAAATGACAACAGACTCGCCTCTTTGGGCCAATCTCAGAATCGGGTGATGGCCATCAAAATGGCCAAGGGCTGACCAAGATACACAGCAGGCCCGAGCCACACAAGACGGCAAAAGTAGGAATAATCAGAGGCTGACAGGCCCGTGCGACGGGGTGTCACAGCGCGCAGCCTTGCAATAAAGTGGTGTGCCCACGCAGCCAGTGCAGGTGTTGATGCACAGGCTGCGTCATGAGGGGCACGGTCACTGAGCCGGTTTTTCCGTTAACCGGTGTTACGCAAGCCGGCCGCAATTCCGGCCACAGTGACCAACAATGCTTGTTCCAGAGGGCTGTCTTGCGCCGCTTCCTGGCGCCGGGAACGGGCCAGCAATTCGGCCTGCAATAAATGAAGCGGATCAAGGTAGGTGTTGCGCAAACGTATGAATTCCAAGGTTTCAGGGCTGTGCGCCATGAGTTGCGTCTGCCCGGTCAAGCCCAGTACAACCGCACACGCCTGCGACAATAAGTCGCGCAAGTGCGCACCCAATGGCAGCAGTTCGGGCGTCACCAGGCGCTCGTCGTACAAACGCGCAATGTCGGCATCGGCTTTGGCCAGCACCATTTCCAGCATGTCGATGCGAGTGCGGAAAAACGGCCATTGTTCGCGCATCTGCCCTAACACTTCGCCTTCTCCACGCTCCAGCGCGTTGTTCAAGGCCGTTTCCCACCCCAACCATGCCGGCAGCATCAGACGCGTTTGGGTCCAGCCGAAGATCCACGGAATGGCTCGCAGGCTTTCGATGCCGCCCGCCCTGCGTTTGGCCGGGCGACTGCCCAGCGGCAAGCGCCCCAACTCTTGCTCCGGGGTGGATTGGCGGAAGTACTCCACAAATTGCGGGTTATCGCGCACCACGCTGCGGTACGCCTTGACGCCATCGGCGGCCAACTCGTCCATCAGCACGCGCCAGCCCGGTTCAGGCAAGGGCGGTGGCAGCAACGTGGCCTCCAGCACCGCCGCCAGATACAAGTTGAGGTTTTGCTCGGCGATCTGGGGCAGACCAAACTTGAAGCGGATCATTTCGCCTTGTTCGGTGGTGCGAAAACGCCCCGCCACCGACCCCGGCGGCTGAGACAAGATGGCCGCATGCGCCGGACCGCCGCCTCGACCCACGGTGCCACCACGGCCATGAAACAGCAGTAGTTCGACTTGCTGATCGCGGCAGATATTGACCAGTGTTTCCTGTGCCCGGTATTGCGCCCACGCGGCGGCGGTGGTGCCTGCATCTTTGGCGGAATCGGAGTATCCGATCATCACTTCTTGCGGCCCGTGCAGTCGCGCGCGATAACCGGGCAACAGCAGCAGGCGTTCAATGACCGGGCCTGCGTTGTCGAGGTCGGCCAGGGTTTCAAACAACGGCACCACGCGCATCGGTCGTTCCAGCCCCGCCTCTTTAAGCAGCAATTGCACCGCCAGTACATCGGAGGCGGCACCTGCCATCGAAATCACGTACGAACCCAATGAGGCTTGTGGCGCTGCGCCAACCTCACGGCATGTGGCGAGTACTTCTGCGGTGTCTGCGCCGGGTTTGAAATAACCCGGCAACAGCGGCCGACGGTTGGCCAGTTCGCGCATCAGGAAGGTCAAGCGCGTGTCTTCATCCCACTCTTCGTAGCGCCCCAGGCCCAGATAATCGGTAATTTCGGTCATCGCCGAGGCGTGACGCGCCGCGTCCTGACGCACATCGAGGCGTACCAGAAACAAGCCGAAGGTCACCGCGCGGCGTAGGAAATCAAGCAATGGGCCGTCCGCAATCACCCCCATGCCGCAAGCGTGCAGCGACTGATAACACAACTGCAACGGCGCCAGCAGGTCGCGGTTGTCATGCAATACGCCTTCAGGCGCAGGCTGGGTCACGCTCAGCGAGCTGTGCGCCCAATTGCGGGTAATGCGCAGGCGCTCACGCAATTGTTTAAGTACGCCACGATAAGGTTCGACGCTGTCCCCGGCTGCGGCCAACAACGCCGGTGTGCCTTGCTGCATCGACAAGTCAGCCGCCAGTTTATCGAGGTCGCGCAGGTACAGATCCGCCGCCATCCAGCGTGCCAACAACAACACTTCACGGGTGACGCTGGCGGTCACATTGGGGTTGCCATCGCGGTCACCGCCCATCCACGACGCAAAGCGAATCGGCGCGGCCTCCAGTGGCAAATGCAGCCCGGTGGCGGCGTACAGCGCCTCATCGGCCTTGCGCATCATGTTCGGCAAGGCATGCCACAGGGAATGCTCTATCACGGCAAAGCCCCACTTGGCTTCATCAATGGGCGTGGGGCGCGTGCGGCGGATTTCTTCGGTGTGCCACGCTTCGGCAATCAAGCGTTGCAGGCGTTGTTCGATGTGTGTTTTTTCGCTGAGCGTGAGATCGCGGTGGTCTTGTGCAGCCAACTGCGCGGCAATGGCGTCGTATTTTTGAATCAACGTGCGACGGGTCACTTCGGTCGGGTGCGCGGTCAGTACCAGCTCGATCTGCAGGCGCGCAACCTGTCGCGCCAAAGATTCAGCGCTATGCCCTTCAGCCAGCAAACGCGCCAGCAACGTGGGCAATACCAGCGATTCAAACGGCTCGGGCTGCCCCTCTTCACGGCGGTGGATGAGTTCGTACTGTTCGGCGATGTTGGCCAGGTTTAAAAACTGGTTAAACGCTCGCGCCACCGGCAGCACTTCGTCATCGTTCAAATCCCCCAGAATGGTGCTCAACTCCTCGCCAGTGGTGCCACGCCGGTCATCCTTGGCGCCTTGACGAATGCGTTCGATTTTGGCGAGAAACGCTTCGCCGTACTGGTCACGGATTGTATTACCCAACAGTTCACCCAGCAGGTGAACATCATCGCGCAAGCGTGCAGCAATATCGGTCATCAGCAATTTCTCCAGCAGTATCCGGGGACAGCTCGTGGCCCAAGAGTGCGTCGCAATCGTTGTGCATGGCAAGCCGCACGTGCGATTAAAAAAACCTGCACGCTGACGCGTTTCAGCAAGGACCGCACGCTGGCTTTTTAAGGTTACTGCCTGCCCGCAAACCCTTATAGAACCCGGCGCGCCCTCTAAATCAGGGCTTGGCAACGCTTTGATCGGGGCAAAATGGCGTGACTGATCGGTCACGAATAATTAGGCCATTAGCCATCTTTTTTTTTGAACTATTCAAAAATCGTTTCGGTCACACCCATTAACCATCACTGCCGGGGCAGGGATATCAACACTCCGGGTGACATCACAGGCAATCCTGTTTGACGCCACAGACGTGATGGAATTTGAAGTTTTTCAGGAGTTACCTAATGGAGTTGAAGACCATGATGACCCGCACTGTCAAAACCACCTCACCTCGCCTGCGCGGGCTAAAACTGGCTGCGTTGGCAATCGGTACCAGCTTCGTTTTGGCCGGTTGTGCTGGCAACCCGCCGTCCGAGCAATACGCAGTGACTCAATCGGCGGTCAACAACGCCGTGAGCGCTGGCGGTACTGAATACGCCCCGGTGGAAATGAAGTCGGCGCAAGACAAGCTCAAGCAAGCCGAGCTGGCCATGCACGACAAAAACTACAAGGACGCCAAGCGTCTGGCTGAACAAGCCGAGTGGGATGCTCGCGTAGCAGAACGCAAAGCCCAGGCCGCTAAAGCCGAGAAGGCCGTTCAGGATGCTCAGAAAGCCGTTCAGGAACTGCGTCAGGAAGGCATGCGCAGCGTTAAGTAAACGCCGCCCCTTTTTGCCTGTCTCTGCGACTTCGCATTCCTAATCGTTAGAAAGGACTAAATATTATGCGTAACACAGTACTGATCCCTGCCCTGTTGGCCCTCAGCGTTGGCTTGGCGGCGTGCTCGCACCAGCCAAACATCAACCTGGAAAACGCCAAGACCAACTTCTCGGCGCTGCAAACCAACCCGGAAGCCACCAAGGTCGCCGCCCTGGAAACCAAAGACGCCAGCGAGTGGCTGGACAAGGCGCAAAAGGCTTACCTGGACAAAGAAGACGAGTCCAAGGTTGACCAACTGGCGTACCTGACCAACCAGCGTGTTGAAGTGGCCAAGCAGACCATCGCGCTGCGCACCGCTGAAAACCAGCTGAAAAACTCCGCTGCCGCCCGTGCTCAAGCCCTGCTTGAAGCTCGTGACGCGCAAATCCGTCAGTTGCAGAGCCTCAATGCCAAGCAAACCGAGCGTGGCACCCTGGTCACCTTCGGTGATGTGCTGTTTGATTTCGATCGTGCAGACCTCAAATCCAACAGCCGTGACAGCATCACCACGCTGGCCAACTACCTGATCAAAAACCCGGATCGCAAAGTGATCGTTGAAGGGTATACCGACAGCAAAGGTTCGGCTTCCTACAACCAGGGCCTGTCTGAGCGCCGTGCCAACGCGGTTAAAAACGCACTGGTACATGCCGGTGTTGATCCATCACGCATCGTGGCTCAAGGCTATGGCAAGGAATACCCGGTGGCCAGCAATGCCACCAACTCCGGTCGTGCCCAGAACCGCCGCGTTGAAGTGACTATCTCCAACGACAACCAGCCCGTAGCGCCGCGTTCGTCGATGCAGTAAACGCGTCGTAAAAGCCGCGTAGTACACAACACCCCGGCATCGGACATCCGTCCTGATGCCGGGGTGTTTTTTTATCCGACACCTACGCTGAGCAATTCATGCGTACGCCGGGGCTAGCCTGGCTGGTTGCGCACTGTGAAGACGTCTTGACGCGCCTTTAGCGGTACGCAAGTCACTGCCCTGCAAACAGGGCCGCTTTGTATAAACACACTGCCCCCACGTTAAATATTCCAATTGAGCTTAATGAACTGTCAGTTCTGACAGTACCCACCGCCCGGTTCTGCCTCTATACATAACACTCTGATTATAAAAAGCAGACCTGCACGGGCCACGGCGAACTCACGTCCCCCCGGGCACTTGCGCACCCATCAATGCACACTCGTAGAGCTGGGAAACCCATATGGTTCAATCACGCAAAACACCTCGCCTTGCTTGCTCCACGTTAGACATGCCCGATATCAGTAACAAAAAAATAGTCATGGGCTTTTGGCATAACTGGGCAGAGGGGGAATGGAGCGGCAGCGGTTATCGACAGGGTTTCTTCAAGAATATGGAGCTCATTGATATACCCGAGCAGTACAACGTCGTGGCCGTGGCATTCATGAAGGTTTCACCCGGCAGTGCGGATCACATCCCCACCTTTACCCCCTATAACCAATCGGATGCAGAGTTTCGCCGGCAAGTGGATATGCTGAACGCTCAAGGCCGTTCAGTGCTGATATCCCTGGGCGGTGCCGATGCACACATTGAATTGTCGAGCGGCGATGAAAACGCCCTCGTGCAACGGATTATTGACCTGGTAGAAACGTATGGTTTCGACGGTCTGGATATCGACCTGGAACAAGCCGCCATTACGGCTGAGGACAATCAAACGGTTATTCCGGCGGCGCTAAAACGGGTCAAACAGTTTTACCGCGAGCAAGGCAAACATTTCATCATCAGCATGGCGCCCGAGTTTCCCTATCTACGCACCGGGGCAAGTTATGTGCCGTACATTACTTCACTGGAGGGCGAGTACGACTTCATTGCCCCGCAGTTTTATAATCAGGGCACTGATGGCGTATGGGTCGAAGGTTTCGGCAACCTGAAACAAAACGACAATGCCGTGAAGGAGGACTTTCTGTACTTCTTGACCCACAGCATCGTCACTGGCTCTCGCGGTTTTATTCACATCCCGCCTGAAAAATTTGTGATTGGCCTGCCCAGTAACAATGATGCCGCCGACAACGGCTATGTGGTTGACCCCCAAGCAGTGACACAGGCACTGCTGCGACTGGAACAGGCGCAGCTGGCGATTAAAGGCCTGATGACGTGGTCGATCAATTGGGACAACGGTCGCCCAAAATCGGGGGAGGCTTATAACTGGGAGTTTATTACGCGTTACGGGTATGTCTCGGGGGGTGAAACACCGCAGCCACAACAACCGTCCACACCGCGCAATTTCAACTCAACGGCTCAGACTGCCTCGTCCGTCACACTCAATTGGCAACCCTCCTCAGGCCCTCACCCGATCAAACACTATTGGCTGTACCGCGATGGCAAACCTTGCGGGCAAGTCGACGCCCTCACGTTTGTCGATAAGGGGCTAGGCCCTGACATCACTTACAGCTATCAAATACTCGCCAAAGACACCCAAGGCAACAGCTCCGATTTAAGCCCCGTTTTGACGGTGCGTACGCCGGGCAATGGCGAGACCGACCCGGCGTGGATAAACGCAACCTGGTATGCAGACAACGCGCGCGTGAGTTACCTGGGCCACGTGTACCGGTGTGCCATGCAGCACACCTCAACGCTGTTCTGGACGCCGGACAAAGCCACCTCTGTGTGGCAGCGCGTCTGATTTAAAGGCTGCTTTATCAAAGTACTCACTGCACCCGAGGCATACCATGTCCAACGTTCGAACAAACAATGTCATCAGCAAAAGCAAAAACCTGCGCCACGGTCATATTTTCTCACCGGCATCGCGTGCCTACTTTGCATGGCTTGCGGGCGATTTGGATGAGGGCGATTTGGATGAGGGCGCTTTGAACCAGCGCGAGAGCGGCAAGTTCTTCCCAAGTCTTGGCGCCGGCATCCTCGACGCCTACGCCCCGGACGATATCGCCAACGCGGCTGCACCACCGGACGGCAAGATCGCCAGCGCTAACCAGCTCACCGGCCTGATGCTCGATGAGCCGGGCACGCACTGGAGAAAACATGAGGTTCGGGGCGGGGATGTTTTAGACATTTCCTGGAACTTCACTGCCAACCACCCCACACGGCGCTGGAACTACTTTATAACGACCGCCGACTGGGACCCTCAGCGAGCATTGGCACGCGATCAATTTGAAGCAGAACCCTTTTACACCGTACAGAACAACCTGCAGCCGTTTTGGGCACACCCTAATGCATTGAGACCGCCATCACCGACCCACCATCAGCTCCCTCTGCCTGAACGTGTGGGCTACCACGTGTTGCTGGCGGTTTGGGAAGTGGCAGACACCCCCATGGCGTTTTACCAGGTGCTGGACCTGGACTTCGTGGACACCGGGTCCGATGAGCGCCCCACCACGCCAGCGGATCTGGCGACCACTGAGGTGACTGACAAACAAGTGGCCTTGTCGTGGAGTGCGTCGAGCGGCACTTACCCTATCGCTTACTATCGACTGACCCGTAACGGCATCACGACCGTCGACATTGAAGCCCCCCTGCTCAACTGGACTGACAACAGCGTCGCTGCGCAAACGCTTTACACCTACTTCATCAGCGCCATCGATGAGAACGGCAATCTTTCGGCCCCCAGCCGTGCCATTGAAGTCAATACGCTGAGTGAAGGAGGAGAAGACGCACCCCCTACACCGCCCAAAAACCTGCACAGCATGGTACAAACCGCGACAGGTGTGAGCCTGATGTGGGGAGCATCCACCAGCCACAGCCCGATAACCCACTACGTCATTTACCGTGACGGGCACGAGATCAAACGGGTGAGCGCAAGCCAGACAACGTTTGAAGACACCGGGCTGACACCGATCACTCAATACCGCTACTTCGTGGCGGCCTTGGATCAACGCGCGCAATGGTCAGTGCCCAGCAATGTGCTGACGGTCAAAACCGACACAGACGAGGGAGGCTCGCAGTACCCGGCCTGGTCACTCAATACGTCCTATAAAAACAACGACCTGGTTAGCCACGAAAAGAAAAACTGGAAGTGCCTGCAAGCGCATATTTCGTACGTTCCAGACTGGGCCCCTGGTAATACGGATACGCTGTGGACTGAAGTCACCAAGCGCACCTGATCACCAGGCGCCAGGCACGATGCCCACTCGCGCCTGGCACAGGGCTTTACTGCTCCAGGCGTGGCGTTTCCTGGCCCAGGCAACGCACGGCTTGTTTCTTGTTGTTCACCAACACACCGGTCAGGCCTTTCTGCTCGGTGTCGAACAGCACGATGATGCCATCGACGCACTGCGCCACTTGGTTGGCCGGGGTCAGCGACACTTTGTAATCTTCACCGGGAATGGTTTTGAGCATCGTGAAGTCGCTGAGCAACAGGGCATCTTCGGGCTTGGCGAAATGCAAATAACCGTAATACCACAGCACACCCACGGTGCCGATGATGGTGCAAATACCGGTGATGATTAGCGGGATGGCGTTACGTTCTTCACTCATGGTTGGCTCTCTGGTTCAACGTTTTTCGAATTCGGGGTGGCGGGGTAATTGGGGATTTCACCCAGGCGCCGCACGCCATTGAAGTGTTGCGGGTCTTGCAGATAACGCAGCATCACGAGACGCCAGGTCGGGTCGGCAAACGTCTGCACATGCCCGCCGCGCGTTAATTGCAGCACCTTGGGCGGGGGCGCAGCTTGATACAACCGGATGCCGTTGGAAAGCGGCACGACCGGGTCATCCACACTGTGGAAGATCAGCATCGGCAGATTACCCATGTCCGGTATCGCGTACAGCGCGCTGTCAGCGTCCGGCACCAGCCACGACAGCGGGACTTGCAGCGGCCACGTCAGCCACCAAGTGCTCAAGGCAAACTGCCCGACCTCACGGTAACTGGCCGGTACGCCGTCAAGCACCAGCGCTGTGACGCGCGCCCGCTGCTGCGGGTGTTTGCTCAAATAGTGAACCCCCATCGCGCCGCCCAGGCTTTGCCCCAGCACAATCAACGGCACACCTTGGGCTTGCGGTTGGTGTTGCAACCAGTCGAACGCCGCGTCGATGTCTTGATACACCTCGGGTAAACGGGCCAAGCCTTGTGACAGGCCGTAACCCCGGTAATCAAGCATCAACACCTGATAGCCCTCGGCGGGTAACCACGCGGCAGCCCCCAAGTGATAAGCCAGGTTGCCACCATTGCCGTGCAAGTGCAGCACCGTGCCCTTGAGCGGCACACCGGGTTTGGCCGGCAACCACCAGCCGTGCAGGCGGGTGCCGTCGCTGGCGGTCAACGTGACGTCGCGGTACGCCAGCCCCGCCGCCGTCGGCGTAACGGGCTGGCCGGGTTCGGGGTAAAACAGCAGCGAGCTGCATCCGCTGAGGGCAAGCAGCAGGCAGAGTGCAGCCAGGGCTTTCATGGAGCAATCCTATTAAAGAGGGGCCTGTCACCCCGCGGGCGCTACCGAAGCGTTACAGGATGTTGGAATAATCCGCTTCGATCCGGTCCAGGCTCAAATGATTGAGGAAGTTGGAGAAGCACATCCAGGCCGCCAGCGCGTTCATGTCACGAAACTGCTCAGGCAAGTATTTGGGCGCCACCACCAGCCCTTCATCCACCAACTGGCGCAGGGTGCGCATGTCTTCCAGCGTGGTCTTGCCACAAAACAACAGCGGCACTTGCTCCAGCTTGCCTTTACGCACGGCCAACTGAATGTAGTTGTAAACCATGATGAAGCCCTTGAGGTAGGACAAGTCTTTGGTGAATGGCAGGCCATTGGGCACTGACCCACGGAATACCCGGCTCGCATTGCCATAGCTTTCAGGCATTTCAAAGCCTTGCTCACGGAAGAACTCATACACCTGCATAAAGTCTGCGCCCTCCTCCACCATGTGAATGGCGCGGGTGCGGTTGGTCAATTTGCGCAAGCGGCTGGGGTAGGAGGCAAAGGTGATGATTTCCATCAAAATTGCCAGCCCCTCCTGCGTCACCGTCGAAGACGGCGGGCCTTTGGCCAGAAAAGTGCAGATCGGTTGGTTCAACCCGTTGAGCGTGGTGCCGACATGCACCAGCCCTTCGTGAACTTCCAGCGCCCGCACATCGCGTTCGTTGAACATCGCATCGGTGCGAATCTTGATGTAGTCCGCACCCGCCGCCGCATCGGCCACGATGCCGTCAGACTCAAAAACGCGGATGGTCTCCTCGGCCTCACCGAACACCTTGTTCAGTCGGCTTTGCAGCATGTTCACCGCGTCTTTTGCGGTCAGGGTTTTGGCTTCGTCTTTAAGCGCGCCGCGATCATCGATGTTGTCCAGATAGTCCGACATCATCAGCCCCAGATCGGCCAGCGTCGGGTCGCCCGCGTGGAACGCATCGGAGGCCGCGCCGTAGAGTTCCTGCGAGATCAGCCCGAAATCTTCAGTGCCACGCGCTTCGAGCATGCGCACCACCATTCGGTACTCTTTGCACATGCGGCGCATGATCTGCCCCACCGGGTTGAACTGACCCAACTGGCGGGTAATATCACGTTCGATGTTCTGAAACTCCAGCTTCACCGCGCCCGAATCAAACGACAGCGGCCGCCCCAGGTAGTAATCGCGGTCCACGGCTGGCATTTGCTTGCCCTTGGCCTTGAGAAACCCCTGACGGATGCTGTCATCCCACTTCACCGCATCCAGCACGCGGATCGGGGTTTGGGCCAGCACGATGCGGTCTGACAAGGTACGAATCGTGCGTTGATAATCGTCCACCCGGTGCTCCTTAGATGTGGGCTGTTACTTGGCCACGCGCTGATAGCGGGCGATTTCGACAAACACGTCGGAGTTCGCCGGGTCATCCAGATAAGCAAACACTTTAGCCGATGGGCTGTTGATCTGTACGCCAGTCCCCTCGGCGGTTTCCACCGTGTCGCCGCTCAACGCGGACTGACCGATGGCCTGACGGATCTGCTCAAGGTCAAGGTCATACACCACCAGTTCGCCTGCGTCGGTCAGTTCAAAGCCATTGAGTGTGTAATCGCCACCCACGTTTGCCGGCAACGCCGCCGAGGCGTACCAACGATTGCCGTGCCGGGCGACGATGAAGGTGTAGCGCTTACGGGCCTTGGGGTCGCCCTTGGGGTAAACCTCGGCTTGATAGCGGGTTTTATCAATGGCACGAATGTTCAAATGGCGCGCCTGCCCCCAGGCGTCTTTGCTGCTCCATTTTCCCAGCAGCGACTGCGGGGCCGTTTGTGCCACCAAAGGGGCTTGCTTGAAGGTGACCAGACAACCGTTCAACAGTAAAAACGAGACTGCCAGAAGCATTACGCGCCAACCTTTCATGCCTGCATCCTTCTATAAAGCGGCCAACACCAAGTGCATGTAGCGCGTGAGGATAGCGAGCCGCTCTGCGTCGACTGCTGGCTGCGCGCCATTGAGTAGGGCCTGATATTCCATCCGACCGATAATCGCCGTCAAGACATTGGCATCCTGCTGCGGCTGTTTGGAACCCAGCACCTGAAAGATCTGACACGTGCCCTGCAAAAATATTTGCTCGTGTGCCCGCACCAGTACGGCCAGCCGAGGGTTAAGCAGCGCGGCCTGATGGAACGCCTGCTCGGCGCGCAACTGGTCACGCCGGGTCAGCAATTGGTGCTCCACATAGTGCGCCGTCATGGCCGCGATTTCATCGGCCAGTTGTGAGCGCGATTGCGGGCTGCCATCGCCGTACGCCACCATTTCGCGCAGCTTGCCCTCAGTGCTTTGCCACAATTTGGCCATAAAGGCCGCACTGCGCTCCACGTACTGGGCGAAGGTATCGTGGATCAGGTCATCGATGTCTTTGAAGTAATAGGTGGTCGCCGAGAGCGGCACGCCCGCCTCGCCAGCGACTGCACGATGGCGCACACCGCGCACGCCATCGCGCAACACAATGCGCATCGCGGCATCCAGAATCAGTTGCCGACGCTGCTCACTGCCATGTCGACTGGCTTTACGGCCTTGATACTGGACGCTACCGGCCACCGCCGTGGCAACATCTACGGCACCGGTTTGTGCCTGGACAAGGTTCACGCATGTTTCCTTTTATTGAAGACGATGGCTGTGCCTGAAATGCGCCCGTTTTGGGCGCAATAGCCGCCTGCGCCAGCGATTGCACGGCATACACCACGGGGCAGCAGGCAATAAAAAGCCGCCCTTGGCGGCGGCTTCTTATTTCGCAACGTTACGCTTGTGGGCGCATGTGCGGGAACAGGATCACGTCGCGGATCGACGGTGAGTTGGTCAACAACATCACCAGACGGTCGATGCCGATACCTTCACCGGCCGTTGGCGGCATGCCGTATTCCAGCGCACGCACAAAGTCAGCGTCGTAGTGCATGGCTTCGTCGTCGCCTGCGTCTT
Organism: Pseudomonas sp. TWR3-1-1; assembly: GCF_049896545.1. Taxonomy (NCBI): domain Bacteria; kingdom Pseudomonadati; phylum Pseudomonadota; class Gammaproteobacteria; order Pseudomonadales; family Pseudomonadaceae; genus Pseudomonas; species Pseudomonas sp. TWR3-1-1. The sequence goes on from NZ_JAFCUO010000003.1 coordinate 400,745, forward strand.
TATCAGCGACCTGAGCCATGAAGCGCTCAGCCTGATCTTCAGCATCGTTGAGCTCGGAGTAAGCATTGGCGATTTCACGACCACCGATAAACAGCTCGAAACGATCGGTCACGTTCGGGTTATCGTCGTTACGGCGTGCCAGTGGCGACACCTCGAACGGGTACTCGGTGATGAAGTGCGGCTGTTCCAGTTTGTGCTCGACCAGTTCTTCGAAAATCATCACCTGCAATTTGCCCAGACCTTCGAAACCCAGCACCTTGGCACCGGCTTTCTTGGCGATGGCGCGCGCCTTGTCGATGTCGTTCAGGTCATCGGCGGTCAGCTCAGGGTTGTACTTGAGGATCGAGTCGAACACCGACAAACGCACAAACGGTTCACCGAAGTGGAACACTTTGTCGCCGTACGGCACGTCGGTGCTGCCCAGAACCAGCTGCGCCAGTTCACGGAACAGCTCTTCGGTCAGGTCCATGTTGTCTTCGTAGTCGGCGTACGCCTGATAGAACTCCAACATGGTGAATTCAGGGTTGTGACGGGTCGACACGCCTTCGTTACGGAAGTTACGGTTGATCTCGAACACTTTTTCAAAGCCGCCGACCACCAGGCGCTTGAGGAACAGCTCTGGCGCGATACGCAGGTACATGTCCATATCAAGGGCGTTGTGGTGGGTTTCGAACGGCTTGGCCGCAGCACCGCCCGGGATGGTTTGCAGCATCGGCGTCTCGACTTCAAGGAAGTCGCGTGCCATCAGGAAGCTGCGGATGTGGGCAATCACTTGCGAACGTACACGGAAGGTGTGACGCACGTCTTCGTTGACGATCAGGTCAACGTAACGCTGGCGATAACGCTGCTCGGTGTCGGTCAGGCCGTGGTGCTTGTCGGGCAGCGGACGCAGGGATTTGGTCAGCAGACGCACGTTGGTCATTTCAACGTACAGGTCGCCTTTGCCGGAACGGGCCAGGGTACCTTCAGCGGCAATGATGTCGCCCAAGTCCCAGGTTTTGACTTCGGCCAGGGTGTCTTCCGGCAGGGTTTTACGGTTGACGTAGACCTGAATGCGACCGCTCATGTCTTGGATCACCATGAACGAGCCACGGTTAAGCATGATGCGACCCGCAACCTTGACCGGGATGGCCGCCTCGGCCAGCTCTTCCTTGGTCGCTTGCGCGTACTGCTTTTGCAGGTCGGCGCAAAGGCTGTCACGGCGGAAGTCGTTCGGGAAGGCATTGCCCTTGGCGCGCTCGGCTGCAAGTTTTTCCTTGCGCAGGGCGATCAGGGCGTTTTCTTCCTGTTGCACATCTTGCGGGTCGAGTTGTTGGTCGCTCATGTCTTAAAAAATTCCATCACAGGTTCGTTGCCCCCGCCTTGCGGCAGGGGGGAGCGGGCGTTGGCGGCCCTCACGGGGCAGCGCCTCAGCGGCGCACTTTACGGGTGTTGCGCGACTTACAGCCCTTGTTTCAGGCTCGCTATCAGGTACTCGTCGATGTCGCCGTCGAGCACTTTGTCGCAATCGCTGCGTTCTATATTGGTACGCAAATCTTTAATGCGCGAAGCATCGAGTACGTACGAACGGATCTGGTGACCCCAGCCGATGTCCGACTTGGTGTCTTCCAGCGCCTGGGAAGCGGCGTTGCGCTTTTGCACTTCCTGCTCGTACAAACGTGCCCGCAGCATTTTCATCGCGGTGTCTTTGTTCGCGTGCTGCGAACGTTCGTTCTGGCAGCTCACCACGGTGTTGGACGGTACGTGGGTAATACGTACGGCCGAGTCGGTGGTGTTTACGTGCTGACCACCCGCACCGGAGGAACGATAGGTGTCGATCCGCAGGTCTGAGGGGTTGATGTCGATTTCGATGTTGTCGTCGATCTCTGGCGAAACGAATACCGCCGAGAACGAGGTGTGACGACGGTTGCCCGAGTCGTACGGGCTTTTGCGTACCAGACGATGGACGCCAATCTCGGTGCGCAACCAACCAAAGGCGTATTCACCCTTGATGTGCACGGTTGCGCCTTTGATCCCGGCCACTTCACCGGCAGACAGTTCCATGATGGTGGCATCGAAGCCGCGCTTGTCGGCCCAGCGCAAATACATCCGCAAAAGGATATTGGCCCAGTCTTGCGCTTCGGTGCCGCCCGAGCCTGCCTGGATGTCCAGGTAAGCGTTGTTGGCGTCCATCTCACCACTGAACATGCGGCGAAATTCGAGTTTTTCAAGGGACTCGCGCAGACGTTCAACCTCAGCGGCAACGTCATCCACAGCGGCCTGATCTTCTTCCTCGGCAGCCATCAGCAGCAGGTCTTTGGCATCGGCCAGACCGGTGTGCATCTCATCGAGGGTTTCTACAATTTGCGCCAATAATGAGCGCTCGCGTCCCAGTTCCTGGGCGTACGAAGGGTTGTTCCAGACACTCGGATCTTCAAGCTCGCGATTGACTTCGGTCAGACGCTCATGCTTTTGATCGTAGTCAAAGATACCCCCGAATGGTTTCGGAGCGCTCTGACAGGTCCTTGATGCTGTTAAGGATCGGGTTGATTTCCATGGCGGACTGCACTCGTAGGCGATTTTTACAAAGCCAAAGAGTATACCGAAAATATACCGTTACAGCAGCCCGCCCGGCGGCCTTATATGGGCCATTTGCCGCAGCCCGCAAGGCGCAACACGTCAATGACGGCGCCCTACGAGGCATACAGCACACCGCGAATTTGCAGCTGGCGCGCCACAATAAACAGGCGAAGTCACATCACAACTACAGCTTGGGAATAGTTACCCAACTTTAGAGAAATGGACTACCCGGCGTTTCATTGCACATCACAACAAGCTCGCTATACCTAACCAGTACGGCCTTTAACGCGCTGCTGTCGCGTGATAACACCCCGTGGGCTGACCGTACAAACAAGCACCAGGAGCAAGGCAATGGAAAACCTGAGGTGTGGCCCACAAGGCTTTCAACGCAATTCACGGCAGGTCAACAAACGCTGCCTGGAGCTACTGCTGTCATTGGCAACGCCCCAGGGTAATGTGCTGGATGTCGGCTGTGGCACCGGCAACAGCCTGCTGTTTGTGGATTTGAACAACATCGAACAGTACATCGGCATCGATCAATCCAAGGACAAAATTACCTATGCCAACCTGGTGCATGCCGCGCCCAACGTGCGTTTTATCATCAGTGACTTTCTGACGTACTCCCTGGACCACTTTTCGCCCTTTGATGCCGTCGTTTGCGCGGCCTGCTTGCAAGGGTTTATTCCACAAGAACAAACCGTGATCGACAAACTGTCGGCCGCCATCAGGCCCGGGGGTGACTTGTTTTTGTCCTGCGCGCTGGATTTCGATTACTTGCCGGACGAGCGTTTTATACAAGAGCGAGCCTTGATGGAGATCCGCCATCAATACCCCTGCATCACTGAACCGGTGGTGTTTGATGACTTCAGGTTCAGCCGCCGGGACATTCTGGACACCCTGCACGACTTTGACATGGTGCGCGCACAGCGCATTGAGGAAACCGTCGAGTTTGAGAACTTCAGCGACTTCAGGGACTGGCATTGGGGCGCCAGTACGCAGGTACGCCGCCAGTTCGACGAAACTATCCGCGAACAGGCGATCACTGACTACTACCAAACGCTGTATGCACACTACTGCGCTGGCCGTTATAAAACGGCGTACTCCACCGGGCTGATGCTGCTCAGAAAGAAAGGCGACTAACGCCCGGCCCGGGCTGCATCTGCACGCACAGACGCAGCCTGCGCCAGCAGCTACGGGGAGCCTGACGAGAGTTCGCTTACTCGATACCCACTTGGTTGCGCCCGTTGTTTTTGGCCAGGTACAACCCCTTGTCCGCCGCCGAAATCAATTCGCGGCAATTGCCGCTGTGTTGCGGCGTGAGCGTGGCCAGCCCAATGCTGATCGTGAGGCTGCTGCCCTCGGCGGGCGAGATGTGTGCAATCTTCAACGCCGCAACGGCCTGACGCAGTTTTTCTGCTACCAGGCGTGCTCCGCCCTGAGAGGTGTTGGGCAGCACGATGGCAAACTCTTCACCGCCGTAACGCGCAGGCAAGTCGGAGGGTCGACTGCTGGCATCGCGGATGGAGGCGGCCACTTTGCGCAACGCTTCATCACCGTCCAGATGGCCAAAGGTGTCGTTGAACGACTTGAAGTAGTCCACGTCGATCATCAGCAACGACAACTGGGTTTGTTCACGCAAAGCACGCCGCCATTCCAGTTCAAGGTACTCGTCAAAGTGACGACGATTGGACAGCCCGGTCAGGCCGTCAGAGTTCATCAACCGTTGCAGCACCAGGTTGGTGTCCAACAGTTGCTGCTGGCTCACCCGCAGCGCACGGTAGGCCGCATCGCGCTGCAACAGCGTCATGTAGGAGCGCGAGTGATAGCGAATGCGCGCCACCAGCTCGATGTTGTCGGGCAGTTTCACCAAATAGTCATTGGCCCCTGCCGCAAAGGCCGCGCTCTTGATCAGCGGGTCCTCTTTGGTGGAGAGCACAATAATGGGGATGTCTTTGGTCGCCGGATGATTGCGGTATTCGCGCACCAGCGTCAGGCCGTCGAGGCCGGGCATCACCAGATCCTGCAAAATCACGGTCGGTTTGATGCGAATGGCTTGCGCGATGGCCTGGTGCGGGTCGGCACAAAAGTGGAAGTCGATGTTTTGCTCAAGGGCCAACCCCCGGCGCACGGCCTCGCCGATCATCGCCTGATCGTCGACCAGCAACACCATCGCTGCGTTTTCGTCGTTTTTGACGTCGTCCAACTGCAAGTCATTCATGCGCGTTCACCTGAATTACCACCTTCAAGCCAGTCCTGCCGGGGTTTGTCACTCATTTGCCAAATATCTCCAGCAAGCGTGGCGCAATCTTGTCCAAGGGTCGAATTTCAACCGCGGCATCAATCGCCGCGGCCGCTTTGGGCATGCCGTATACCGAGCTGCTCTGTTGGTCCTGGGCAATGGTCAAAAAGCCTTGCTGGCGCATGAGTTTGAGCCCTTGCGCGCCATCACGGCCCATACCGGTCAGCAGCACCCCCACGGCCTCGCCATTCCAGAACCTGGCAACACTCTCGAAGAACACATCAATCGAGGGCCGATAAATTTCGTTCACCGGCTCTGCCGTGTAGGCCAGCGTGCCGTTTTTCAAGAGCCGGATATGGTGGTTGGTGCCGGCCAGCAACACCGTGCCGGGCTGGGGCGCTTCACCATCGCGGGCCAAACGTACATCGACCCCGCACGAGCTGCTGAGCCATTCGGCCATACCGGCTGCAAACACCTGATCAACGTGCTGAACCAGTACAATCGCCGCCTCAAACTGCCTCGGCAGCCCTGTTAGCAGTGTTTCGAGGGCGGCTGGCCCTCCCGCCGATGAACCAATGGCCACTAGACCGTGGCGCATGCTGTGCTGACGTGGCGGGGTGTCCACCGGTTTTACCCGTTTGTCGGGTTGGCCCACCAACCAGCCAATGTTCAAGATTTTACGCAGCAACGGCGCGGCGGCCTCTCTGGCGTTACCCGCGCCCAAAGCCGGTGTGTCCACCACATCCAGCGCGCCAAAGCCCATGGCTTCGAACACACGGTGCACATTTTGCTGACGGTCGACCGTCACGATCACAATCGCACAGGGGCTTTCTGCCATGATCCGGCGGGTGGCTTCCACACCGTCCATGACCGGCATGATCAGGTCCATCAAGATCAAGTCAGGGGTGTTTTCGGCGCACAGCAAAACCGCTTCTGCGCCGTCTCGCGCCACCCAGATCACCTGATGGGCCGGCTCGAATGCCAACGCCCGGCGCAAGGCTTCAACCGCCATGGGCATGTCGTTGACGATGGCAATTCTCATGTCTGGGCTCCTCCAATGAGCTCAACCACTGCATCGAGCAGCGCATCGTCATGGAAACTGGCTTTGGCTAAATAGTAGTCGGCTCCTGCGTCCAGGCCGCGCCGACGGTCTTCTTCACGATCTTTATAGGACACCACCATCACCGGCATCGACTGCAAACGGTTATCGCGGCGTAACAAGGTCACCAACTCGATACCGTCCATGCGTGGCATGTCGATGTCGGTAATCAACAAATCGAAGTGTTCAGCACGCAATGCATTCCAGCCGTCCATGCCATCGACCGCCACCGCCACTTCATAGCCGCGATTGAGCAGCAACTTGCGTTGTAGCTCACGCACGGTGAGCGAATCGTCGACCACCAAAATACGCTTGCGGGCCAATTCGGCCGTGTGCCGATTACGCCGGTCAATACGCTCAAGACGCCCGGTATTGAGCAGTTTGTCGACAGACCGCAGCATGTCTTCGACGTCAACGATCAGCACCGGCGAGCCGTCATCAAGCAACGCACCGGCCGAAATATCCTGCACCTTGCCCAGACGCGGATCGAGGGGCAATACGACCAACGTGCGCTCGCCGATAAAACGCTCCACCGCCACCCCGTAGACCACATCGCGCTCGCGAATCACCACCACTTTGAGGGTTTCGTCATCGTTCTGGCTGGGCGGGCGTTGCAGCAACTGGCTGGCGGCGACCAAGCCTACGTGGCGGCCCTCATGCCAAAAATGCTGGCGCCCTTCGAGCTGTACGATGTCGTCGGGTTGCAGATCGCGCATGCGTTCGATATGCGCCAGCGGGAAGGCGTAGGCTTCGTCGCCGACCTCCACCACCAGGCTGCGCACCACCGACAAGGTCAGCGGCACTTCCAAATGGAAACGGCTGCCCTGCCCCCCCGTTTGCTCCAGCACAATCGCCCCGCGTAGCAGGCGCACCATGTGCTGCACGGCGTCCAGCCCCACCCCGCGCCCGGACACTTCGGTCACGGTGTCGCGCAGGCTGAAGCCGGGCAAAAACAGAAAGGTCAGCAGCTCTTCTTCACTGAGCTGGGCGGCCGTGGATTCGGTCGAAAGCTGGCGCTCGACGATGGTGCGGCGCAAGCGTTCAAGGTCCACCCCCGCGCCGTCATCGCTCAATTCCAGCACCAGCAAACCGGCCTGATGCGAGGCTCGCAAGCGAATCAGCCCTTCAACCGGTTTACCCGCCAACAACCGCTGCTCGGGCAACTCGATGCCGTGATCAACCGCGTTACGCAGCAAATGGGTAAGGGGTGCCTCGAGCTTTTCCAATACGTCGCGGTCAACCTGGGTTTTTTCGCCTTCAATTTCCAGGCGTATCTGCTTGCCCAGGCTGCGGCCCAGGTCACGCACCATGCGCTCTTGCCCGGCCAATACATCGGCGAAGGGCCGCATGCGGCATGCCAGCGCCGTGTCATACAGCAACTGCGCGCGCTGGCTCGCCTGCCAGCCGAACTCGTCCAGCTCAGCGGTCTGCTCACTGAGCACGTGCTGTGATTCGGCCAACAAGCGCCGGGCCTCAGCCAAGGCTTCTTGCGCCTCATGGCTCAGACCGACCACTTTGAGTTGATCACCGAGGCTGTCCAACGCCCGCAGGCTGGTGCTCTGGATCCGCTTAAGGCGCTGCAACGTGGCCAGATAAGGCTTGAGCCGCTGGGTTTCGACCAGCGACTTACTGGATAAATCCAGCAAGCTGTTGAGGCGCTCTGCGGTGACGCGCAGTACCCGCTCGCCACTTTCCGTGCGCCGTTGCGGACGCTGTGCAGGTTCAGCCGCCAGCGGCGGCTCGAACGTGGGTTGCGGCGCCTGCGGCTGGGGTGCCAGCAGCAGTTGCGACACATCAAAAACCGGGGCTACCACTGGCGCGGGAATTTGCGAGGGATCGAGCAGGCGATTCATCAGCGCCACATAGGCCTCGACATCCGCCGCGCTGACCGTGTTGCCCGGTGTTGCAATGCGCATCAACAGGTCAGTGCCTTGCAACAAGGCATCAATGTGCTCAGGCAACAGGTACAAGCGGCCTTCCTGAGCGCTGACCAGGCAATCCTCCATCACATGAGAGACGCTGACCCCGGCATCCACCCCGACAATGCGCGCTGCACCTTTGAGCGAATGCGCCGCGCGCATGCACGCTTCAAGCTGATCGGCCTGAGTCGGGTTGCGCTCCAGCGCCAGTAAACCCGCATTCAGTACTTGAGTTTGGGTTTCAGCCTCCAGGCTGAACAGCTCCAGCAACGAGGCATCGCGCATTTGCTCGGGGGTCATGTGAGGCTCCGGGTAATGGCGCTGAGCAATTGCTCTTCATCCAGCCAGCGCAGGCTGCGGGCCTTGTACGGCAACACACCCCGGGTGAATTTGGCGCTGGCGTGCTCGCCCGAGAGCGATGCGGTGTTTAACACCCGTTGTTCAATGTTATGAATGCCGTCGACTTCATCCACCGGCAGCACCACCGGCCCGCCCGGCGCGGCCACAATCAGCATGCGCGGCATCACCCGCTGTGATGCCGTCACGCTCACGGTCACGGTCGGGTCCAGCCCCAGCAATTCGACCAGCGACAGGCAAGGCACCAGCGTACCCCGCACGTTGGCAACGCCCAACAAGGCACGCGAACGCTGGTGGGGCAACGAATGGATCGACTGCATCGGCGCCACCTCGTCCAGGCAACCGGTGGCCAGTCCCAACCATTCACCGCCCATGCGAAACATCATCAGCGAACGTGTCGCCACTTTATGTTCAAGGTCGGGCGCAGCGGCAAGGTCTTGGCCGTCCTGCTCAAATGAATAGCGATCAAGCAAGCGGGTTGCCGCTGCCGAGTACACCGAACAGTTGCGACAGTGAATATGCTCAGTCAATAACGGGCAGGATTTATTGCCATAAACACCGATGCGGTTCCAGCAATCATCAATCGCCAGGGCTTCGGTGTGGATCAAGCTTTGGGCTGTTAAACCGTTCATTGTTTACGCTCACTCTGAACCGAACGCTCATTGCGCGCAGCTCGGGCCTGCAAACGCTGGGCACCGGCGACATCGCCCAACGAGGCCAGCAACGCGGCCAACTGCGCCAGCGCCTGGGCATGTTGAGGTTCCAGATACAACGCCTTGCGATAGAACGCTTGCGCCTGGGCGGTCTGCCCTTCGACATCACTGAGCAGGCCCAACCAATAAAACACCTGCGCCTGCGGGCCGTGGCGTTGCAAGCTCAGCTCACAAGCGGCCCGCGCTTGGCGGCTATTACCTTCATTGGCCAGCGTGGCGATTTTTTCGAGCAATTGCGCGGGTTCGTCCAACGTGGGCGCTGACGGCTGCGTGAGCGTTTGCGGGCGGGCAATAAAGGGGCGACTGACGGGCGCTGTGAGCGGCGGCAAAGGCCGCGCTTGCGGCTTGCGCTCCACCCGTGGGGGCATCACCGCAGGCGGCGGCTCCTGGCTGTGGCAAAACGCAAACGACTGCGGCGCATTGATTGAGCGCATGCCCAACCCGTTGAGCAGGCTGCCCTCGGCCGGGCCGATAAACAACACACCATCGGTACGCGTCATGCGTTTGAGCGCGTCCAGTGCTTGCTTCTGCGTTATGAGATCGAAGTAAATCAGCAGATTGCGGCAAAACACGAAGTCATACGCGGGTTGGTTGGCCATCAGTGCAGGGTCGAGCAGGTTACCCACATGGAACGTGATCTGCTCACGCACCCGCGCGCACAGCTGATAGCCGTCCTCCTCAAGGGTGAAATAGCGCTCACGAAATTCGATGTTCTGCCCGCGAAATGAGTTTTTGCCATACACCGCCCGCTGGGCGCGCTGCACCGACAGCGGGCTGACATCCAGCGCATCGACCTTGAACTGATGCGCGGCAAAGCCTGCGTCAAACATCGCCATCGCAATCGAATAAGGCTCTTCGCCGGTAGAACACGGCAGGCTCAAAATGCGCAGCACCCGTGGGCTGCTGTGCGCCGCCAGACGCTCGCGGGCCAGCCGTCCCAGCGTGACAAAGGATTCGGGATAACGGAAAAACCAGGTCTCGGGCACGATCACTGATTCGATCAGCGCTTGCTGCTCGTCCTGCGAGCTATTGAGCCACTGCCAATACTGATCGTGGTCGGCCATGTTCAATGCCGTACACCGCTGGCGCACGGCCCGCTCAATAATCGCCGGCCCTACTGACGCCACATCCAGACCGATCTGACGTTTAAGAAAGTCAAAAAAACGCTGATCAGCACTCATGCGCGGGCCTGCCCAGACAGATCGGGGTCCGCGTCAGTGAACAACAAACCGCGTACTGCTGGCGTTAGCAGGTCGTTGACGCGAATCCACTGCAACAACCCCTGCGCATCTTTGCGCACCGGTCCCAAATAAGGTGCCTCGCGGTTATCCAGCCCATAGGGCTGAAAGTCCGCCGGGTTGCAGCGCAACATCTCGTTGGCCTGCTCCAGCACCAGCCCCAACAAACGGCCCTGATAATTGACCAACACCAGGCGGGTACTGGTGCGCTCGACGGCCGGTTGGCCAAAGGTCATGGCACTCACATCAATCACCGGCACCATCTGGCCACGATGCGCAAACACCCCTGCCACCCACGCGGGCGCATGGGCGATGGGTTTAAGCGGCAAACGCGGCAACACTTCAACCACGTCGATAGCCTGTAAGGCATAGCGCTCGGCGCCAATATAAAACACCAGAAAAAGGCTGTTTTTCGACGCTTTGGCGACTTCGCGCGGGGCGAGAGGTTCGCTCATCAGACTTTGAATCGCGAAACGCCGCTGCGCAGCCCGACCGCCACCTGGCTCAGCTCGTCAATGGCAAAGCTGGCCTGGCGCAAGGACTCAACGGTCTGGCTGCTGGCATCGCCCAACTGCACCAGCGCATGGTTGATCTGCTCGGCGCCGGTGGCTTGTGCCTGCATGCCTTCATTGACCATCAACACACGAGGCGCGAGGGCCTGCACCTGATGAATGATCTGTGACAACTGCTCGCCCACCTGCTGCACCTCGGACATGCCACGGCGCACCTCTTCGGAAAACTTGTCCATGCCCATCACACCCGCCGACACGGCGGACTGAATCTCACGCACCATTTGCTCAATGTCATACGTGGCCACGGCCGTCTGGTCAGCCAAGCGGCGCACTTCGGTGGCCACCACGGCAAAGCCGCGTCCGTATTCACCGGCTTTCTCGGCCTCAATCGCAGCGTTGAGCGACAGCAGGTTGGTTTGGTCGGCCACTTTAACGATGGTCACCACCACCTGATTAATATTGCCGGCCTTCTCGTTCAGAATCGCCAGCTTGGCGTTCACCAGATCGGCCGCCCCCATGACCTGATGCATGGTGTCTTCCATCCGCGCCAGGCCCTGTTGCCCGGAACCGGCCAAAATCGAGGCTTGGTCGGCCGCCGACGTGACTTCGGTCATGGTACGTACCAGATCACGCGAGGTGGCCGCGATTTCGCGCGACGTGGCGCCGATTTCAGTGGTGGTGGCGGCGGTTTCAGTGGCGGTGGCCTGTTGCTGCTTGGAGGTGGCGGCGATTTCAGTGACCGACGTCGTGACCTGCACCGAGGAGCGCTGGGCCTGAGACACCAGCGCCGTCAATTCGGCCATCATGTCGTTGAAGCCAGTTTCGACAGCGCCGAACTCGTCTTTACGCTCCAGGTTCAGGCGCTTGCTCAAGTCACCGGAACGCATCACTTCGAGGATCGACACAATGCGCTGCATCGGCGACATAATCGCGCGCAGCAACAGGAAGCCGCACACACTGGCCGCGATCACGGCAATCAGCACTGACACCAGCATGCTGGCCTTGGCCGCCAGCACCGCGTCAGAAATGTTGTTGCTGGCATGAATGGCCGAGTTTTGGTTGTCTTCAATCACTTTATTGAGTTGCTGACGGCCTGCGTTCCACGCGGGCGTCAGTTGCTCTACCAGCAGGCGCCGAGCTTGATCCATGTCGTTCTTTTCGAACAGCGCGACCACCGTGTCCAGCGAGGCGTCGTAGGCTTTATGGCGCACTAAAAACGCTTCATATTCCGACTCATCCGTGCCGTCGCTGATGGTCGAGCGATAACCGGCCAGTTCTTTTTCCAGACGAGCTTCATAGGACGTGTAGAGGTCTTTTTCCTCTTTGGTGAGCGGGCGACCGGTTACATCATTCATCAGGTGCAAGGTCTGAACGTAACTGTCGACCCAGGCACTGCGGATCATGGAGCTGTAATACAAACCGGGAATGGAGTCGGTGCGCACTTTCTCTTCACTGGTTTCAATCGAGACCAGGCGTGAATACGCTGCGACGATCATCAACAGCATGATGGCAATGATTACGGCAAAGCTCGCCAAGATGCGTTGGCGTAACGTCCAGTTCTTCACAGTCGATCCTCGGGTGCCGTTCAAATGAAGGGGAGTATAGCCGAGGGTGCAGGATGATTCGCACGAGGTTTGAGACCGATCTCACATGGATCAGGTAAAAAACTTACCTAGGATTACATCTGTAATCGCCAAGGCGACATCATCAGGGCGTTCTACCGCCAGGCCGCCACCTCATGTGGCGGCGAGCGGCTTGGCACACAGCCGCTTGAGGTGGGTTGCAGGCGCCAGCCCAGCACGCTGAGCACGTCACAGCCATCACGCAGTCACATCGCTGGCGTGGTGGCCAAGTGTTTGAGGTCGATGGCGTGTGTGAAACCTCCCGAAAACCCGTGATCCCCAGGTGGCTTACTGCTGCTTTTAGCGATGCAACTGCCGTCACTCAAATGGGTTGAACGACGAAGATCCTCACAGGAGGCTGAGCGCAGGTGCTGTTGCGGGGGCACGCCGTGACGGGCCATCCTTGGCCCGACACGTCTGTCCCGAAGGGGCGGGTAGATCAAAAGCCACGTCAAAAGCAGATCTAAAGCAGGTCGCGGACTGCGCGTGTCTTTGCGACGCTACCCTAAGCAAATCCTCACCCTTAAGCCTGTTTAACCTGCTTTTCAAGTTCGTTTTTCAACGCCGGATCAAGCTTTAGCTGCCTGGCCAGTTCATCCAGATACGAACGTTCCATGAAGCTGTCTTCATCCACCAGCATCACGCTGGCGATGTACATTTCAGCCGCCATTTCCGGCGTGCTCGCCGCGAGGGCCACTTCGGCCGGGTCCAACGGTTTGATCAGCTCGGCTTGCAGCCACTCCTGTGTCTTGGGGTCGTTGTTACATTTGCTGAACTCGCCCTCGATCAGTTGACGCTCACGGTCGTCAATGTGGCCATCGGCCTTGGCCGCCGCGATTAACGCTTTAAGGATGGCCCGGCTGTGCTGCTCAACTTGCGGTGGCGGCAGGCGATCAACGGTTTGCGGCTCGGTTTGGGGCGCGCTGCCCTGGTTGGCCTGCCAGTTGCCATAGGCTTTGTAGGCCAACACGCCCAAAGCCGCCAAACCACCGTAGGTGATGGCCTTGCCGCCAATTTTGCGCGCGCTTTTGTTGCCCAGCAGCAGGCCCATTGCGCCCGCCGCCAACGCTCCACCGCCCGCACCCGAAAGCAAGCCGCCCAACCCGCCAGCGCCGCCCAACAGGCCGCCTAACCCGCCTTTGTCAGCTCCCGCGCTGCTTTTGGCAGCACCGGTTTTGTTCTGTAACAATTCCTGGCCAGACTTGAGTAACTGATCGAGTAATCCACGAGTGTTCATACAAGGCCTCTAGCAACGGGGTTAAGGAAAAAAGCAGGCCGACAGAGTAGTGCCCCATCAGCGGCTATGGTCAGTTCGATTGCTTCCAGATGTTGCGCCGCGTAGGCCAGGCCCACATTAAGTGCAGCCGATAACGCCCTGCCCCGCAGCGTTATCAGACACTCCTCCAGCGCAAATCGCACAGCGGCGTTTCAATCACGCAGGTCCGATTCATGAATCGGTTGATCGCGATGGGTCGCCCGCTGGTATTGGGCAGGCCAGGTGGCCTGTTTGCCGCCCAGGTCGTCATCGGCGTGCAAGGCCCAGTAAGGGTCGCGCAGCAGTTCACGCGCCAGCAGGATCAAGTCGGCCTGACCGGTGCGCAATATATGCTCGGCCTGCGCCGGCTCGGTGATCATGCCTACCGTGCCGGTAGCGATGCCTGACTCTTTGCGAATGCGCTCGGCAAAGCGCGTCTGGTAACCCGGCCCCACGGGGATTTCTGCGTTGGCCGCGGTGCCGCCCGATGACACGTCAATCAGGTCCACACCCAACGCTTTGAGGCGCCGCGCCAGTTCAACGGTTTCGTCGGGGTTCCAGCCGTCTTCCACCCAGTCGGTGGCCGAGACCCGCACGAATAACGGCAGCTCTTGTGGCCACACTTCACGCACCGCTTCGGTGACTTGCAGGACCAGACGAATACGGTTTTCGAAGGAGCCGCCGTACTGGTCGCGGCGCTGGTTGCTCAACGGCGAGAGGAATTGATGCAGCAAGTAACCATGCGCGGCGTGCACCTCAACCACTGAAAAACCCGCCTCTAACGCACGTTTGGCGGCGTCGACAAAGGCTTGAATCACGTCCTGAATCTGACCCTCGTCCAGTTGGGTGGGTGCGGTGTGTTGGGGGTCGAAGGCGATGGGCGATGGCCCCACCGGCACCCAGCCGCCCTCTTCGACTTTCACGCTGCCGTGCTTGCCCAACCACGGGCGATGGGTGCTGGCCTTGCGTCCGGCGTGAGCCAATTGGATACCTGCGACCGCGCCTTGTGCCCGAATGAAGCGGGTGATGCGTTGCAGCGGTTCAATGTGTTGGTCATCCCACAACCCAAGGTCTTGGGCGGTGATGCGGCCATCGGCGGTGACGGCGGTGGCCTCGGTGAAGACCAGCCCCGCGCCACCCACCGCACGGCTGCCCAGGTGCACCAGGTGCCAGTCATTGGCCAAGCCGTCGACGCTGGAGTATTGGCACATCGGCGAGACCGCGATGCGGTTAGGAAAGATCAATTGGCGCAGGGAATAGGGTTCGAGCAGCAGGCTCATGGGTCACCTCTCATTTCAGTGGGCGGGCTCCAAGCTGCTCAGACCCGTGTTGGCGACCAAGCAGTACCCAGAGACTAGTCGACAACACTGAAAGAGGTGGGGTTCACATTCAGGCAGAGGCCTCAATAAATCACCGAGGGTTAGCGCGGCTCAATATGGGCAATCATTAATTGCACGGTTTCATTGCCACGAAACTCGTTGAGGTCCAGTTTGTAGGCCAGCTCTACAAAACGGATGGTCGGGTTGGGCCACACCTCACGGTCGATGCCAAACGCGATGCCATCGAGTTTCACGCTGCCGCATTCGGTTTTGAGCACCACTTTCAAATGTCGCTCACCGACAATGCGCTGTTCGACTAGCTGAAAAACACCGTGGAACAACGGCTCCGGGAAGTGCTGCCCCCACGGCCCGGCCGTGCGTAACGCCCGTGCCAGTTCGAGGTGGAACTCTTCGACGGCCAGGCTGCCATCTGACAACAGGCGCCCGGTCAGGTCTTCTTCACGCAGCTGGCGACGCACTTCGGCATCGAACGCCTGTGCAAACAGCTCAAAATTGGCCACCGGCAATGTCAGGCCCGCCGCCATAGCGTGCCCGCCGTATTTGGCGATCAAATCTGGATGCTGGGCGGCAACCACACTCAGTGCATCGCGAATATGAAAGCCCGGCACCGAGCGCCCAGAACCTTTGAGCACGCCATCGCCCGCATCGGCAAAGGCAAACGTGGGGCGGAAATAACGCTCTTTCAGGCGCGAAGCCAAAATCCCGATCACGCCCTGGTGCCATTGCGGGTCAAAGAGGCACAAACCAAAGGGCATTGAATCGAGCGGCAGCTCTTTAAGCTGGGCCAGTGCTTCGCGTTGCATGCCTTGCTCGATGGCTTTGCGGTCCTGGTTCATTTCGTCCAGTTGCACGGCCATCGCCCGCGCCGCGTTGGCGTCGTCGGTGAGCAGGCATTCGATGCCCAGGCTCATGTCGTCCAATCGTCCTGCCGCGTTCAAACGCGGGCCGAGGATAAAACCCAGGTCGGTAGAGGTGATGCGCGAGTGATCGCGCTTGGCCACTTCCAGAATGGCTTTAAGCCCCGGCCGCGCGCGCCCGGCGCGAATGCGTTCAAGCCCTTGGTGCACCAAAATGCGGTTATTGGCGTCCAGCGGCACCACGTCGGCCACGCTGCCCAGTGCCACCAGGTCCAGCAACTCGGCAATGTTCGGCATCTTGCTGTCTTGATAGCGGCCCAGGTCTTTCAAACGGGCACGCAGGGCGATCAGCACATAAAAGATCACGCCCACTCCCGCCAACGCTTTGCTGGGGAACGCGCAACCGGGCTGGTTGGGGTTGACGATAGCGTCAGCCGCCGGCAGTTCGGTGCCCGGCAAGTGGTGGTCGGTGACCAGCACGCTCAGCCCTGCCCGTTTCGCTGCGGCCACACCGTCAACGCTGGAGATGCCGTTGTCGACAGTGATCAGCAGGTGCGGCTCGCGGGTCAAGGCCACTTCGACGATTTCCGGGGTCAGGCCGTAGCCGTATTCAAACCGGTTAGGCACCAGGTAATCGACATGGGCGGCACCCAACAAACGCAGCCCCAGCATGCCGACCGTACTGGCCGTGGCGCCGTCGGCGTCAAAGTCACCCACGATGAGGATGCGCTGGCGCTGATCCAGTGCCACCACCAGCAAATCCACTGCGGCATCAATGCCTTTAAGTTGCTGAAACGGGATCAGGCGCGCCAGGCTTTTGTCCAGTTCCGCTTCAGATTGCACACCTCGTGCGGCGTACAACCGTGTGAGCAACGTCGGCATTTCGCCCAAAAAAGGCAGGATGTGTGGCAATGGGCGAGGTTCGATGCGCATAAGCGGGTGAAGAGTCTCTGTTACTGAAGATTGAATTGTGCAGCGTGTGCGGCTTAGCCGCGCTCGCCCGTCAGCCATTGCAATTGCACTTCGTGCTGGCCACGGTCATCGGTCACAAAGATCGTGCCTTCGCTGATCATCACGTCCCACTTGATGACCCGAGGCATATCTTTGGCCAAGGTTTCGAGCACTTCTTGGGGCACGGCGGCGACATTGACGTTTTTCAGGTTTTTGATCGCCGGGATCACTTTGCCTTCCCATACGCGCAGGCTGCCATAGGCCAGCAAGCTGGTGCGCTCGGTGCGACGCGAACACCAGGTCAGACGGTCGGCATCTGGCTGGCCGACTTCGA
Source organism: Pseudomonas sp. TWR3-1-1 (assembly GCF_049896545.1). Classification (NCBI taxonomy): domain Bacteria; kingdom Pseudomonadati; phylum Pseudomonadota; class Gammaproteobacteria; order Pseudomonadales; family Pseudomonadaceae; genus Pseudomonas; species Pseudomonas sp. TWR3-1-1. Next base: position 417,740 of record NZ_JAFCUO010000003.1, read on the forward strand.
TCCAGTGCAGCACCCGGTCATCCAGGCTTTTTTCCCACAGCGCGGGTTCGTCTACATCAGACAGCCCACGGCCGAAGGACAGTTGCTCGTTGTACCAAAAGGCGTACGCCAACAAACGCACAGTCATACGCTCTTCGGTCTCCGAAGGGTGACGGGCGATGGTCTGTTTTACGCTCTCATACACACCGCGATCGAGATCGGTGAGGTTGAGTTCAAATTTGTACGTGGTGGACGGCTGGGCCATGAACGGGCTTCTTGATACAGAGAAAGGCGCCAAGTCTAACCGATACGTCCGTGTTCAACGAACTCTGCGGCTTCTTGCAGGCACTGTCCTATGTTAAAACGCTGTACCCGCTCGCTCCCGGACAAGGATTACTTATGCCGCTCACCGCCAAACCCCTTTCGGGCCTCAAAGTCGTTGAACTGGGAACCCTGATTGCCGGCCCCTTTGCTTCGCGCATTTGCGCCGAGTTCGGCGCGCAGGTGATCAAGGTCGAGTCCCCGGATGGCGGCGATCCCTTGCGCAAGTGGCGCAAGTTGTACGAAGGCACGTCGCTGTGGTGGTTTGTGCAGGCGCGTAACAAAAAATCCCTGACGCTGAACCTTAAACACCCTGACGGCTTGAACGTCCTCAAAGAACTGCTGGCCGACGCCGACATTTTGATCGAGAACTTTCGCCCCGGTGTACTCGAAAAACTTGGCCTGGGATGGGACGTGTTGCACGCACTGAACCCAAAACTGGTGATGGTGCGCTTGTCGGGCTTTGGCCAAACCGGGCCGATGAAAGACCAACCGGGGTTTGGCGCGGTCGGCGAGTCGATGGGCGGCTTGCGGTACATCACAGGTTTTGAGGACCGGCCACCGGTGCGAACCGGCATTTCCATCGGCGACTCGATTGCCGCGCTGTGGGGGGTGATTGGTGCGTTGATGGCACTGCGTCATCGTGAAGTGAATGGCGGTCTGGGCCAAGTGGTGGATGTGGCCTTGTATGAAGCCATTTTCGCGATGATGGAAAGCATGGTTCCCGAGTTCGATGTGTTCGGTTTTATTCGCGAACGCACCGGGAACATCATGCCAGGCATTACCCCCTCCTCGATTCATACCAGCCTGGACGGTAAACACGTGCAGATCGGGGCCAACGGCGACGCCATTTTCAAACGTTTCATGCACACACTGGGGCGCGACGATTTAGCCAATGACCCGGCGCTGGCCAGTAACGATGGGCGCGACGTGCGCCGCGATGAGTTGTATGGGGTGATTGATCGTTGGGTCGCCTCATTACCGCTTGAGACCGTGCTTGAACAGTTGAATGCGGCACAAGTGCCAGCCAGCCGCATTTTTTCAGCTGAAGACATGTTCACCGACCCGCAATTTTTGGCACGCGAAATGTTTTTGCACGCCAAACTACCGGACGGCAAAGACTTTAAAATGCCTGGCATTGTGCCCAGGCTGTCCGAGACGCCCGGTTCAGCCGATTGGGTGGGCCCTGAACTGGGTGCCCACAATCATGAGGTATTGGCCGCGCTGGGTTATGACGCGCACGCCATTGCAGAACTCAAGCGCTCGGGCGCCATTTAGTCCGAATGCCGATCGCCATTTTTAGAGGCTGTTTAAGGAGATCAGCACAATGACCATTCGCTCACAGCGGCGAAACCTGTGGGCAGGGCTTATCGCATGGATCGTGTTGATGGGGTCGCCCGCCAGCCACGCAGCCGAAAAACTCATTTGGCTAATGCGTGATTTACCGCCCTTGACGGTGTTTGAGGGCCCACAAAAAGGACACGGGGTGATCGACCAGCTCATGCCGTTTCTGATCGCCAACCTGCCCCGATATGAGCACGAGGTGGTGAAGGTCAATCGGGCACGCGCCCTGCAAATGCTTGAAGGCACAGCACTGGCCTGTGATCCGGCACTGGTATGGAACCCGGCCCGCGCTCGTTCAATTGTTTATTCCACCCCCATTATGGGTTTGCACAGCAATGGCCTGGTGATTCGACGCAGTGACCAGGCACTGCTTGCGCCGTTTGTCAGCGATCAAACGGTCGAGCTCAAAAACATGCTCAATGCGCAGGCCATCAGGCTGGGTATTGTTGCCAAGCGCAGCTACGGGGTCTGGATAGACGAACAACTGGCACAAGGCGAAACCGACGCCGTCTTCATCCATTACGGTAACGATGCCTTGGGCAGCCTGCTGCAAATGCAACAGGCGGGGCGAATAGGCGCCATTTTGGGCTACTGGCCCGAAATTCAGTCAAAAGCCCGTCAGCAAGGCCTGTCACTCGAGAACCTGGTGTTTTATCGCATTCACGGCGCACCCACTTACCAGCCCATTTACATCGGCTGTACGGCGACACCGGCAGGACGTGAGGCGATGATCAGCATTAACCATGCGCTGAGAAAAATTGACCCGCAGGCGCTGTTCGACTCACAAACCCAATGGCAAGCGCCTGACCAGCACGATGATTATCTGAACGCACGGCCCGTGCCGCTTCAGCCGCTATTGCCCCGCTGAAAAAATCCAAAAAAAACCCCGAGCCGTGGGGTGTCGACTCGGGGTTTAACAGGATCAAATTGATCCGCTCGACAGGCTACAAGCATCGGAGCAAAACGCCTGACCCTGTCGATGAAAAATCTGACAGGTATATCGGAATAAAGGTTCCCAGCCTTGCCGATGAAATGCTCAATAGCGACAGGATCTGAAATTGGCCACCTGGTATTTCTCAAGCAACTGATTCAAACGGTTCAAAGTGACGGGCTTTGACAGGCAACCCAACACCTTGAGCCCTTGCCTGTGGGCGTCGCGTGCCGCCATCTCGACGATATGGGGCGCGGCACAACTTTGAATAATTAACGCCGACGCGTGCTGCTTAGCGGCCAACTCACTGATCAGCTCCACCCCCGATGCATCTTCCAGATACAGATCGCAAATGGCGATATCAATGGCTCCGCGTACGGCCAGGGAACTGCGCGCAGACTCAATGCTTGAAGCCGTCATCACATCAAAAATGCGGCATGCATTCAGCATCTGGTGCATGACCATTAACTGGAAAGGGTTGTCTTCAAGGATCAATATTTTGAGAGTTCGCATCATGAGCCTTCGGCCGGCTGAATGGTTTCACCGTGAAGACGCACTTTAGTGGCCTCAACATGGACGAGGTATAGGATTAGTCCTAAATACCAGTAGGAATAACCAAAAACCATTCAACGCAGCGCGCACGTCCTGCTTGTCACAGAGGGTCCCACTTCTTCATTTCTGAAATATCAAACCACCCGCCCATCAAGCCTTCCAACTCCCCCGAGGTTGAATAAAAAGGAACCGTCCATTGATAGATATATCGCCCTCCCGACTTGAACTCGACAAAGCGCTTTTTATAAAAGGATTTTCGGCTTTGCAACATGCTCAATAACTCGCAATGAAACTGCTCGGCCTGCGGTTGGGGGTAGAGGTTGATTTCAATGCTGTTTAAACCCACAACACGCTCCAACTTAATGGACAAGCGATCTTCATAACTGCGATTGCAGCTAATAATTTCAGCTTTAAGACCGACCACAAAAATCGGACTAGGAATACCGTCCAAAAAACGCTGCTGTAACAGAATGTCTTCTCGCAATACGCCTTCTCGTGCCTGCCCAATCACAATCTTTTTGTGCAATTGTCGATTGCACAAAAACAACCACAGGCCGATTGCACTCACCACCGCCATGACCGCATACAACCAGGACGAGTGGTGTAAGGCACTTTCGACATTTGCCGCGGCCCCACCACCGCCCAGCCACTTGCTTCTCAAGGTACGAATCTCGGTCATGGGCATGGCTTCCAGCGCTTTGTTCAAAATGCTCAGCAGTTCAGGTTGCTGCACATTCACCGCAAAAGTATCAGCGGACCATCGCCCGTCCACACTGCGCCCGACTTTAAGTCGACCCGAAGGATAAAGATGCGCCTGCGTTTCACTCTGGATCGTCGCATCGGCTTCGCCACGTTCAACCAGCCCCCTTGCCTGCTCAAAAGTATCTACACGTTTGACGGTGATGCCCGGGTATTCACGCCTGATCATCTCTTCGAGCGCGTGCTTGGCGGGAAGAGCCAGCACCTTGCCCGTTAACTGATCAAGTGAACCCAGCCGGGAGTCATGGGCACGTACGACAAAAACCCAAGGTGCGCCGCCATAGGAATAGCTGAAGTTCAGAAAAGCTTTTCGCTCCTGACTGATCGACAGGGTTGAATTCATTTGTGCGATCCCCCCCTTGAGCAAGTCCAGGGTTTGCATCGTTGAAAAGGTTTCTATATGCGCAAACTGCAAACCGGTCATGCGTGTAATGCGCGCCAGAATATCAATGTTCAAACCTTCCCAATCACCCTCGATATTCCTGAAGGTATACAAGGGGAATTGTTGACTCGCCAGCGTCACCACCGGATTGGCCTTGATCCACTCTCGCTCACTGTGCAGCAGGTCGATATGTTGCTGCGCGATGCTGCCCTCAAGCCCGTGGGTCCAGCGCGCAAGAATCGCCCGGCAAAGGGTTTCATCCACACTCCCCAACACTTGATTGATCAGGTCAGTCATTTGCCGGTCGGCCAGGCGCGTGGCAAAAGAAAACCCGGACACCGGCAAGGCACTGCTCCCCAAGATGCGCAACTTGGAGTACGGCCTCACACTTTTAAAGGACTGGACAATGATTTCATTGCCGATGAAAGCGTCAATATCGCCCTCAGTCAGGGCTTCCATGGCGCTGTGCAGGGTGGGCGTAATGATGAGCTGGCTGTCAGGGTAAAAGGCATGGGCCGCTTGTATATCAACGTAACCGTCTACAAAGCCGATCTTTTTACCCACCCAGTTCTCGATAGGCTGTGCCTCTAAGGCTCGGCCGACAATGACAGGCCGATCAATCAGGTAATCGTCAGAAAAAGCGAGACCTTCTATACCGCGTTCAAAACCATTGGCGCTGGCGAGCATATCAATTTTGCCACTCAGCAAATCGGCAACGGCCTCAGCACGTTTTCGATAGCCCACCACTTCAACCTGTGCGCCCAACTTGTCACGAATGATGCTCAAGTAGTCGGCACTGATGCCTTGATAACGGTTACGGTCGCTTGTGATATCGACAGGCTCGTAATCGTCAAGGGTAATGCCTACCCGCAGCGTTCCATGCGACTCAAGCCAGCGTTTTTGCTGGGTATCCAGACGCAAGGGGTTAAAGCTGGCAAAGCTTTGTGGGAGCTTGAAGGGCAACCCCTGGGCCGCACTGGCCGACGGCACCAGGCTCAACAACCCGATGAAAAGCACTGCACAAACCCATGATTCAAATGCCTGAAGAGACCGTAACATTGCAGCTTCCTTGACCGACCACTCAGCCGCCCAAGAGGGCGAGAACGGAACAAGTTTGCCACGCAGATACTAAAAAGCCCGTCAGGCGACGGGCTTCAAAGTCTGTAAGAAAACGCCGCTTAGAGCGCCTTGCCTCGGTTGCCATGCTGGCTGACAAAGGCTTGAACCGCTTTGAGATCGTTATCCAACACGGTGTAACGCTCTTCTCTCTCAAACAAGTCAGAAAGATGAGCTGGGAGTTCCAGCGCTTTTCCTACGCCAGCTTTCTCAACGGCATCCGGGAACTTGACCGGGTGTGCCGTTCCCAAAATGACCATCGGGGTGTCCAGGTGGCGACGGCATTCACGGGCCGCCTTGACGCCAATGGCGGTGTGCGGGTCGAGCACTTCGCCCGTTTCAGCAAACACTTGGGCGATGGTTTCACAGGTCTGGGCGTCATCCACGGCCAGCGAGTCAAACAGGCGGCGTGCTTCGGTCCAGCGGTCGTCTTCAACGCTGAAGTGGCCGCTGTGCTTGAAGGTGTCCATCAAGCCTGCAACCGCTGCACCGTTGCGCCCATGCAGATCGAACAGCAAGCGTTCGAAGTTCGAGGACAACATGATGTCCATCGACGGGGACAGGGTCGCGTGCAGGGTGTCTTTGGCGTACTGATTACCGCTCATGAAGCGGTGCAGGATGTCGTTACGGTTGGTGGCAACGATCAACTGGTTGATCGGCAACCCCATGTTGCGTGCCAGGTAACCGGCGAAGATGTCACCAAAGTTACCGGTAGGCACCGAGAACGAGATGGAGCGCTGAGGCCCGCCCAACTGCAACGCTGCATGGAAGTAGTAAACGATCTGGGCCATGATCCGCGCCCAGTTGATCGAGTTAACCGCCACCAGGCGCGTGCCTTTCAGGAAGCCTTGATCGGCAAAACTGGCTTTGACCATTTCCTGGCAGTCATCGAAGTTACCTTCAATGGCGATGTTGTGAATGTTGTCACCCAAGAGTGTCGTCATTTGACGACGCTGCACTTCAGACACCCGGTTATGGGGGTGCAGGATGAAAATATCGACGTTTTCACAGTGCTTGCAGCCTTCAATCGCCGCAGAGCCGGTGTCGCCGGACGTCGCGCCAACAATGACCACGCGCTCTGCGCGCTTTTCAAGCACGTAGTCGAGCAGGCGGCCGAGCAATTGCAAGGCGAAATCTTTGAACGCCAGGGTCGGGCCGTGGAACAGCTCCATGACCCATTCGTTGCTATTGAGTTGACGTAAGGGTGCAACCGCAGCGTGAGCAAACACGCCGTAGGTGTCTTCCAGTATTTTTTTGAAGTCGGCATCCGGGATGCTGCCTGTCACAAACGGACGCATCACTCGGAATGCCAGCTCGTGATAAGGCAGACCAGCCCAGGAAGCGATTTCTTCTTGAGTGAAACGTGGCAGGTTTTCTGGCACGTACAAGCCGCCATCGCTGGCCAGACCGGCCAGCAACACGTCTTCAAAATTCAGGGCCGGTGCCTGGCCGCGGGTACTGATATAGCGCATTAGGGCGAACCTTCGAGGTGAGCTGCAAGCGGTTTGGCCACCGGCCACACGTCAAGCACAGGGGCTTTGAACATGTGGCGCGCAACAAGACGCTTGCCGCTATTGATTAATTTAGATGCTCAACGCGGATACGGACCACCGGGCCGACGACGCCTTGCAACGCTTCAAGCGCGGTGATGGCATCGTTCATGCTTTGCTCAAGCACACGGTGGGTCAGCAGGATCATGGGCACCAGACCGTCGTGCTCTTCGACTTCTTTTTGCATGATCGATTCAATGTTGATACCGCGCTCGGACAAGATGCTGGCCACTTGCGCCAGGACACCAGGATGGTCCTTGGCCTGAATGCGCAGGTAATAAGCGCTTTCGCAGGCTTCGATCGGCAGGATCGGGTGATCGGACAGTGCGTCGGGCTGGAAGGCCAGGTGCGGCACGCGGTTCTCAGGGTCACTGGTCATGGCGCGAACCACGTCAACCAGGTCTGCGACGACCGAAGACGCGGTCGGTTCCATGCCAGCGCCAGCGCCGTAGAACAAGGTTGAGCCGGCAGCATCACCGTTGACCATCACCGCATTCATTACGCCATTAACGTTGGCGATCAGGCGATCAGCCGGGATCAGGGTGGGGTGAACACGCAATTCGATGCCGCTGGCCGTGCTGCGTGCAACACCCAGGTGCTTGATGCGATAGCCCAGTGCTTCGGCGTAATTCACATCAGCGGTTGTCAGCTTGGTGATGCCTTCGGTGTAGGCTTTGTCGAATTGCAGCGGGATACCGAACGCGATGGACGCCAGAATGGTCAGCTTATGCGCGGCGTCGATGCCTTCAACGTCGAAAGTCGGATCGGCTTCGGCATAGCCCAGTGCTTGTGCTTCGGCCAATACGTCTTCAAAGGTGCGGCCTTTTTCACGCATCTCGGTAAGGATGAAGTTACCCGTGCCGTTGATGATGCCCGCTACCCAGTTGATACGGTTGGCCGACAACCCTTCACGGATGGCCTTGATCACCGGGATACCGCCCGCTACAGCGGCCTCAAACGCCACGATTACGCCCTTTTCCTGCGCCTTGGCGAAGATCTCGTTACCGTGCACGGCAATCAGCGCCTTGTTGGCCGTGACTACGTGCTTGCCGTTTTCGATGGCTTTGAGCACCAGCTCGCGGGCGATGGTGTAACCGCCAATCAGCTCGATGACGATGTCGATTTCAGGATTGGTTGCCACGGCGAATACATCGTGGGTAATGGGGGTACCGGTAATGTCGCACTGAGGGTTTGGCGTACGCAGGGCAATTTGCGCAACCTGGATACCACGCCCGGCACGGCGGGCAATCTCCTCGGCGTTACGCTTAAGTACGTTGAAGGTGCCGCCACCGACGGTCCCTAGTCCACAGATGCCTACTTTGACCGGATTCACGCTGAACTCCCCATAAAACGGCCGACTCAAGGCCGGCCGTGGAATACAACCGTGGACTGCCACGGTTCTCTATAAATGACTGGGCAACGGAGCTGCCCGGCCATGCTCGTCAAAGGCTTAGCGTGACGAGGCAGGATTATTTAACACTGAGTGCCAGCTTGCCAACCTGTGCTGCCGGCTGATAGCCCGGAATGACCTGGCCATCGGCCAAAACGATGGCAGGCGTACCGTTGACCCCAATGGACTGACCCAGGGCAAATTGCTTGGCCACCGGGTTGGCGCATTTAGGGGCGTCGACTGTTTTGCCGTCGGTCATTTTGTCCATGGCGCTTTTCTTGTCTTTCGAGCACCAGACCGCTTGCAACTGCTGGTCACCGGCCGAACCCAGGCCCTGACGCGGGAACGCAACGTAACGCACTTCAATGCCCATTTTGTTCAGTTCAGGCACTTCTTCATGCAGTTTGTGGCAATAAGGGCAGGTGGTATCGGTAAAAACAGTGATGTGCGACTTGGTTTCGCCGATGGCCGGGTACACCACGGTTTCTGCAACGGGAATCCCGTTGATCAACTTGGCGACACCTACACGCTCGGCTTTTTCGGTCAGGTTGACCGGCTTACCGTCTTTGAGCTGGAACATATAGCCTTGCACGATGAACTGGCCATCCGCGCTGGCATACAGTACGCGGCTGCCCTTGAGCTTGACTTCATACAGGCCCGCCAGCGGACTGGCGCTGATGCTTTCTACCGGAACATCCAGTTGCAGCGTTTCAAGGCTTTTACGGATGGCTTGCTCGGCGCCGGTGTCGGCAAATGAAAAGGTGCTGACCAACGCAAGGGCTGCGGCGGCAAAAATATGGGTCACGCGCATGAAAACTCCTGAAGGCGGACAAAACGGCCAAACCTGAATGCCCCGAGACAAAAAAGGGCGTCAGTGGCCCGTTTTCTAAACCCGCAAAGCCTACCACAAATGGCTTTCAAGGCCGACTGTGACCAACGCAAGAGCACGGCAAACAACTTAGCCTCGCGGATGATGTTGAGCATGCAGGTCTTGCAGGCGAGCACGCGCCACATGGGTGTAAATCTGGGTGGTGGATAAATCGCTGTGCCCGAGCAGCATCTGCACCACGCGCAGGTCGGCTCCGTGGTTGAGCAGGTGGGTCGCGAAAGCATGCCGCAAGGTGTGCGGTGACAATGACTTGTCGATGCCTGCGACGCGGGCTTGATGCTTGATGCGGTGCCAGAACGTTTGACGCGTCATTTGCTCACCCCGCTGGCTGGGAAACAACACGTCGCTGGGCCGCCCATTTAACAGTTCATGCCGCGCATCGCGCATGTAGCGTTCAACCCACACGATGGCCTCCTCCCCCATCGGCACCAGGCGCTCCTTGCTGCCCTTGCCCATGACGCGCAATACGCCCTGGCGCAAGTTGACCTGCTCCAGTGTCAGGCTGATCAGCTCTGTCACACGCAGCCCACAGGCGTAAAGCACCTCCAGCATGGCGCGGTCACGCTGGCCGATGGCCTCACTCAAATCAGGTGCGATCAGCAAGGCTTCTACGTCTGCCTCTGACAACGATTTGGGCAGCGGCCTTCCCAGTTGCGGCATATCGACTTGCAAGGTTGGATCAACCGCAATCAGTTTTTCACGCAACAGATAGCGATAAAAGCCACGCGCACCTGACAAGAATCGCGCTGTTGAACGGGGTTTGTACAACTGATCAAGGCGCCACGCCAAGTGATCGAGAATCAGCTCGCGCCCGGCATGAATCAACTCAATGCCACGTTCCTGCAGCCAGCCATTAAATAACGCCAAATCGCTGCGATACGCGTAACGGGTATTGTCGGACAGGCCTTTTTCCAGCCACAAGGCATCCAGAAAGCGGTCGATCAGTGGGTCATCTATAGCAGGCATCGGTTCTCGACAGGCACAGCCACAAGGCCACGCAAAAATAAAAAGTGAACGGTGAAAGTGGCCGCTAGTCTTTCATAGCCGGCTCTGGGCATAAACACAAAGCTCCACTTACTCGGCACGCAAAGGACCCTTTATGAATGAACAACAGATTCTGCTGACGTTCGGTGGCATCGGGGTCGCAGCTCTGGGCTGCCAATGGCTGGCCTGGCGGCTGAAGCTGCCCGCCATTTTGTTTTTGTTGCTGGCGGGGATTTTACTCGGCCCGGTATTGGGCTGGCTAAATCCGCAACAGCTGTTTGGCCCGCTGCTGATGCCCTTGGTATCACTGGCAGTGGCACTGATTCTGTTCGAAGGCAGCCTGACGCTGCACCTGTCCGAGTGGCGCGAAATCGGCACCGTCGTGCATCGACTGGTGACCGTGGGCGCGCTCTCGACATGGGCCGTAATCACCCTCGCCACTCATTGGCTGCTGGGTTTTGACTGGCTGCTGGCCTTGCTGTTCGGCACCCTGACGCTGGTGACCGGGCCGACCGTGATTGTGCCGATGTTACGCGTGGTACGGCCCAAAGCATCAATTGCCAATATTTTGCGCTGGGAAGGGATCGTCATCGACCCAATTGGTGCATTGCTCGCGGTGGTGGTCTACAGCTTCATCATTGCCAGCGCCAGTGGTGACGGCCTGAGCCACAGTTTATTGACCTTTGCCGGGGTGATTGTATGCGGCAGTGTGTTTGGCATCGTGGGCGGCTGGGTCTCGGGCCACGTATTGCGCAAGCAATGGCTGCCCGAATATCTGCATAGCCTCGCCACACTCGCGGTGGTATTGGCGGTGTTTATCGCGGCCAATCAGGTGATGCATGAGTCCGGCTTGCTGGCAGTCACGCTGATGGGCATGTGGATGGCCAACATGAAAGGGGTTGATGTGCGCAATATTCTGCACTTCAAAGAAAACCTCAGCATCTTCCTGATTTCGGGCCTGTTCATATTGCTGGCCGCCCGCCTCGACCTGAACGCAATGATCGGCCTTGGCCCGGCGGTACTGGTCTTGCTGCTGATCATTCAGTTCATCGCGCGGCCACTGAATGTATTGCTTTGCACCTTTGGCTCAACGCTGAACTGGCGCGAACGCACCTTGCTGGCCTGGATTGCACCACGCGGTATTGTGGCCGCAGCAGTCTCAGCGATTTTTGCCATTCGTCTGGACGAAGCAGGGCATGAAGGCGCACTGCTGCTGGTCCCCCTGACCTTCGCCGTGATCATCGGCACCGTGGTGTTACAAAGTGCCACCGCTCGACCGCTTGCGCGCTTGCTCAAGGTCGCTGAACCGCCACCCAGCGGCTTTTTGATCGTGGGCGCCAACGGTCCTGCCCGCCTCATCGCCAAAGCGCTGCACCAACTGGGCAGCCGGGTGCTGCTGACGGATTCAAACTGGGAAAACATCCGCGCTGCACGCATGGACAACCTGCCGACTTACTTTGGCAACCCGGCGTCGGAACATGCCGAATCGCATCTGGATTTAGTCGGCCTGGGCCACCTGCTTGCGCTGTCACCATCGGGTGAGCTCAACGCACTGGCTGCCACGCGCTTTCGGCATGAATTTGGGCCACAACGCTTGTATGCACTGACCAACAACCAGGAAAGCCGTCGTACCGACAAACATCGCGCCAGTCATGAACATCGCGGGCAAGCCTTTGGGGATCGGGCACTGACCTACAGCCAGTTGGTGAGCGACCTGAATCAGGGCGCTGAAATCTACAGCACACTGCTCACCGACGCGTTCACGTGGGAGGACTATCAGGCGCTGCATGGTGAGCGTGCCACATTGCTGTTTGCGCGCGATAAAACCGGCTGGGTGCATGTGGTGACACCTGACAGCGACTTGAAGCCGGGCGCTGGCTGGACGCTACTGGCGTTGATCAGGCAATCCAGTAGCGACTGACGCATAAGCGAGGCTGCGTCCGGGCACGCAGCACTCGCTAAATCCTTCAACCAGGTGCCCCAGAGACACCGCGGTCATCGGGTTAGGATTACTGCGCAATCGGACGTCGCCTTAGGCAATCTGCCTGGGCTGACGCGTAATGCGCCCACAGGCGTGCACCGCGCTTGCTACACCGTTATGGCGCAAACCCTGGCAACACGGGCACCGGGCGTTTGTCGTCATCAATCGCCACGAAGCTGAACAAGCCCTGGATCGCCAATTCACGGCCATCGCAGCTCATGCTTTCTACATACACTTCAACTTCAACCTTGAGGCTGGTGTTGCCGACTTTCACCACCCGGCCCACCAGTTCCACAATTGAACCTGCCGCTATCGGGTGATTGAAGTTGATGGGATCGGTGGACACGGTCACCAACGGCAGCCGGCAGAAACGGGTCGCGGCAATGAACGACACTTCGTCCATCCAGGCCAGTGCAGTGCCGCCAAACAAGGTGTTGTGGTGGTTGGTGGTCGAAGGGAATACAGCTTTGGTGATGCGGGTAACGGACAGCTCGGTCCGGCGTTGAATCTCTTGCTCACGCGAAATCATGCTTGCTTAGTACCTACAACTGGACAAAGGTCTGACAAATCTCAGGCAACAAAAAAGCAGCCCGAAGGCTGCTTTTTTCTGCATCGGGAAGCTGGACTTAAGCCAGTTTTTCCTTGATGCGAGCTGCTTTACCGGACAGGTCACGCAGGTAGTACAGCTTGGCTTTACGAACGTCACCGCGACGCTTAACAGCCATGCTGTCGATTTGCGGGCTGTAGGTCTGGAAAGTACGCTCTACGCCAACACCGTTGGAGATTTTACGAACAGTGAAAGCACTGTTCACGCCACGGTTACGCTTGGCAATCACTACACCTTCGAAAGCTTGCAGACGCGAACGATCGCCTTCCTTCACTTTCACCTGAACGACAATGGTGTCGCCCGGGGCAAAAGGAGGGATCTCTTTGGTCATCTGCTCTGCTTCGAGTGCAAGGATGATTTTGTTAGTCATGCTGTGCTCCTAAGGTAGATCGTCGGATCTACCATCGATACGTTGTTAACTATCGTCCCGCGCGAGGATGTATTCCTCGAGCAGCTTCTTCTCTTCTCCAGAAAGCGAGCGGCTTTCCAGAAGATCGGCGCGTCGTTCATAGGTCCGCCCAAGGGACTGCTGTAAACGCCAACGCCGGATGTGTGCATGATTGCCACTAAGCAATACGTCGGGAACACGCTGATCCGCATACACCTCCGGTCGGGTGTAGTGCGGGCAATCCAGCAGACCATCCGTAAAGGAATCTTCCTCGGCGGAGTCCGCATGCCCTAAAGCTCCAGGCAGCAGTCGTGTAACCGCATCAATCAGCACCATCGCCGGCAGCTCGCCGCCAGACAATACATAGTCACCAATTGACCACTCTTCATCGACATGAGCGTCTATAAAACGCTCGTCAATGCCTTCATAACGACCTGCAATGAGGATTAATGCTTCCTCATTCGCCAGTTCGCGTACCGCCGACTGATTCAGTTGACGGCCTTGGGGCGACAGGTAAATCACCTTCGCCGCCTCTCCGGCTGCGTTTCTGGCCTGAACCAGCGCATCTTCCAGAGGCTTGATCTTCATCACCATGCCCGGACCACCGCCAAATGGGCGATCGTCCACAGTGTGATGTCGGTCCGTTGTGTAGTCTCGCGGGTTCCAACAGGTGAGCTGCAACAGCCCTTGTTTCACCGCGCGACTGGTGATGCCGTAGTCGCTGATGGCAGAAAACATTTCGGGAAACAAACTGATCACTTCTACGCGCAATTTAGCCACGCTTAGAAATCCGCATCCCAATCCACCTTCATCTCGCCAGCCGCCAGGTCGACGCTCAACACGCATTGCTCTGTATAGGGCAACAAGCGATCACGATCATCCAGACTTCCTGGGCAAGGTTTGACTTCCATGACATCGTTCGAGCCAGTTTCCATCAGGTCAACAATCTTGCCGAGCAGTTGCCCTTCAAGGTTGGTCACTTTCAGTCCCTGCAGCTGGTACCAGTAGTACTCGCCGTCGGTCAGTTCAGGAAACAGGTTACGCGGCACGCAGATTTCAAATTCGCGAAGAAGACCTGCTTCGTCACGGTCATCGAGACCCTTGAGCTTTACAACCAGAAACTTGCCGTTGTGAGAACGGCCACTGACCAGCTCTGCCTGTCGTACATCATTGCCGCGCCGAAGCGTCAGCTTTTTGTAGTCCAACAGGTTATCAATTGGATCCGTAAAGGAATAAACCTTCACTTCGCCGCGTACGCCGTGAATCGAGTAGATTTTGCCGATAACGATCAAATCATCAGCAGTTTCAGGCGTCACGCTCATATTGCTCAGGCCGCAGCCTTAGCATTTACTTTAACCAGCTGAGCAACACGCTCAGACATAGTTGCGCCAACGCTCAACCAGTAAGCCAGACGGTCTTCTTTAACGGAGAAACGAACTTCCTGACCACGGGCAACCGGGTTGAAGAAGCCAATTTGTTCCTTGTGGGAACCGTCACGTGGGTTACGGCTATCGGTAACGGTCAAGTGGTAAAACGGGCGCTTTTTGGAGCCGCCAAGGGCAAGACGGATTGTTAGCATGTGAACATCATTCCTGTAGTCGGTGCTGCAAATCTAAATGCACAGCGGGCATAGGTGCCCGAAAGGCCGCATATTCTAAGGAATATCCGGACTTTTGCAAATGTCTTTTTCTGGCGCCTATTGGCATAACACCCAGATTTGCTATAAGGCCGCCACGAATGGCGACAGGTCAGCTCCCGCACTGTGCGGGTTTGCTGGGGGTCTCGCATTGCTGCGAGCCGCGCAAACGCAAGCGCTTGCGCAGGTGATTTACATTTTTGGCATGCCGCCGCCGGGCATCATCGAGCCCATGCCGCGCATCATTTTGGCCATGCCGCCTTTAGCCGAGAACTTTTTCATCATCTTTTGCATCTGCTTGTGCTGCTTGATCAAGCGACCGATGTCCTGCACTTGCGTGCCGGAGCCCATGGCAATACGGCGTTTGCGCGAACCGCTGATCAGGTCAGGGTCGCGGCGCTCGGCCGGGGTCATGGAGTTGATGATGGCTTCCATTTGTTTGAACTGTTTCTCTGCTGCGCCCTGGGCATTGCCCATTTGCGCCAGATTCACACCACCCATGTTCGGCAGTTTGTCCATGAGACCGCCCAAGCCGCCCATGTTTTTCATCTGTTGCAGCTGATCGCGGAAGTCTTCGAGGTCGAAGCCCTTACCTTTCTTGAGCTTTTTGGCCAGCTTGTCGGCTTTGTCTTTATCGAGGGTCTGTTCGGCCTGCTCGATAAGGCTGAGCACATCGCCCATGCCCAAAATGCGTGACGCAATACGGTCCGGGTGGAACGGGTCCAGCGCGTCGCTCTTCTCGCCCATGCCGAGGAACTTGATCGGCTTGCCCGTGATTGCACGCACGGACAGTGCAGCACCGCCACGGGCATCACCGTCGACCTTGGTCAGGATCACACCGGTCAGCGGCAGCGCGTCACCGAAGGCCTTGGCCGTGTTGGCGGCATCCTGACCGGTCATGGCGTCAACCACGAACAGGGTTTCTGCCGGCTTGACCGCGGCGTGCAGCGCTTGAATCTCGGCCATCATGTCGGCGTCGATGTGCAGGCGACCCGCGGTATCGACAATTACGACATCAATGAACTTGAGCTTGGCTTCATTAATAGCCGCCAGCGCAATCGCAACCGGCTTTTGGCTGATGTCGGACGCAAAGAACGTAACGCCCACTTCACCCGCCAGGGTTTCCAGCTGTTTGATCGCCGCCGGACGGTAAACGTCAACCGAAACCACCATGACGCTTTTCTTTTTGCGCTCTTTAAGGAAGCGCGCCAGCTTGCCAGCGGTGGTGGTTTTACCCGCACCCTGCAAACCGGCCATCAAAATAACAGCAGGCGGCGTGACGTTGAGGATCAAATCCTCGTTGGCAGCGCCCATCAGGCTTTCGAGTTCAGCCTGGACGATCTTCACAAACGCCTGGCCCGGCGTCAGGCTGCGCGACACTTCTGTGCCCACAGCGCGCTCTTTGACCGCGTTGACGAAGTCTTTGACCACTGGCAAAGCCACGTCGGCTTCCAGCAACGCCATGCGCACTTCGCGCAGGGTGTCTTTGATATTGTCCTCGGTCAGCTTGGCCTTGCCGGTGACATGGCGCAGCGTCTGCGAGAGACGGTCGGTTAAATTTTCAAACATGCGCGATCCTTTCAGGCCCAAAGTAGACCGGGGTTATTGCGGCCCAGCCCGTGTAAAACTGATGCTCGGCGAGCCTGCGGCGTGGGCAGGTCGCGGATTATAGCGAAGACTGATCGCGGCGGACACCTTACCGTCAGCTTATGTGGCCTTTCGTGTTCAGGCGGTTGTATGCCAAACTCAGCCCTTTCGGGCTTGCCTAACAGGATTTATGCTCCCCTTGTCACCGAGTTTGCTCCCCAGCCTCGCCGCCGCCTGCTTATACGCCGCTGCGACCTTCTATCAAGGCAATTGCCTGCGCCACGGCGCGAAGGCAAACAATCGTCTGTTGGTGACGCTCGGCATCCTTGCCGTCCTCGCCCACGCTGCGAGCCTGTTTACCCATTTGATGACCCCTGCCGGGCTTGAGCTGGACTTCTTCAGCGCGGCCAGCCTGATTGCCGTTGCCGTCATCAGCGTGACGCTGGTTGCGTGTGCGCGTATCCCGGTCGAGAACCTGTTGCTGCTGTTATATCCGTTAGGGGCACTCACGGTACTGATGTCCGAGTTCGCCCCGCCGGGCACCGTACAGGTCATTAATGAACAACCCGGCATTCTGGCCCATATCCTGCTGTCGATCCTGGCGTACGGAATGTTCACCATTGCGGTGTTCCAGGCCTTGTTGCTGTCATTGCAGAACTACCAGCTCAAACACAAACACCCCAAGGGCCTGATCAAGAACTTCCCGCCGCTGCAAACCATGGAGAGCCTGCTGTTTGGCTTTTTGTGGGCAGGCTGGGCATTACTGTCGCTGTCACTGATTTCGGGCTGGCTGTTTTTGGGCAACCTGTTTGCCCAGCATCTGGTGCATAAAACCCTGCTGGCGTGCCTGGCGTGGATCGTTTTCAGCGTGCTGCTGTGGGGCCGTCATCACCTTGGCTGGCGCGGCCACAAAGCCATCCGCTGGACGTTTGCCGGGTTCTGCCTGCTGATGCTGGCCTACTTTGGCAGCAAGCTGGTTCGTGAATACATTCTGCATATCTGACGGGCGTTGATTATGGATAGCTTGCCCCCCGGGCCATTACTCGCCCTCTTGGCGCTGGTGTTTGCAGGACTGGGATTCTGTATCGGGATTGTTTCGCGCAAGCCTCAGGCCGTGACACAACGCGGCGACGCTCACCCGCCGCATAACGCCCTGCCCGCTGAGAATGATGAACAACCTGGCAGCCGCCCACAGCTGCTGTCGGGCATTCATGCACTGGACAACATCACGGTCAACGACATCCTGATCCCGCGCAGCGAAGTCGAGGGCCTGAACCTGGACGACTCGATCGAAGACTTGATCGAGCAACTGCGCCAGACCAAGCGCACGCGACTGCCGGTGTTTCATAACGACATCAATCAGGTCGAAGCCATCCTCAATACACGCCACATCCAGCACATGCTGCCCGATGCCAGCCTGACCAAAGAGGCGATTCTGGCCGTCTGCCACGAACCCTACTTCATCCCTGAAAGCACCCCGCTGCAATTACAGCTGCTCAACTTTCATAAACAGCAGCGGCGCATCGGCATCGTGGTGGATGAATACGGCGAAGTGCTGGGCATCGTGACCCTTGAAGACATTCTTGAAGAGATCGTCGGTGAGTTTGAAGACGAGCAAAACGCCGACAACCCGCACGTAGAACCGCTGCCCGACGGCCGTTACGTAGTGGATGGCGCCGCGTCCATCCGCGAGTTGAACAAAACCCTGGGCTGGCAACTGCCTTGCGATGGCCCGAAAACCTTGAACGGCCTGGTCACTGAAGCACTGGAAACCATCCCCGAAACCACGGTGTGCCTGAAAATCGGTCGTTACAGACTGGAAATTCTGGAGACCGAAGAAAACCGTGTCAGCCGCGTACTGATCTGGCACAACAGCGTCAAGCCTGCGGCCTGATCGCAGCCCCGCAGCTTGTTCCATCCCCCCGCCGCTCCCTATAATCACTCCCGCTTACCCAAGCCTGGCCGACACGCGTGCTACCCGCACTCAGCGTCGTCGGCCTGCCGCTGCTGGCTGTACCTGCGCGCGCTCCCATCCCGAGCGGCGCTTGCACCCTGGTATCCCTCAGGGCAATGACCATAAAAAATCGCTCAGCCTTGTCTTGCCTCACCGCCAGATAACGCCACGGGCACATAACTGTCAGGGATATGCACATGACCACAACCACTACGTTCAGCGAAGCCTCGTGCGATAAACCGGTTAACTCGGCCTCCCGCGTGGCCACTGCCAGCTTTATCGGGACGGCCATCGAGTTCTACGATTTCTACGTCTATGCCACCGCCGCAGCGCTGGTCATCGGCCCGGTATTCTTCCCGCAAACCTCCGGCACCGCGCAAATGCTGTCGGCGTTTCTGACGTTCGGCATTGCCTTCCTCGCCCGCCCGCTCGGCTCCTTTGTGTTTGGCCACTATGGCGACCGCATTGGGCGCAAATCCACGCTGGTGGCATCGCTGCTGTTGATGGGCGTGTGTACCACGCTGATTGGCGTGCTGCCGGGCTACGCCACAATCGGTGCCTGGGCACCCATTCTGCTGTGCGTGCTGCGTTTCGGGCAGGGCCTAGGCTTGGGCGGGGAATGGGGCGGTGCAGCGTTGCTGGCCACCGAGAACGCACCGAAAGGCAAGCGCGCCTGGTTCGGGATGTTTCCGCAATTGGGGCCCTCAATTGGCTTTCTGGCGGCCAACGGGTTGTTCTTGATCCTGGCAATGACCCTCAGCGATGAACAGTTTCGCTCATGGGGCTGGCGGATTCCGTTCCTGCTCAGCGCAGCCTTGGTCATGGTCGGTTTATATGTGCGGCTCAAACTCGAAGAGACCCCGGTGTTCGCCAAAGCTGTGGCGCAACACGAACGGGTGAAAATGCCGATCGTTGAACTGTTAAGCAACTACTGGGCACCGATGCTGCTGGGTGCCGCCTCGATGGTGGTGTGCTACGCGCTGTTTTATATCTCAACCGTGTTTTCGCTGAGTTACGGCGTGTCCACGCTGGGCTATACCCGCGAGACCTTCCTCGGGCTGCTGTGCTTTGCCGTGCTGTTCATGGCCGCTGCAACGCCCCTTTCGGCATGGGCCAGCGACCGTTATGGGCGCAAACCGGTGCTGATCGTGGGCGGCGTGCTGGCGATAGCGTCCGGTTTTCTGATGGAGCCGCTACTCACCCACGGCACGACCTGGGGCGTGGCGCTGTTCTTGTGCATCGAGCTGTTTCTGATGGGCGTGACGTTTGCACCGATGGGCGCGTTGCTGCCTGAGCTGTTTCCAACGCGCGTGCGGTATACCGGCGCCTCGGCTGCCTACAATCTGGGCGGCATTGTCGGCGCGTCAGCCGCACCCTTCTTCGCCCAAAAACTGGTGAGCATGGGCGGTTTGAGCTGGGTGGGCGGCTACGTGTCAGGCGCGGCGATACTCAGCTTGATCGCCGTGCTGTGCTTGAAAGAAACCAGAGAGGCTGATCTGAACAAGGTCGGGTAACAAGCAATACCCCGCAGGCTGCGATCTTTTGCTCTAAAAGATCGCAGCCTGCGGGAGCTTCCAACTGTTTACAGCTCGACGATGACCGCTGTGGCAGCACGGGTCGCTTTGGCGCGAGCCGCTTCAATCGATTCGTCACGCGCCAGGGCCACGCCCATGCGGCGCTGACCATTGACTTCGGGTTTGCCAAATAGGCGCAAAGCCGTGTCCGGCTCACTCAAAGCAGCACCCAGGTTGGCGAAGGCGGTCTGGGTCGACTGCCCTTGCACCAAAATCACCGCCGAGGCCGATGGCCCAAACTGACGAATCAAGGGAATCGGCAGGCCGAGAATCGCGCGGGCATGCAGCGCAAACTGCGACAAGTCCTGCGAAATCAACGTCACCAAACCCGTGTCATGCGGGCGCGGCGAGACTTCGCTGAACCACACTTGATCGCCCTTGATAAACAGTTCGACCCCAAACAGGCCGCGCCCGCCCAACGCCTCGGTCACCGACTTGGCCACGCGCTCGGATTCAGCCAGTGCAATCGGGCTCATGGCCTGTGGCTGCCATGATTCCTGGTAGTCGCCCTTCTCCTGACGATGACCTACCGGCGCGCAGAACGTTGTGCCGCCGACATGACGCACCGTGAGCAAGGTGATTTCGTAATCGAAGTCGATGAAGCCTTCGATGATGACCCGGCCTTTACCGGCGCGGCCGCCTTCTTGCGCGTAGTCCCAGGCTGTTTGCACGTCATCGGCACTGCGCAACAGGCTTTGGCCTTTGCCCGACGAACTCATCACCGGTTTGACGACACACGGGAAGCCGAGGTCTTGCACAGCACGGCTGTAGTCCTCGAACGTGTCGGCAAAGTGATACGGCGAAGTGGGCAGGTCCAGCTCTTCTGCCGCCAGGCGACGAATGCCTTCACGGTTCATGGTCAAGGACGTGGCACGCGCGGTCGGGATGACGGTGAAGCCTTCGGCTTCCAGCTCAACCAGCGTGGCGGTGGCGATGGCTTCGATTTCCGGCACGATGAAGTGCGGCTTTTCAGCTTCGATCACGGCGCGCAACGCCGCGCCATCCAGCATGTTGATCACGTGACTGCGATGCGCAACTTGCATGGCAGGTGCATTGGCGTAGCGATCTACGGCGATCACTTCGACACCCAAACGCTGCAATTCGATGACGACTTCTTTACCCAGCTCGCCGCAGCCACACAGCAATACGCGGGTCGCGGTCTGCGACAGTGGAGTTCCGATACGGGTCATTTCAGGTCCTCAAGGAAACAAATCATCGAAGGCGCTCGCCAGGCCAGCGCCTGCTGGGGGGAGAAAGGCCGGCATTTTACATGATCTGGGGCGCGTGACCTTATTGAGCGGCGGCTTTGCGCAAACGCCAGGCCATCGCCAACCACACGCAGGTCACACCGGCGAACTTTGAACCCATCGCGGTGAGGATCACGCCGGGGGTGAAGGCGTCGATCATGGCGAAGAAGATGAAGGTATCAATCGGAATGCTCAGCGCCGAACTGATCCACAAGCGGTCTTGCAGCGGGCGCTTGGTGATACTGAACACCAGCCAGTCAATGCATTCGGACACCGCAAAGGCGGTGGCGCTGGCCAGGGCAATTGAAGGGTCTGAGGTCACATACGACAGCACCAGCGCCGCGAGCATGGCCACAATGGCGCCGTGGCCAAAGCGGATTTGCACCATGTCGCGCAACACGAATACCAGTCCGCCCCAGGCCGACCAGATGATGTCCAGATGCGGGGCGGTAGAAAACGCGTAGTTGATCAGTACGACGCTGGCGATATAAGCGATAAGAAACAACATGGGAACGGGCAGCACCTGTGAATAAGGCGCACAGGGTACTTGAGTCAATCGCAACTGTGTAGTCGCTGCCGCAGGCTGCGACAAGGCCCATGCAGACGTCAAGTCAACGGGGGGGGGCACCCCTTTGCAGCCTGCGGCAGCGACTACAAAAGCATTACGTACTGCCCAGCAGCCATACCACCCCGCTGGACGCAGCACGCTCATTACACAACGCCAGCACTTCGCGCCGTTCAGGGTTGGTCATGCGGCTCCAGCGGGTGATTTCGGCCACGCTGCGCTGACAGCCGGTGCAGATGTCCGCCTCGTCCAATGCGCAGATATTGACGCAGGGGGATGCGACCGGGCGCTCCGGCTCGCTCACGATGGTTGCTCTCCAAGATCGCGGGCATAGCGCTGGCCGTTCTGCACATAGTGCGCAGCGCTGGCTTCAAGCAGTTTTTTCTGCTCATCCGTCAGGTCGCGGACCACCTTGCCCGGTGAACCCATGACCAGTGAACCGTCAGGGATGACCTTGCCTTCACCAATCAGCGAATTGGCGCCGATGATGCAGTGCTTACCGATGCGTGCGCCGTTGAGAATCACCGCGTTGATGCCGATCAGGCTGTAATCGCCCACGGTGCAACCATGCAGCATGGCGTTGTGACCGATGGTCACGCCGGTGCCCAGCGTCAGCGGATAGCCCATGTCGGTGTGCATCACGGCGCCGTCCTGCACGTTGCTGTTTTTACCGATCAGGATCAGCTCGTTGTCGCCGCGCAACACCGCGTTGAACCATACACTGGCACCTTCTTCCAGCCGGACCTTGCCGATCAGGGTGGCATTGGGCGCGGTCCAGCTGTCGGGGTGGGTGTCGACGAACGAGTCGCCCAAACGGTATTTCATGCGAATGTCCTCAAGGCAGGCGTGACCTTCTTTCTATAGAAGGCTCTAGATATTGATAAAACGTTCCGGCGGGGTGTGCAGGTTGATATTCACGTCGTCGTAAAGCAGGTTCATCAGTTCAACGATCATGATTGCCGTCAGGCCCCAGATCTTGTACACGCCAAAACGGTAGCTCGGCACGTACCAACTGCGCCCCTGGTAATCGATACGGTGGGTATGCTCGCGCGGGTCCTGGCGAAAGAAATCCAGCGGCACACTGAACACAGCGGCAATTTCGGCATCGTTGGCCAGGTATTCGACGTAATCGGGCACCACGCCAACATAGGGCGTAACGCGGATGCCATGCAGGGAAATCAAGGGACTGAGCGGGCCGATAACTTCGACCAAACCCGGCGGCAGGCCGATTTCTTCTTCGGCTTCGCGCAGGGCGGTGAATACGAGGTCCAGGTCTTCGGGGTCACGTCGACCACCGGGAAATGCCACCTCGCCACCATGGGTCGACAACCCGCTGGCGCGCAAGGTCAAAATCAGTTCGGGCTTGTCATTGCGGGTCACTGGCAGCAATACCGCAGCTTCGGGGAAACTACGCTCTGTTACCAGCGTTCGCGGGGTATAGCGGCGCACGCGGCCAAGCAGCTCGTCCAGCATAGGTCATCTCGATCCGTCACTTATCGGGCATCATGCACCAAATCACCCGGAGCACCCAAGCCCCACACTGTCGCAGGTCGCGATGCAGCACTTGCCCAGGCCCTGCTTCAGCCCCCAAGATAGGCGCCACAACAGAGAGCACAGCATGAATTTTTGCAGCCAGTGTGGCCATTCCGTCAGCCAGCATATCCCGCAGGGTGACTCGCGCCTGCGGTATGTGTGTGACCACTGCCAGGTCATTCACTATCAAAACCCGAATATCGTCGCCGGTTGCGTCGCGACCTGGGGCACGCAAGTGTTGCTGTGCCGCCGCGCAATCGAGCCGCGCAAGGGCTATTGGACCCTGCCCGCAGGCTTTATGGAAAATGGCGAAACCGTCGAACAGGCGGCCCAACGCGAAACCCGCGAAGAAGCCTGTGCCGAAGTGGCCAACCTGAGCATCTATACCCTGATTGATGTGCCGCACATCAATCAGGTGCATATTTTCTACCGTGCCCACATGCTGAACCCACACTATGCGGCCGGTGAAGAGAGCCTTGAAGTGCGGTTGTTTGATGAAGCCGACATCCCTTGGTCCGAGCTGGCTTTTCGCACGGTCAGTCGTACCTTAGAATGCTTTTTCGCTGACCGCCCGAACCAGGTTTACCCTGTGCGCAGCGAAGCCGTTGCACCTTTGGCCGGTTTGGCCAAGCCACAACAATAACGACGCCCGTCACCCATTTGTACCTTTAGGGATACCGCTCCATGCGCTGGTTGTTCGCCGCCCTTTGCCTGTCATTCGCTGTTACGTGCCAAGCCGCTGTTGTCGTCACGATCAACGGCAAACCTGTCGATAAAAATGCGGTCATAAAGCCGGCTCATTCGACTCAGCTCACCCGTGGCAGCAAGCCGGTGGAGAAAATCCTCGTGCTCAAGTCAGCGCGCCAGTTGCAGCTGATCAGCGACGGCAAGCCGATCAAGACTTACCGCATCTCGCTGGGCAAGCAGCCTAAAGGGCCGAAAACCCGCGAGGGGGACAAACGCACCCCAGAGGGCCTGTACTGGGTCGACTGGCGCAAAAAAAGCGAGAAGTTCAACCTTGCGATGCACATCTCGTATCCCAACATCAGCGATGCTGCCCACGCACGCCGTGAAGGTGTAAGCCCCGGCTCGATGATCATGATCCACGGCACGCCCGACACCGAAGAAAACCCGGAAAACCTGTTCCACACGCTGGACTGGACCGATGGCTGCATCGCCATGAAAAATGTCGAAATGCGCGAAGTGTGGAACCTCACCAAAGACGGCACGATGGTTGAGATTCGCCCTTAACAGCTGAATCCGCCGACAGCAAAAAGCCCGCTGACCGTTACCGGTTCAGCGGGCTTTTTTGTAGAGCAAAGGGCTAGAAATCAGCCAGACGCCACACCTCATACGCCGGTGTTTCGTACGGGTGGCTGAGCTTGAGCGCAGCCACCACGGCTTGTATCAGATCATCGGCAACGACCAGCTCAACTTTCCACTCCCCCACATACTCAACCTGGCCGGTTTGCCCGATAAACGGCTGACTGCCGTCCAGCGCACGAAACTGGCCTTGGCCCATGGTCTGCCAGGCGCAGTGATCGTACTGGCCGATTCGACCGCCACCGGCAGCAAATACGGCGTCCTTGACCCCATCGACATGGCTGGGCGGCACGAAAAAGCTGAGCTTGTACATCGCGCTTAATCCACCCAGACGCGAGCGTTGCGGAACATGCGCAACCACGGCGCATCTTCATTCCACTCCTCGGGACGCCACGAGTTCTGCACGGCGCGGAATACCCGCTCCGGGTGCGGCATCATGATGGTCACACGGCCGTCACGGCTGGTCAGACCGGTAATCCCGCGCGGCGAACCGTTCGGGTTGGCCGGGTAGTTTTCAGTCACTTTGCCGTGGTTGTCGACGAAACGCAGCGCCACCGAACCGGACAAGTCGGCTTGCAGCAAGGCTTCTTCGCTGGCGAACTCGGCATGGCCTTCACCGTGCGCGATAGCGATTGGCATGCGCGAACCGGCCATGCCTTGCAGGAAGATGGAGTTCGACTCCTGCACTTGCACCATTGCCACACGCGCTTCGAACTGCTCGGAACGGTTGCGCACAAAGTGTGGCCACAACTCGCTGCCCGGAATCAGTTCGCTCAGGTTGGACATCATCTGGCAACCGTTGCACACACCCAGCGAGAAGCTGTCGGAGCGCTCGAAGAAGCTCTGGAACGCATCACGGGCACGGGTGTTGAACAGTGCCGACTTGGCCCAGCCTTCACCGGCACCCAGCACGTCGCCGTAAGAGAAACCACCGCAAGCCACCATGCCCTTGAACTCGTTCAGGTCGACACGGCCGGCCAGAATGTCGCTCATGTGCACGTCGATCGCGTTGAAACCGGCACGGTCAAACGCCGCCGCCATTTCAACCTGACCGTTGACGCCCTGCTCGCGCAGCACAGCCACTTGCGGGCGAATGCCTTTTTTGATGTACGGCGCACTGATGTTGTGGTTGACGTCAAAGCCCAGCTTGACGCTCAGGCCCGGATTGTCTTCTTCCAGCAACACGTCGAATTCCTGATCCGCACAGTCGGCGTTATCACGCAGACGCTGGATCTGGTAGCTGGTCTGCGCCCACTGACGCTGCAACGCGCCACGCTGACCTTCAAAGACGGTTTCGCCTTTGAGGCTGATGGTCACTTCGCTGTTGTTCAACGGCTGGCCAATCACGGCCACGCACTCACCCAGGCCTGCCACGCTGAACTGGGCCAGAATTTCGGCCGTAGCGTCCTGACGCACTTGAATCACGGCACCCAGTTCTTCGTTGAACAGGATGGCCGGGATTTCGCTGGCGTTTTGGGTCAGGCAATCGAGCGTCAAGCTCAGGCCACAGTGACCGGCAAAAGCCATCTCCAGCACGCTGGTCATCAAACCACCGTCGGAACGGTCGTGGTAGGCCAGCAAGTGACCGTCCGCGTTCAGCCCCTGAATCACGGCGAAGAAGGCTTTGAGGTCTTCTGCGTCATCGACGTCTGGCGCCTGCTTGCCCAGCTTGCCGTAGGTTTGCGCCAGGATGGAGGCACCCATACGGTTTTGGCCACGGCCCAGATCGATCAGGATCAGATCGGTCAGCCCCTTGTCCATGCGCAGTTCAGGGGTCAGGGTTTGACGGATATCAACCACGGGGGCGAAGCCGGTCACGATCAGCGACAACGGCGAGGTGACGCTCTTGTCGGCGCCCTCTTCGCTCCAGCGGGTTTGCATCGACATCGAGTCTTTGCCCACTGGAATGGTGATGCCCAACTCTGGGCACAGCTCCATGCCGACCGCTTTAACAGTGTCGAACAGGCGCGCGTCTTCACCGGGATGACCCGCAGCGGACATCCAGTTGGCCGACATTTTGATGTCAGACAGCTTGCCGATGCGCGAGGCGGCAATGTTGGTCAGGGTTTCGCCGATGGCCATACGGCCCGATGCCGGGGCATCCAGCAGCGCCAGCGGAGTACGCTCGCCCATCGCCATCGCTTCACCGGTGTAAACGTCAAAGCTGGTGGCGGTCACGGCCACGTCAGCCACGGGCACTTGCCACGGGCCGACCATTTGATCGCGAGCAACCAGGCCGGTGATGGTGCGGTCGCCAATGGTGATCAGGAAGCTTTTGCTGGCAACGGCCGGGTGATACAGCACGCGCTCAACGCACTCGGCGATGCTCAGCGTGGCAGGATCGAAATCATCGCCCAACTCGGCTTCACGCACGGCCGAACGGTGCATGCGCGGTGCTTTGCCCAGCAACACTTCCAGTGGCATGTCCACCGGGTTGTTGCCGAAGTGGCTGTCGGTGACCGTCAGTTGCGGTTCAGCCGTGGCCTCACCGACCACGGCAAACGGGCAACGTTCACGTTCGCAGATGGCCTGGAAGCGCTCGAAATCTTCTACGCCCACTGCCAGTACGTAACGCTCCTGGGATTCGTTGCTCCAGATTTCGTGCGGGGCCATGCCCGGCTCGTCGTTTGGAATGTTGCGCAGTTCGAAGCGACCACCACGCTCGCCGTCATTTACCAGCTCGGGGAAGGCGTTGGACAGACCACCTGCACCCACGTCGTGGATGAAGCTGATCGGGTTTTTGTCACCCAACTGCCAGCAACGGTCGATCACTTCCTGGCAACGACGCTCCATTTCCGGGTTTTCGCGCTGTACCGAAGCGAAGTCCAGGTCAGCCGAGCTTGCGCCCGTCGCCATAGAGGAAGCGGCACCGCCGCCCAGACCGATCAACATCGCCGGGCCGCCCAGCACGATCAGCTTGGAGCCGACCGTGATCTCGGCTTTCTGTACGTGCTCGGCGCGGATGTTGCCCATGCCGCCCGCCAACATGATCGGCTTGTGATAACCGCGCACTTCGTCGCCATGCGGGGTGGTGATGGACTGCTCAAAGGTACGGAAGTAGCCGGTCAGGGCCGGACGACCGAACTCGTTGTTGAACGCGGCGCCGCCCAGCGGGCCTTCGATCATGATGTCGAGCGCGGTCACAATGCGCTCAGGCTTGCCGTACGGCACTTCCCACGGCTGTACGAAGCCCGGAATTTGCAGGTTGGACACGGTAAAACCGGTCAGGCCCGCTTTGGGCTTGGCACCACGCCCTGTTGCGCCTTCATCGCGGATTTCGCCGCCAGAACCGGTCGCCGCACCCGGAAACGGGGCAATAGCGGTCGGGTGGTTGTGCGTCTCGACTTTCATCAAGATGTGCACCGGCTCTTGCACCGCGCCGTATTGGCGGGTGTCAGGGTTGGGGAAGAAACGACCGGCCACGCTGCCGACAATCACCGAAGCGTTGTCTTTATAGGCCGACAGCACACCTTCGCTGTGCATCACGTAGGTGTTTTTGATCATGCCAAACAGGCTTTTTTCCTGATTTTGGCCGTCGATGTCCCAACTGGCGTTGAAGATCTTGTGGCGACAATGCTCGGAGTTGGCCTGGGCAAACATCATCAGTTCGATGTCGTGCGGGTTACGACCCAAACCGTTGAAAGCATTGACCAGATAGTCGATTTCGTCATCTGCCAGCGCAAGGCCCAACTCGACGTTGGCTTTTTCCAGCGCAGCACGGCCACCACCCAACACATCAATCGCGGTCAGCGGCTTGGGTTCGGCGTGGCTGAACAAACCAGCCGCCTGCTCCAGATCGCCCAACACAATTTGCGTCATGCGGTCGTGCAAGGTCGCGCCAATCAGCTCGGCTTCAGCGTCGCTGAATTGACCTGCCACATAGAACGCAATGCCACGCTCCAGGCGCTGGATTTTAGCCAGGCCACAGTTACGGGCAATGTCGCTGGCCTTGCTCGACCAAGGGGAGATGGTGCCAAACCGCGGCAACACCAGGAACAGTCGGCCGCTCGGCTCTTGGACCGGCACACTTGGACCGTACTTCAGGAGACGAGCCAGTACCAATTGCTCATCGCGGGTCAACTCACCAGTAACATCGGCGAAGTGGGCGAATTCAGCGTACAAGCCACTGACAGCTGGAACCTTTTGGCTCAGTTGTGCGAGAAGTTTGTTGTGGCGAAAGGCAGATAGGGCAGGAGCGCCGCGCAGGATCAACATCTTCGGGACAGCCTCGGGAGGGGTGTGCTTTGAGGCCCGGCATTCTAACGTAAACCTTTGGTCTCGGCACCCGAAACGGCACACCTTGCGCACGTCAAACGTCGTTATTCGATCAGGGCCTTATTCTTTATGGCTATCAGCGACCACAAGCCAAGTCTGTTTGGATCTTTCAACACCCCTCAAAGGCCCATTTCACAAGGGTTCGCGCTGACTCAAGGCTTCTCAACTGGCTGAGTGCCTATTGCCGTGATATGGCACGCGCGCTGCTTTGCGTATACTGCGCCCATGTTTTCTCTATCTGTATTCCGCCAGCGTTGCGCCAAATGGCTCCTCGCAACCGGACTCTTCCTGATGCTCGGTGCCTGCGTTGAAAAACCCAGCACCCTGGAGCGCGTAAAGGAGGATGGGGTACTGCGGGTGATCACCCGTAACAGCCCGGCCACCTACTTTGAGGATCGCAACGGCGAAACCGGCTTTGAATACGAGCTGGTGAAACGCTTTGCCGATGATCTGGGTGTGGAGCTGAAGATCGAAACAGCCGATAACCTGGACGACCTGTTTACCCAGCTCGGCCAACCTGACGGCCCGGTGCTGGCTGCTGCCGGACTGGTCAGCAGCGAAAATCGCCTCCAACAAGCCAAGTTTTCTCACCCCTACCTTGAGGTCACGCCGCAGATCATCTATCGCAACGGTCAGTCACGCCCTACCTCTGCGGCAGACCTGGCAGGCAAGCGCATCACGGTGCTCAAAGGCAGCTCCCACGCAGAGCAACTCGCCGAACTCAAAAAGCAATACCCCGGCATTGAGTACGAAGAGTCTGACGCTGTTGAAGTAGTCGACCTGCTGCGTATGGTCGATGAAGGTCAAATCGACCTGACACTGGTTGACTCCAATGAAGTGGCCATGAACCAGGTGTACTTTCCTAACGTGCGCGTGGCCTTCGACCTGGGGGATGCCCGCAGCCAGCGCTGGGCGGTGATGGCAGGTGAAGACAACAGCCTGCTGAACGAGATCAACGCCTACCTCGACAAGGTTGAAAAGAACGGCACTTTGCAGCGCCTCAAAGACCGTTATTACGGCCACGTCGATGTGCTGGGTTACGTGGGCGCTTACACCTTTGCTCAACACCTGCAACAACGCCTGCCCAAGTACGAAAAATTCTTTAAGGAGGCCGCCAAAAAAGAAGGCGTGGACTGGCGACTGCTGGCAGCGATGGGCTATCAGGAATCCCTGTGGCAACCCACCGTCACCTCAAAAACCGGGGTTCGCGGCCTGATGATGCTCACCCAGAACACCGCACAGGCGATGGGCGTGGCCAATCGACTGGACGCCAAGCAAAGCATTTATGGCGGCGCGAAGTATTTGGCACTGATCAAGAGCGAGCTGGACGACGACATTCAGGAGCCGGATCGAACCTGGTTTGCGCTGGCCGCGTATAACGTTGGCGGCGGGCACCTGGATGACGCACGCAAACTGGCGAAAAAAGAAGGCCTGAACCCGAACAAGTGGCTGGACGTTAAAAAAATGCTGCCGCGCCTTGCGCAGAAGCAGTGGTACAGCAAAACCCGCTACGGCTACGCCCGCGGCGGCGAGCCCGTGCACTTTGTGGCCAACATCCGTCGTTACTACGACATCCTGACCTGGGCCACGCAGCCGCAACTGGAAGGCGACCAGGCCGCCGACAGCACACTGCACATCCCCGGTATCGACAAGACCAAGCCCAAAGAAGAGCCGCAGCTTTAATCCTGCACTGAATAAAGCCGGTCAAACCCTGTAGTCGCTGCCGAGCAACGAAGGCTGCGACTACAGTCAGGCCTGCTTATACCTTGGCAGCCGCCACAATCAGCGCTTTCATCTCGGCCACTGCCGATTTGAAGCCCACAAACAGGGCGTGCGCCACCAGTGCGTGGCCAATGTTCAACTCGTTGATGCCCTTGATCGCTGCCACGTCTTGCACGTTGTGATAGTGCAAACCATGACCGGCGTTAACGATCAGACCCTGGGCCAAACCAAACGCCACCCCATCAGCGACACGCGTCAATTGTTCAGCAACCTCGGTTGGCGTCTGTGCATCGGCGTAACGCCCGGTGTGCAGTTCAATCGCCGGTGCGCCCACGCGACGGGAAGCTTCGATCTGGCGCTCGTCGGCATCAATAAACAAGGACACTTCGCAGCCGATCCGGCTCAGGCGCTCCACGGCGGCCTTGATTCGTGCTTCCTGCCCCGCTACGTCCAGGCCCCCTTCTGTGGTCAGTTCCTGACGTGTTTCGGGTACCAGGCAGATGTGCGCCGGACGAATGCGCTCGGCGAAGACCATCATCTCTTCGGTCACGCCCATCTCGAAGTTCATGCGGGTTTGCAGCACGTCCTTGAGCAGCAACACGTCGCGCTCCTGGATGTGACGACGGTCTTCACGCAGGTGCACGGTGATGCCATCGGCGCCCGCCTCTTCTGCGTCCAGCGCGGCCTTGACCGGGTCAGGGTAACGCGTGCCGCGCGCCTGGCGCAGCGTGGCTACGTGGTCGATGTTCACGCCGAGAAGAATGCGATTGCTGTGGGTCACGGTGGGCTCTCCTGAAGAGTTGCAGATTCGGCGCACAGCATACCGGTCTATTCAGGGCTTGCGAAACAACTCGCGACTGGCCAGCGGCTTGCCCGCCAAATGCACGGCCAAGGCCTGGCGCATCAGACGCTTGGCCGCAGACAAGGCACCGGGCGTGCTCCAGTCGGCATCCGCCATCGCGTGCAGTTCAACACCGTGAAACAACCCCGGCTGCACCAGATAAATGCGCTCAAGGCCAGCATCGACCTGCAAACGGTACATGCCGTCCACGGCGACGGGGTCACCGTGGATGTCTTGAGTCAGTGAGAAGCCATAGCCCAGGTCATCCAGCAGGCGCCATTCAAAGGCGCGCAACAACGGCTCAAGCGCACGTCCTTCGGCGAGCGCCAGCAAGGTGGCGGCGTAGTGATCGAACACGGCGGGATGGGGGTCTTCAGCCGGTAGCAGGCGCACCAGCAACTCATTGAGGTAAAGGCCACTGAACAAGGCCTCGCCGCTGAGCCAGGTTGAAAGGCCTGCGCTTTCCATGCGCCCGACGTTTTTCAGTTCACCCCGGCCCCGAAATTCGATTTCCAGCGGGACAAAAGGTCGGGCCTGAGAGCCGGCCTTGCCGCGCGCACTGCGCAAAACGGCCCGCAATCGCCCTTGTGGGGTAATAAAGTCGACCAGTGCACTGGTTTCGCGATAGGGGCGACTGTGCAGGACATAGGCGAGTTGGGGGGTGGGGGTTTTGCTGGACATGCCTGCTATCTCGGGGGCCAACAGACAATCTCTGTAGATACCTGGTTGGCGGTCAAGGATCACGGACACAGTGCATGTAGCCGCTGAGGAGCAATGCGAGGCTGCGTCATGCCTTGGCAGCTCCCCCAGCGCGTGGAAGGAGCTGCCGCGGCCTGGGATTACAGGTCGCCGTAGCCCAGCGAACGCAAGGCGCGTTCATCGTCGGACCAGCCGCCTTTCACTTTCACCCACAGGTTAAGCATGATTTTGGAGTCGAACAGCAGCTCCATATCTTTGCGCGCTTCGGTGCCAATGCGCTTGATGCGCTCGCCCTTGTCGCCAATGATGATTTTTTTCTGACCGTCACGCTCAACCAGAATCAAGGCATGGATATGCAAGGTTTTGCCCTGCTGCTTGAATTCTTCGATCTCAACGGTGATCTGATACGGCAGCTCGGCGCCCATTTGACGCATGATTTTTTCACGCACCAGCTCAGCGGCGAGGAAGCGGCTGCTGCGGTCAGTGATCTGATCTTCCGGGAAGAAGTGCTCGTTTTCCGGCAAATGCCCGGCGATCACACGCTCAAGCGCTTCAAGGTTGTGGCCGTGCTGAGCGGAGATCGGGATGATCTGGGCGTTCGGCAGTTGCTCCTGAAGCCAGCTCAGGTGCGGCATCATTTCGGCTTTGTCTTCAATGCGGTCGGTCTTGTTCAACGCGACGATCAGCGGGCCGGTCACGTACTGCACGCGTTCCAGCACCATCTGGTCTTCGTCGGTCCACTTGGTGCGGTCGACCACAAAGATCACCACGTCGACGTCTTTCAACGCCGCCGAAGCGGTTTTGTTCATGTAGCGGTTCAGGGCTTTTTCGCCGCCTTTGTGCATGCCCGGGGTATCAACGTAGACCGCTTGTACAGCGCCTTCGGTTTTAATGCCCAGCATGTTGTGACGGGTGGTCTGCGGCTTGCGCGAGGTGATCGCCAGCTTTTGACCCAAAATGTGGTTCAGCAGTGTGGATTTACCCACGTTTGGTCGACCAACAATGGCGACATAGCCACAGCGTGTTGCAGTTGAATCAGTCATGGCCATTCTCCACGCCAAGGGCAATCAGTGCTGCTGCGGCCGCTACCTGTTCGGCAATACGACGACTCACACCCTGACCCCGGCTTTTTTCATTCAATAAGGCAATTTCGCACTCCACAAAGAAAGTGCGGCAATGCGGTTCGCCCTGGATATCTACCACTTCGTAGCGCGGCAGATCACAGGCACGCGACTGCAAGAACTCTTGCAGGCGAGTCTTTGGATCTTTGTTGGTGTCGACCAGGGTCAACGTCTCGAACTCGCTGGCCAGCCAGGCCAATACGCGGTCGCGGGCAACGTCCATGCCTGCATCCAGGTAAATGGCGCCGATCAGCGCTTCGAGGGCGTCTGCCAGAATCGACTCACGGCGAAAACCGCCGCTCTTGAGCTCGCCCGAGCCCAAACGCAGGTACTCGCCCAGCTCAAAACCACGGGCCAGCACGGCCAGGGTTTCGCCTTTTACCAGGCGCGCGCGCAGACGCGACAGTTGGCCTTCACGGGCCAACGGGAAGCGGTCAAACAACGCCTCGCCCGCTACAAAATTGAGAATTGCATCACCCAGAAACTCCAGGCGCTCGTTATTGCGCCCCGCGAAGCTGCGGTGAGTCAGGGCCAGAATCATCAGTTCCTGGTCTTTGAAGGTGTAGCCGAGCTGACGCTCTAAACGCTCTAAAGAAAAACTCACGATTTACCCACGCTGAGTTCGTGGCCGAATGTCACCACCGGACCGATATTAGGGATCAGTGATGCTCGTTTATCGCATAGCAAATGGACAGGGAACACACTGTTCGCCGCCGTCACACTTAACGCTTTGTTCAAATCCACATCCTGAATACTGTTGACCGCCCTGTCTGACGCGACAAAGCGGTTGTAAGAACCGTCAGGCAACCGATTTATTCGGACACCTGAAAAGCATTCGGCGCTGTTATTAACAGCGCCGTCTTGGCTACTTGATCAGACCCACTCGCGAGAAGTTCGGCAAATGGCTGGTTTTCGGTTCGGGCCAGCTCATCCAAACAGCGAAGGCCTTGCCGACAATGTTCTCGTCGGGGACCATGCCCAGCTCGTCTTTGGGAATGTTCGGATCATCCCAGTAACGGCTGTCGTTCGAATTGTCGCGGTTGTCACCCATCATGAAGTAGTGCGCGGCCGGGACCGTCCACTCATGATCGGGCGGCGTGCGGTAGCGGCTCATTTCCTTGCGGATCATGTGCTCCACTTCGCCCAGCTTCTCTTTGTACAGCTCGGCACTGCCCAACGTGCCAGGCTCCGAACCCACCAGTTGTTCAGCCACCAGTTGGTCATTGACGTACAGTTTTTTGTCGCTGGTGTAGCGAATCTTGTCGCCCGGCAGGCCCACTACACGCTTGATGTAGTTGACTGTCGGATCGCTTGGGTAGCGAAACACCATCACATCGCCACGCTTCGGATCACCCACTTCGATGATTTTCTTGTCGATCACCGGCAAGCGGATCCCGTAAGAAAACTTGTTCACCAAAATGAAGTCGCCCACATCCAGCGTCGGCTTCATCGAGCCGGACGGGATCTGGAACGGCTCAACCAGAAACGAACGCAGCACCAGCACGATGAACAACACCGGGAAGAACGACTTGCCGTATTCAACCAGCAACGGCTCTTTGTTGAGCTTCTCGATCACCTGCGTATCAGCCGGCTTGACGCTGGCTTGATAGTTGGCAATGGCCTTGCGCCGGCGCGGAGCCAGGAAGACCAGATCGAGCAGCGCCAGCAAACCGCAGACGGCTACAGCAATGACCAGCAACAGCGGGAAATTTAGTGACATAGGACCTAGCTATCCAACCTGAGCACCGCAAGGAAGGCTTCTTGTGGAATCTCCACGTTACCCACTTGCTTCATGCGTTTTTTACCGGCTTTCTGCTTTTCCAACAGCTTGCGCTTACGGCTAACGTCACCACCGTAGCATTTGGCCAGTACGTTTTTACGAAGCGCTTTAACAGACGAGCGCGCAATGATTTGGCCACCAATGGCAGCCTGAATAGCCACATCGAACATCTGACGCGGAATCAGCTCTTTCATCTTCTCGGTCAACGCACGCCCTTTATAGTGAGCGTTGTCGCGGTGAACGATAAGTGCCAGGGCATCCACTTTTTCGCCGTTGATCAATACATCAAGCTTGACCAGATTAGCCGACTGATAGCGGTTGAAGTGGTAATCAAGCGAAGCATAGCCGCGACTGGTGGACTTGAGACGGTCGAAGAAGTCCAGAACCACTTCGTTCATCGGCAAGTCGTAGGTCACTTGTACCTGGCTACCCAGGAACAGCATGTCGTGCTGAACACCGCGTTTTTCAATGCACAGGGTTATGACGTTGCCCAAGTGCTCTTGAGGCACAAGGATATTGGCGCGCACGATCGGCTCGCGAATATCTTCAATCGAAGAAACGTCCGGCAGCTTGGACGGGTTATCGACGTAAATCGTTTCACCCGTTTTGAGCAGCAACTCAAAAATTACCGTCGGCGCAGTGGTGATCAGATCCAGGTCGTACTCGCGCTCAAGGCGCTCCTGAATGATCTCCATGTGCAGCATGCCGAGGAAGCCGCAACGGAAGCCGAAGCCCAGCGCGTCAGAGCTTTCCGGGGTGTATTGCAACGACGAGTCGTTCAACGTGAGCTTTTGCAGCGCCTCACGGAAGTCTTCGAAGTCGTCAGAGCTGACCGGGAACAGGCCAGCGTACACCTGCGGCTGAATACGTTTGAAACCAGGCAGTACGTCGACATCCGGGGTGGAGCTCAAGGTCAGGGTATCGCCCACTGGCGCGCCGTGAATGTCCTTGATACCCGCAATGATGAAGCCTACTTCGCCAGCTTTCAGATCCGTGGTGGCCGTGTGCTTGGGGTTGAACACACCCACGCTGTCGACCAGGTGCATCTTGCCGGTGGATTTAACCAGAATTTTGTCGCCCTTTTTCACGCGGCCGTGGCGCACGCGAACCAGGGACACAACGCCCAGGTAGTTATCGAACCAGGAATCGATGATCAACGCTTGCAGCGGATCTTCATAGTTACCGGTTGGCGCAGGAATGGTGTGCACCAGGCGCTCAAGCACCTCGTCCACGCCCAGGCCGGTCTTGGCGCTACAGGTCACGGCATCAGTGGCATCAATACCAATGATTTTTTCGATTTCTTCCTTCACCCGGTCCGGGTCGGCTTGCGGCAGGTCGATCTTGTTCAAGACCGGCATTACCTCAAGCCCCTGCTCGATAGCGGTGTAGCAGTTAGCCACGGACTGGGCTTCAACGCCCTGCCCCGCATCGACCACCAGCAAGGCACCTTCACAGGCCGCCAGGGAACGGCTGACTTCATAGGTGAAGTCAACGTGGCCCGGGGTATCAATGAAGTTCAGCTGATAGGTAATACCGTCTTTGGCCGTGTAATACAGCGTAACGCTGTGGGCCTTGATGGTGATCCCGCGCTCACGCTCCAGGTCCATGGAGTCCAGTACCTGGGCCTCCATTTCACGGGCGGTCAGGCCACCACACATCTGAATAAAGCGATCGGCCAGCGTCGACTTGCCATGGTCAATGTGGGCGATGATGGAGAAATTGCGGATATGACTCAAATCACTCACGGGTCAACACTCAAAAAAAGTCGCAGGCAGACTGCCCGCCGAAAAATAGCCGGGAATTGTACCTGATGATCGCGCCAAGCGTCACGTTCACAGGCCAATGCACACTGACAAAAAAGCCCCTATCGCGAGATAGAGGCTTTTGGTTCAAGCATTAAAGAGCAATCAACCCGCCCGGCGCAGCAACCAGATACCCGCCAACGCGCAGATACCGGCGGGCAGCAGGACCGCAAACAAGGGCGAGAAACCGAATACCAGGCTGGACGGCCCCAGCAGGTCTTGCGCAATTTTAAAGGTGAAGCCCACCAGCACACCGGTGAACACACGCTGCCCCAATGTCACCGAGCGCAGCGGACCAAAGATAAAGGAGATCGCCATCAACACCAGTGCCGCTGTGACCAGCGGCTGCAACACCTTGACCCAGAATGCCAGCCAGTAGCGGCCATTGTTCAGCCCCTGGTCTTTGAGGTAGTGGATGTAGCTCCACAGACCACTGATCGACAGCGATTCTGGCGCCATGACCACGGTATTGAGCAATTGCGGGCTCAAGGCCACATCCCAGCGCTCGACCGGCGCACTGACCACTTCGGTGCTGCGGTCATGAAACAGCGTGGTGGTGACATCCGAAAGCTGCCAGTGATCCTGATCAAACACCGCTTTTTTGGCGAAGCTCGACGATTGCATGTGCCGCTCTTTATCAAAGCGATAACGGGTCACACCAAACAGCGTGCCGTTAGGTTGCACGGCGTTGATGTGGATGAATTCCTCACCCTGGCGGTGCCACAGACCGTGCTTGGAGCTTTGTGCATCACCGCCGCCCTGCGCCAGTGCGCGATTGGCCTGAGCCATGGTCTCGGTGGCCGGGGCCACATACTCGCCCACCAGCACACCTGCGACCATCAACACCAGCATGGGCTTCATCACCGCCCATACAATCCGGCCGATCGACACACCCGCCGCCCGCATGATGGTCAGCTCACTGTTGCTGGCCAGACTGCCCAAACCAATCAGACAGCCAATCAACGCGGCCATCGGCAACATTTCGTACATGCGCCGTGGGGCCGTCAGCAACACAAAACTGAAAACGTCCATCACGGTATAGCTGTCACTGATGCTGCCCATCTCATCGATGAACGCGAACAACGACGCCAGACCCAAAATAATCCCCAGCACAGCCAGGATCGCCATAAAGACGCTGCTACCGATGTAGCGATCTAGCTTACCCACGCGCCATCTCCTTCACGCTACGGCGACTCGCCAGCTTCAAGCGCAGCGGCTCCCAATACAGCAACAACAGGCCAATGGCCAGGAACAGAACGTGTACCCACCACAGGCCCAGTGTCGGCGACAGCTTGCCTTTTTCCAGCGCGCCACGGGCCGAAATCAGAATGGTCAGGTAACCCATATAAAGCAGAATGGCGGGCAGCAACTTGAGGAAGCGGCCCTGACGCGGGTTGACACGCGACAGCGGCACGGCAATCAAGGTCACGATAAACACCAGCAGCGGCAAGGAAATACGCCATTGCAACTCGGCAATCGCGCGCGGCTCCTTGTTACCGATCAGATCAAGGGTCGGGATCGCGTCGCGGTCCGTCACTTCATCGCTGGCATCAGGCTTGGGCAACAGCACGCCGTAGGTGTCGTACTTGATGGCGCGGTAGTCCGCCAGACCGGGGTTGCCGTCATAACGGTAGCCATTGTCCAGAATCAACCAGCGACTGCCGTCGGGGCGTACTTCCTGACGGCCTTTTTCGGCCACCAACACAGAAATACTGCGGTCTTTGGCGTCCTGACCGAGATTTTTTTGCGAGATAAACACGCCTGACAGGTTAGTCCGGTCATTGGTCAGCTCTTCGGTGTACGTCACCCGGGAACCATCACTCAATGACTGAAAGCGGCCCGGCACCAAGGTGTCGAACTCGGTCAACGCGTCTTGCTTGTTGAGCAACAACTGGAACTGATTGGCACCCTGCGGCGCCAGGCTCAGGCTCAGCCATGCCACCAGCAAGGCGACAAAAGCGGCCGGCACCATGGTCATGCCCAGCAAACGTTGCTGGCTCATGCCGGTGGCGGACAGTACGGTCATTTCACTTTCGAGATACAAGCGCCCGTAGGCCAGCAAAATGCCCAGAAACAGCCCCAAAGGCAGAATCAGTTGCAAGAAGCCGGGCAGACGAAAGCCCATGATCAGGAACAAAGAACCCGGGTCCAGGGCACCCGAAGCTGCCTGCGCCAGGTACTTGATGAAACGACCGCTCATGATGATGACCAGCAGCACAGCGCTGACAGCGCTCAATGTAAGCAGGACTTCGCGGGACAAATAACGGAAGACGATCAAACCAGACACTCCAGGGTCGTCAGGCTAAGGCGGCCAAACACACGGCATTACCAGCCAGCCAGACACTCATCATAGATGAGCGCAGCGGACTAAAAAGATGGCGCATTATCCTGTGAATACCCTCGCCTGTCACTGCGCTTGCTTACCCAAGGTTACAAAGCACTCATTGAAGACCACACGAGGGTTGTCAGCCGCGACCGACGGGGTACAAACTGCCCGCCTTGACGCATGCCCGCATAGACAGGTGAAGCGTTTCATCCATAAGCACTCAAACCCCAGGGTTTGGGCGCACGTTGACCATTTGATTCAGGGACCCGGACATGGAACTGGTTGTAAAAAGCGTTAGCCCAGAAACGTTGAAAACGGCCACTCTCGTGGTCGCCGTCGGCGAAGGCCGCAAGCTCAGCCACACCGCCAAAGCCATCGACGAACTCACCGGCGGCGCTATCAGCGCAGTCCTCAAGCGCGGCGACCTGGCGGGTAAAACCGGCCAAAGCCTGCTGCTGCACAACCTGGCGAACATCAAGGCTGAGCGCGTATTGTTGCTGGGCACCGGTAAAGATGAAGAGTTGGGCGACCGTCCGTTTCGCAAAATCATCAGCGGCGCCCTGGGCGTCCTCAAGGGTCTGGGCGGCAGCGACGCCGTGTTTGCCCTCGACGAACTGGTGGTCAAAGGCCGTGACAGCTACAGCAAAACCCGCCTGCTGGCCGAAACCCTGGTCGATGGCGAGTACACCTTCGACCGCTTCAAAAGCCAGAAAGCCGAACCCCGCGCGCTGAAAAAAATCACCCTGCTGACCATCAAAGCCGCTCAGGCCGAGGTCCAACTGGCCGTGACTCACGCGCAGGCGATTGCTGCCGGCATGTCCTTCACCCGCGATCTGGGCAACCTGCCGCCGAACATCTGCCACCCGGTGTTCCTCGCCGAACAGGCCAAAGAACTGGGCAAAGCGTTCAAGGGCCTGAAAGTCGAGATTCTCGACGAGAAGAAAATCAAAGAACTTGGCATGGGCGCGTTCTACGCCGTGGGCCAAGGCAGCGACCAGCCGCCGCGCCTGATCGTGATGAACTACTCGGGCGGTAAAAAATCCGAGAAGCCGTTCGTGCTGGTCGGCAAAGGCATCACCTTCGACACCGGCGGCATCAGCCTCAAGCCGGGCGCCGGCATGGATGAAATGAAGTACGACATGGGCGGCGCTGCCAGCGTGTTCGGCACCCTGCGCGCCGTCCTTGAGCTGAAACTGCCAATCAACCTGGTGTGCATTCTGGCCTGCGCTGAAAACATGCCAAGCGGCGGCGCAGCGCGTCCGGGTGACATCGTGACCACCATGAGCGGGCAAACCGTTGAAATCCTCAACACTGACGCCGAAGGCCGTCTGGTGCTGTGCGATGCCCTGACCTACGCCGAGCGCTTCAAACCGCAGGCAGTGATCGACATCGCGACCCTGACCGGTGCGTGCATGGTTGCTCTGGGCGCCCACACTTCGGGCCTGATGGGTAACAACGACGAACTGATCAACCAACTGCTCGACGCCGGCAAACAAGCCGACGACCGCGCCTGGCAACTGCCGCTGTTCGACGAGTATCAGGAGCAACTGGACAGCCCGTTCGCCGACATGGCCAACATTGGCGGCCCCAAAGCCGGTGCCATCACTGCAGGCTGCTTCCTGTCACGCTTTGCCAAGGCCTATCACTGGGCTCACCTGGACATCGCAGGCACCGCCTGGGTCAGCGGCGGCAAGGACAAAGGCGCCAGCGGCCGCCCGGTTCCGTTGCTGACGCAATACCTGCTGGATCGCGCCAACGCTTGAAGCTGATGATCGCAGGCTGCGCCGCTTGAGTGTGGTGCAGCCCCGATTCAGGAACCGCAATGACCTCTGAAAAAACCAAAGTCGACTTTTATATCCTGCCCAGCGCCGACCCCGCCGCGCGGCTGGACTTCGCCTGCAAACTCACCGACAAAGCCTGGCGCCTGGGGCATCGGGTGTACCTGCACTGCACGGACACAGCCCAACGCCAAGCGCTGGATGAACGCCTGTGGCGCTTTAAGGGCGAAAGCTTTGTGCCTCACAGCCATGTTGAGGACGAACCCG
This sequence comes from Pseudomonas sp. TWR3-1-1, assembly GCF_049896545.1. Taxonomy (NCBI): domain Bacteria; kingdom Pseudomonadati; phylum Pseudomonadota; class Gammaproteobacteria; order Pseudomonadales; family Pseudomonadaceae; genus Pseudomonas; species Pseudomonas sp. TWR3-1-1. The sequence goes on from NZ_JAFCUO010000003.1 coordinate 458,943, forward strand.
ATGGCGTGATTGTGATGGGCATCGCCGACGCGCCTGCCAGCCATCAGGACTTAATGATCAACCTGGACCTTAAAGTCCCCGAATGCTTCAAACGCTTCGCCCGCGTGGCCGAAGTGGTCGTCGAAGACCCTGCCGTTCGACAGGCCGCACGGGAGAGTTTCCGCTTCTACCGTGAACAGGGCTATCCTCTGCAAGACCACAAGTTACAACGACTCTGAGCACACGATGGACACCCCCAATTCACCGAAAAAAGCTGCACACCTGCTCGATGATCTTGAGTCCATTCGTCAGTTGCTGGGCGACGAGGGCCTGCAACCACCCTTGCTGACCGAGATGGTGGGCGAGGAAGGCATTCAGATTCCGCTGCTCGACGACATGATCGCCCCGGCACCCGCAGCGCCGGCGCCCGTGCAAATCCCGCTGGCCATGGCGCCTGCCGCACAAGCAGAAAAAGCCCCCGACGCCCTGCTGGTTCATCTGGACAAAGAGCTGCGCACCGCCGCCCAGACCATCATGCAAGACGTGATCAACGACTTCGCCCCGCACATCGAAACCGAGATCAAGCGCCGCCTTGATGCGCACATGGAGCGCCTGCTCGCCCAACATCAGAGCTGATGCAGACACAAACCCTGTAGCCGCTGGCGCAGGCTGCGATAAGGCCCGCAGGGCCTTCAAAACATCCGCATCGCTACGCGCTCCATCGCAGCCTGCGCCAGCGGCTACATAAAGCAACCCACACCTCGCCCTCAGCGTCCCGCCCCGCTATACTTGCCGGCTTTCCTGAATTAATGCCAATAGGGTCCCGCCGCGCATGGATAAGACCTACCAGCCGCACGCCATTGAAACTTCCTGGTACAAAACCTGGGAAGAAGAAAACTATTTTGCCCCGCAAGGCGCGGGCGACCCGTACACCATCATGATTCCGCCGCCGAACGTCACCGGCAGCCTGCACATGGGTCACGGCTTTAACAACGCGATCATGGACGCCCTGATCCGTTTCCGTCGCATGCAGGGTCGCAACACGCTGTGGCAGCCGGGCACCGACCACGCGGGGATCGCCACCCAAATGCTGGTCGAGCGCCAAATCGAAGCCCAGGGTCTGAACCGCCACGATCTGGGCCGCGAAAAATTCCTCGACAAGATCTGGGAATGGAAAGACCAGTCCGGTGGCAACATCAGCCGTCAGATCCGCCGCCTCGGCTCGTCCGTAGACTGGAGCCGCGAGCGCTTCACCATGGACGACGGTCTGTCCGAAGCCGTGAAGGAAGCCTTCGTACGCCTGCACGAAGACGGCCTGATCTACCGTGGCAAGCGTCTGGTTAACTGGGACACCAAGCTGCACACCGCGATTTCCGACCTTGAAGTGGAAAACCACGACGAGAAAGGTTTCCTGTGGAACCTGCGCTACCCACTGGCTGACGGTGCCAAAACCGCTGAAGGTCTGGACTACCTGGTGGTGGCGACTACCCGCCCCGAAACCATGCTGGGTGACGCTGCCGTCGCCGTGAACCCGGAAGACGAACGCTATAAGGCCCTGATCGGTAAATTCGTCGAGCTGCCACTGGTCGGCCGCCGCATCCCGATCATCGCCGATGACTACTGCGACCCTGAATTCGGCACCGGTTGCGTGAAAATCACCCCGGCCCACGATTTCAACGACTACGAAGTCGGCAAGCGCCACAACCTGCCGCTGCTGAACATCTTCGACAAAAACGCAAAAGTGTTGCCAGCCGCTCAGGTGTTCAACCTCGACGGCACGCTCAACGAAACCATCGACGGCACCCTGCCAGCCCAGTACGCCGGCCTGGATCGTTTCGAGGCGCGCAAGCAAATCGTTGCCGATTTCGACGAAGCCGGTCTGCTGGTCAGCGTCGACGATCACGCCCTGAAAGTGCCGAAAGGCGACCGTTCGGGCACCATCATCGAGCCGTGGCTGACCGACCAGTGGTACGTATCGACCAAGCCGTTGGCAGAGCCGGCCATTGCCGCCGTTGAAGATGGCCGCATTGCGTTCGTGCCTAAACAGTACGAAAACATGTACTTCTCGTGGATGCGTGACATCCAGGACTGGTGCATCAGCCGTCAGCTGTGGTGGGGCCACCGCATTCCGGCCTGGTACGACGAATCGGGCAAGGTTTACGTAGGCCGCGACGAAGCCGAAGTGCGCGCCAAGCACAATCTGGGGCCGGACATTGCGCTGCAACAGGACAACGACGTGCTCGACACCTGGTTCAGCTCGGGCCTGTGGACGTTCTCCACCCTGGGCTGGCCGGAAAAAACCGAAGCGCTGAAAACCTTCCATTCCACCGACGTGCTGGTCACCGGCTTCGACATCATTTTCTTCTGGGTTGCCCGGATGATCATGCTCACCATGCACTTGGTGAAAAACGAAGACGGCACCCCGCAAGTTCCGTTCAAGACCGTGTATGTACACGGCCTGGTACGTGACGGTCAGGGCCAGAAGATGTCCAAGTCCAAGGGCAACGTGCTGGACCCGCTGGACATCATCGACGGCATCGAACTCGAAGACCTGGTGGCCAAACGCACCACCGGCCTGATGCAGCCAAAACTGCTGAAGAAGATCGAAAAGCAGACCCGCGACGAATTCGCCGACGGCATTGCCAGCTACGGCACCGACGCCCTGCGCTTCACCTTCTGCTCGCTGGCCTCCACCGGTCGTGACATCAAGTTCGACATGGGCCGCGTTGAAGGCTATCGCAACTTCTGCAACAAGATCTGGAACGCTGCACGCTACGTGCTGGACAAGGGCGAAGACTGCGGCCAAAACGGCGAAGCCTACGAACTGTCGCTGGCCGATCGCTGGATCATCTCGCAGTTGCAGCGCACCGAAGCCGAAGTGACCCGTCACCTTGATCAGTTCCGTTTCGACCTCGCGGCGCAAGCCCTGTACGAGTTCATCTGGAACCAGTACTGCGACTGGTATCTGGAGCTGTCCAAGCCTGTGCTGTGGGACGAGAATGCGCCCGTAGAACGTCAGCGTGGCACCCGCCGCACGCTGGTTCGCGTGCTGGAAGTCGCGCTGCGCCTGGCGCACCCGTTCATGCCATTCATCACCGAAGAAATCTGGCAGCGCATCGCGCCACTGGCCGGCGTTGAAGGCAAGACCATCATGCTGCAACCGTGGCCGGTGGCGAACGAGTCGCGTATCGACCAGGGCGCCGAAGACGATATCGAATGGCTCAAGGGCCTGATGCTCGGTATCCGCAACATCCGCGGCGAAATGAACATCGGTCCAGGCAAGCCTTTGCAGCTGTACCTCAAAAACGTCGGTGCCGAAGATCAGCGCCGTCTGAGCGAGAACGATGCACTGCTCAAAAAGCTGGCTAAACTCGAAGCGATCACCGTACTGCAAGACGGCGCCGAGGCCCCTCTGTCCGCCACCGCACTGGTAGGCGAAATGGAAGTGCTGGTGCCAATGGCCGGTCTGATCGACAAGGATGCAGAGCTGGCGCGACTGGACAAGGAAATCCAGCGTTTGCACGGCGAAGTGGCCCGCGTAGGCGCAAAACTGTCGAACGCAGCCTTCGTAGACAAGGCTCCGGCCGAAGTCATTGACAAGGAACGCGCCAAATTGGCCGAGGCCGAACAAGCCTTGAGCAAATTGGCTGAACAGCACGCGCGGATTTCCAGCCTGTAATTAAGCTGCGCACCTGATCGCGGGCAAGACCTACTCTTGTGTAGGAGCGAGCTTGCCTCGCGATGGTCATCAAGATCATCGCGAGCAAGCTTGCTCCTACACGGTTTTAGGGCTTGCCCGCGATTGCTTTTGTGGAATGAATTGAACATGACTACCCCCCGCACTTCCAAAGCCACACGCCACAAGCCCAAGGTTGCCAGCGATGCCAAACCGGTCGAGCCGCGCGTCAAGCCCAGCCTGCACCCGCGCAACCGTCATCAGGGCTGCTATGACTTCCCGCAGCTGATTTCGGTGTGCCCTGAGCTTGCCGAGTTCGTCATCATCAACCCGTACGGCAAAGAGAGCATCGACTTCGCCAACCCGAGTGCTGTGCGCGTGTTCAACCGCGCCCTGCTCAAGGCGTTTTACGGCATTGCTCACTGGGACATCCCGGCTGACTACCTGTGCCCGCCAGTTCCGGGTCGCGCCGACTACGTGCATTTTCTGGCTGACCTGCTGGCAACCATGAACGATGGTCAGATCCCGCGTGGGCAAAACGTTCGCGTGCTGGATATCGGCATGGGCGCCAACTGCGTCTACCCGTTGATCGGCCACAGCGAATACCGCTGGCAGTTCCTGGGCACCGAAGTTGACCCGACCGCAGTCAAAGCGGCCAAGGCAATCGTACAGTCCAACAGCCTGAACAAAGCCATCAGCCTGCGCCTGCAACCTGATCCGAAGAAAATCCTGCTGGATGTACTCGACAGCAGCGAACGCTTCGACCTGAGCATGTGCAACCCGCCGTTCCACGCCTCGCTGGACGAAGCCACGCGCGGCAGTGAGCGCAAATGGCGCGCACTGGGCAAGGCCGATCCGAAACGCAAATTGCCGGTGCTGAACTTTGGTGGCCAGGCGGCCGAGTTGTGGTGCGAAGGCGGCGAACAGCGCTTTGTCAGCCAACTGATCCGCGAAAGCGTGCAGGTCGCCCGTCAGGTGCTGTGGTTCAGCGTGTTGGTGTCAAAAGCCTCCAACCTGCCAGCAATCCAGACCGCGCTGAAAAAGGCCGGTGCACGCGAAAGCCAGGTCGTGGACATGTCCCAGGGCAACAAGCAAAGCCGCTTTGTGGCCTGGACGTTCCATGACAAAGATCAACAGCAACTGTGGCGCGAAAAGAACTGGAAGTAATCGCGTGAGTACGCGAAACCTCGTAGCCGCTGACGAGCTGCGTTCGGCGGCCCAGCCGTCGCAAAACCTTAAGTCGCGGTCTGCCCGTTAGATTGCGGCCTCAGGTTTTACGAGCGCTGCGCACTCGAACGCAGCCTCGCGCAGCTCGTCAGCGGCTACAGGATTTGCGCGTCTAGTCCTGAAAATAGGCCAGAAGGTGTAAACCTTATTCAGGACGGGACAGCGCCCACAAAAAAGCCGCGCCCGGGATCACTCCCGGGTGCGGCTTTTTTACAGCAGTCTTACTTGTTAACAGCGTCAGTCAGGCCTTTGGCCACAACGAGCTTGATAACTTTTTTGGCAGCGATTTCGATGGCAGCGCCAGTCGAAGGGTTACGGCCAGTGCGGGCAGGACGCTCGGTCACTTTCAGTTTGCCAATACCTGGCAGAGTGATTTCGCCGCCATTTTCCAATTGATCAGCAACGATCTGAGCCAGTTGGTCCAGAGCGTTACGCGCGGTAGTTTTTGGCGCGTCGATAGCTTCAGCGATATCAGCGATCAGTTGGTCTTTAGTAATAGCCATTGAGATGTTCCTTCCCTATCAAATTCATTTGGTTTGCAGAGTGCAAAGTCAGCTATCGAGCCAGATATTTGGGGTCTGGCACGCCCGTTTGCTTTCACGACGAATCGCGGATGTAGAGTGCTAAAACGGGGTTTGGTTCGACCTGACACATGCTGAATCCGCGCTTTGCGCCGTTACCCGGCGCAAGACGGGGCAAAACTAGCACAGAGACGGCCAAATATCCGCCTCTACCTGCCCATTTGGTCTGCTTTATCGCGTTAAAACGGTAAAAAAACACCTTCAGCCGCACACTCGCCCCCTAAACCCCGGTGCAAAGGCTGCCCAGACGCTCAGGTGCGTTACACTTGGTGCTTTTGCGGGACCCGCCCGTAACCCTCTCATTATTCGCCGAGAAGCCCATGCCGATCCGTCATTGCATCGTCCACTTGATTGAGAAAAAACCTGACGGTACGCCCGCAGTCCTCCACGCCCGCGACACTGAACTGGCCGAGTCGCAGGCCATCGAGAACATGCTCGCCGACCTCAACGAAAGCTATAACGCCAAGCAAGGCAAAGCGTGGGGGTTTTTCCATGCTGAATCTGGCGCACATCCGTTTAGCGGCTGGCTCAAAGAGTATCTGGACGGTGGCACCGATTTCGCCGCGTTCAGCCGCGTCGCCGTTGAGCACCTGCAAAAGCTGATGGAGGAATCCAACCTGTCGGCCGGTGGCCATGTGCTGTTTGCGCACTACCAACAAGGCATGACCGATTATCTGGCCATTGCCTTGCTGCACCACAGCGAGGGCGTGGCGGTGAATGCCGAGCTGGACGTGACCCCCTCGCGCCATCTGGACTTGGGCCAATTGCACCTCGCAGCACGGATCAATATTTCCGAATGGCAGAACAATAAGCAGTCCAAGCAGTACATTTCGTTCATCAAAGGCAAAAACGGCAAGAAGGTGTCGGAGTACTTCCGCGACTTCATCGGTTGCCAGGAGGGTGTCGACGGCCCGGGCGAAACCCGTACCCTGCTCAAAGCCTTCAGCGACTTCGTTGAAAGCGAAGACCTGCCGGAAGAGTCCGCCCGCGAAAAAACCAAAACCCTGGTCGACTACGCCAGCAGCCAGGCCAAAATCGGCGAGCCAATGGGCTTGGCCGAACTGTCCGAGCTGATCGACGAAGAGCGCCCGAAAGCGTTCTACGATCACATCCGCAACAAGGACTACGGCCTGTCGCCTGAAATCCCGGCTGACAAACGCACCCTTAACCAGTTCCGCCGCTTCACTGGCCGCGCTGAGGGCCTGTCGATCAGCTTTGAAGCGCACCTGCTGGGGTCCAAGGTGGAATTCGACGAAGAAGCCGGTACGTTGATCCTCAAGGGCTTGCCGACTCAGCTCCTCGACCAGCTCAAGCGCAACAAATAATGTTTAACGGGATCCTGAAAAAAGTCCTGTTTGTGCTGGTGGTCGTGGTGGTGTTTCAGAACTGGGGCAAGATCGAGCGCGTGCTCAACCCCTCCGGGGTGGTTTCACAGCACACGCAGGCCAACGCCCGCGTCGTGCTGTACGCCACCGACTGGTGCGGTTACTGCAAAGCCACACGACGCTTTCTCGACCAGAAAGGCATCCCGTACTCAGAATTTGATATCGAGAAAGATCCCGTTGCGCGTAAAGCCTATGAAGCATTGGGCGGGCGCGGGATTCCGATACTGGACGTGAATGGCACGCTGATCCGCGACTTCAAGCCCGACGCGATCCTGCAAGCGTTGAAATAAACGTCTCGCCGATCGCCACACAACCTGTAGCCGTTCGATCACGCTCGCAGCCTCGCGCCTCGCCGGCGACTACAGGTTGATGTGCGTCAGGGTTCTACCGCCTGGCTTTGTACCAAGCACTCTTTGGCGCTTTTGCGCAATTTTTTGATCAGCCGTTCCTGGCGCAGCGCTTCGCCTTTATCGGGCCAACGCTCGATATAGACCAAGGCCACCGCCGGGCTGGAGGCAAAAAAACGCGCCCCCTTGCCCGTTTGATGCTTGGCAAAACGCTTGACCGGGTCATCACTGATACCGCAATACAGCGCGCCGTTAGCCGCCCGCACCAAGTACACAAACCAGGGTTTCGTCAAAACGGGCGCAGTCACTGTTTCAATCCTTAGCCACGCGCCTGAAAGGCCTTGAGAGCTTTTTTCGCTTGCGCCCGGATTGCGTTTTTCACCAGCGGCGTCCAGCCCAGCAGCACACCTTTAATGCCCAGCGCCTGACGCGACCAACGCCACACGTCGAAGTGGTCATGGTGTTCGCATATTTTGCCGTCACGAAACACGAAGCGCGCCTGAATGTCGTTCACCACAATTGCCCCGGTCTGGCTGAACACGTAAGTGGCCACCCAATGTGCACTGCCGCGCTGCGCGTCGGCCTGCACCTGATCGAAGGTCAACGTAAAATCCTTGGCTCGCGAGGTGAGCATGCGCCACATGTCACCCGCGTCCTGGCCACGCAACTGACCAAACACCGGATCACTGAACAGCACGTCATCGGTGTAACACGCCGCCATCGCTTGCGCGTCAAGCTGCTGGAAGGCTTGGTAGAAGCGGGTAATCAACGCGTGATTGGCTTGGCTCATGGCAGGGTCCGTGCGGGGCTGGAATCTGAGCACGATAATCTGCAATGAGCAGAAACACTACGGTCTCAGACCTTCTCGCTGACGACATTCACGTACTTCGCACGCCCGGCGCCCAACCCGGCAATGATGGCTCCGATGCCCACCACGGCAAAAATCCAGCCGACCGCGTTCCAGCCACCTGTCAGCTCATGGACCAAACCCACCGCAAACGGCCCCATGGACGCCACGGTATAACCGATGCCTTGCGCCATGCCTGACAGGTTGGCGGCCACATGTGCGTCCCGTGAGCGCAGCACGATAAGGGTCAGCGCCAGACTGAAGGTGCCACCCTGCCCCAACCCCAGCACAATCGCCCAACCCCACAAACCGTCCAGCGGTGCATACAGGCAGCCGAACAACCCTGCCAACGTCATGCTCATCACCAGCACAATGGCCAAGCGCTGATCCTTGCCCCGCGTGGCCAGCCAGGGCGCGGTCAGCGCCGTAACCAATTGCACGATTACCGAGCCCGACATCACCAGCCCCGCTTGAGTCGGCGTCAGGCCACGCCCGATGAGGATCGAAGGCAGCCAGCCAAACACGATGTACGACAACGACGATTGCAGGCCCATGTACAACGTGACTTGCCAGGCCAGCGGATCACGCAACAAACCGCGCACCCGATAGGCGACGTTGTGGGCGCCATTGCGTTTACCGGCCTGCGGTAACCAGAAAATCGCTGCAATGACGGCGGGCACGGCCCAAAAGCCCAAGCCCAATTGCCAACTGTCATCGAAGTAATGGCTCAACGGCACGGTTGCCCCGGCGGCTAACGCAGCGCCCAGGCACAAGGCCATGGTGTAGACACCGGTCATGGTGCCGGCATGCCCGGCAAAATCGCGCTTGATAATGCCTGGCAGCAACACGCCAATAACGCCAATGCTGGCACCGGCCAAAATGCTGCCGGCAAACAGCCCGGTCTCCCCCAGATAACTGCGCAATACGATGCCCGCGCCCAGCACCAGTAAAATGCCCAGCACCACGCGTTCGGTGCCAAAACGGCGGGCCAGAATCGGTGCCAGCGGCGCAAACAACCCCAGACAGAGCACCGGCAAGGTCGTCAGCAAGCCCGCCTGGGCGGCTGACAACCCCAGGTACTCGGACACTTCGCCCAACAACGGCGCCATACTCGACAACGCCGGGCGCAGGTTCAAGGCCACCAGCACCATGCCCAACAGCAATAACCACGCACGCACCATCACAGGCGGCATTTGCTGAACGGCTTCATCGTCCGCCTCGGCGTCAATCAGCAGTTCATCCAGCTCATCCAGATGACGCACAGGATCAACGCTGTCGTTAACAGGGGACGGGGGACGGGTCATGGCCTTCTCCGGTTCAGGGTTCATTGATCAACGTCCGGCACAGCGCCATCGCCCGTTGTGGGTCTTGTTGTTCCGCGGCCTTCCAGTAATCGATGCGCAGGTCAAGCATCGATTGGCGACACGGATGTGTAGCAAGGGTTTACGCAATAGGCTGAAGACGGTGCGCAAGGTGCGGGGAAGTATGCAGCGCCGATAAAACGCGGGCGGGGTCAACCCGAACATGCTTTATCAGGGGGGATTCGTCTGTCACGTGTTCCGCCCTTTCATCCAATCACAGGGTGAATTTTCGGACATCTTAGCCAGACGACGGCGTAGGGGGCAATCCACATATACGCAGTAGCTGGCGCCAGCTGCGAGCTTTATAACCGATTTACCCGATCAAAAGCCCGCAGCCCGCACCAACGCCTACGCAGAGGGGGTGGATTAATGCAGGATTTGGTTCAAAAACAGTTTGGTCCGGTCGTTTTGCGGGTTGTCGAAGAAGTCGTTCGGCGCTGCCTGCTCAACGATTTCACCTTTGTCCATGAAGATCACCCGATTCGCCACCGTGCGGGCAAAGCCCATTTCGTGGGTCACGCAGAGCATCGTCATGCCGTCCTCGGCCAAGCCAATCATGGTATCGAGCACTTCCTTGACCATTTCCGGGTCAAGCGCTGAGGTCGGTTCGTCGAACAGCATGATCTTGGGCTTCATACACAGCGCCCTGGCAATCGCCACCCGTTGTTGCTGACCTCCTGACAACTGCCCCGGATACTTGTGCGCCTGCTCGGGGATACGCACTCGCTCCAGGTAATGCATGGCGATTTCTTCGGCCTGTCGCTTGGGCATTTTGCGTACCCACATCGGCGCCAGGGTGCAGTTTTGCAAAATGGTCAGGTGCGGGAACAAGTTGAAGTGCTGAAACACCATGCCCACTTCCCGGCGCACGGTTTCGATCTGCTTGAGGTCGTTGGTCAGCTCGACACCGTCTACCACAATGCGCCCCTGCTGATGCTCTTCAAGGCGATTGAGGCAGCGAATCGTGGTGGATTTGCCCGAGCCAGACGGGCCGCACAATACAATCCGCTCACCCGGTTGCACGTTGAGGTTGATATCTTTGAGCACGTGGAACTGGCCGTACCACTTGTTCACACCCAGCATCTGAATAATGCCTTCAGCGCTGGCCGTTTTTTTGATGGCTTCACTCATGTCACACAACTCCTAACGCTTGTGGCCCGTGTCCAGCTTGCGCTCCAAATGCATGGAGTAGCGGGACATACCAAAACAGAAAATCCAGAACACCAACGCCGCAAACACATAACCCTCGGTCGCCATGCCCAACCAGTTGGGGTCGGCGGCCGCTTGTTTGACGCTGTTGAGCAAGTCGAACAGGCCGATGATGATCACCAGGCTTGTGTCTTTGAACAGGGCAATAAAGGTGTTAACGATGCCGGGGATCACCAGCTTCAAGGCTTGCGGCAAGATCACCAGCCCCATGCTGCGCCAGTAGCCCAGCCCCATCGCATCGGCCGCTTCGTACTGGCCTTTGGGGATGGCCTGCAACCCGCCGCGCACCACTTCGGCCACATACGCCGACTGGAACAAAATGACCCCGATCAACGCCCGCAGCAGCTTGTCGAAGTTCATGCCCTCTGGCAGAAACAGCGGCAGCATCACCGAGGACATGAACAACACCGTGATCAGCGGCACCCCGCGCCAGAACTCGATAAAGGTCACGCACACCACGCGAATGGCCGGCATGTCCGAACGTCGCCCCAGCGCCAGCAAAATGCCCAACGGCAATGCGCCCGCGATACCCACCGTGGCAATCACCAAGGTCAGCATCAACCCGCCCCACTGACTGGTGGCCACGTTGCTCAGCCCCCAATAACCGCCATGCAGCAGGCTGTAGGCCAAAACCGGGTACACCACCAAAAAGCTCAGCCCGTACACTGCCTTGTGTTTGAAGCGCGAGATAAACAGCGGCGCGGCACCGATCACGGCCAGCCACACCGTCACATCCACGCGCCAGCGCAACGCCTGCGGGTAATAGCCGTACATGAGCTGGCCGAATCGCTGCTGGATAAACACCCAGCACGCGCCGTCTTTGGTGCAATCGGCACGCGTCGTCCCGACCCAATTGGCGTCAAAGACCGTCCAGCTCAGTAGCGGGGGCACGATCAGCCAAATCAGATAAAAAGCGAACAACGTCAGTAGCGTATTGAGCCAACTGGAAAACAGGTTGGCCCGAGCCCAGGCCACGATGCCGATGCGATTGCCCGGCGGCGGCATGTCGGGTTTAAAAACATGAGTGGTCATAAGCGCGTCCTCACCGTTCAATCAGCGCGATGCGCGTGTTGTACACATTCATGAGCAGCGAAATGCTGATGCTGATTGCCAGGTAAACGCTCATGGTGATGGCGATGACCTCAATCGCTTGCCCGGTCTGGTTCAGCACCGTACCGGCAAACAGCGAGACCATTTCCGGGTAGCCGATGCCCGCCGCCAGCGACGAGTTTTTCACCAGATTGAGGTATTGGCTGGTCAGCGGCGGAATGATCACGCGCAGTGCTTGCGCAATGATCACTTTACGCAACGTCGGCCCAGGTCTGAGGCCCAATGAACGTGCCGCTTCGGTCTGGCCATGACTGACCGATTTGATCCCCGAACGCACGATCTCGGCGATAAAAGCAGCGGTGTACACCGTCAAGGCAATGGTCAGCGCCAGCAACTCGGGAATCAGTACCCAGCCGCCGACAAAGTTAAAGCCCTTGAGCTGCGGCATTTCCCAGTGCACAGGAGTGCCAACCATCAGCACACACAATCCTGGTATCACCAGCAGTAGCGCCAACCCGACCCAGAACTTATGAAACGGCACGCCGGTGTTTTCGAAGCGCTGGTTAGCCCATCGCACCATCCACACCACCGCGATCACCGCCAGCACCACGCTGGCCACAAACGGCCAGAACGCCTCGGTGCCAATCGCGGCCGGCATATTCAGCCCACGGCTGCTCATGTAGAACATGTCGGCAAAATGGTGGCTATTGCGCGGCAACGGCATGGTCAAAAAGACCGCGAAGTACCAGAACAGGATTTGCAGCAACGGCGGAATGTTGCGAAACACTTCAACGTACACGGTTGCCAGCTTGTTGATCATCCAGTTCGGCGACAAACGCGCGATACCGATGATGAAACCCAGAATCGTTGCCAGCACCACGCCAATCACCGACACCAGCAAGGTGTTGAGCAGGCCGATCACAAAGACCCGGGCGTAACTGTCGGATTCGGTGTAATCAATCAAATGTTGCGCAATGCCAAACCCGGCACTGCGTTCCAGAAAGTCAAAGCCCGAGGTAATCCCCCGGTGCTGTAAGTTGGTCTGGGTGTTGTTGAACAAGTACCAGCCCATGAAGACCACCAACCCAACGGTGATGATCTGAAATAACCACGCACGCACACGTGGATCGCTGAGACTGAGCCTCGGCTTGGGTGCGCTGACTTTTGTCTGCATGAAGTGCCCCAACAAAAATGGATCAAAACAACATCACCCGGCAGTTGGCCTGCCGGGTGACAGGGCTATCAGCGCACAGGCGGTGCGTATTGGATGCCGCCGTTGTTCCACAGGGCATTCAGCCCGCGGTCAATGGCCAGCGGAGTGCTCTTGCCGAGGTTTTTCTCGAAGACTTCGCCATAGTTGCCGACCTGGCTGACGATCTGCACCACCCAGTCTTTGGGCAGCTTCAAGTCTTTGCCGTATTCACCATCAGCACCCAGCAAGCGGGCAACGTCCGGGTTCTTGGTCGATTTGGCTTCTTCTTTGACATTTTTCGAGGTCACGCCCGCTTCTTCAGCGTTGAGCATGGCGAACAGGGTCCATTTCACAATACTGAACCAGTCCTCATCACCCTTGCGCACCACAGGGCCCAGCGGCTCTTTGGAAATGGTTTCGGGCAACACCACGTAATCGTTCGGGCTGGCCAGCTTGCTGCGTTGGGCGTAAAGCTGTGATTTGTCAGAGGTCAGCACGTCACAACGCCCGCTTTCCAGCGACTTGGCGCTTTCATCTGAGGTATCGAAAGTGATCGGCGTGTATTTGAGGTTATTGGCGCGGAAGTAGTCCGAAACGTTCAGCTCGGTGGTAGTGCCTGCCTGAATACAGATGGTTGCGCCATCCAGCTCTTTGGCACTTTTTACCCCCAGTTTGTTGTTCACCAAAAAGCCGACGCCGTCGTAATACGTCACACCGGCAAACACCATGCCCATCCCGGCATCACGGGAACTGGTCCAGGTGGTGTTACGCGAAAGCACATCCACTTCACCCGATTGCAAGGCGGTGAAACGCTCCTTGGCGTTCAACTGGCTGAATTTGACTTTGGTGGCATCCCCAAACACCGCAGCAGCCACCGCACGGCACACATCCGCATCAATCCCCAAAATCTTGCCCGAGGCATCCGGTACCGAAAAGCCGGGCAAGCCATCGCTCACGCCACATTGCACAAAGCCTTTCTTCTTGACGCTGTCCAGCGTCGCCCCTGCATGAGCAAAACCACTGACGCTCAGTACTACCGCTGCGGTGGCCAGGGCCAAGGTGGATTTCAACTGCTTCATTCAAACCTCCAGTGCTGCTTTTGTTGTGTTTGAACAAGACCCGCCGCCCCCTTGTGAGGCGCTGTTGACCCGTGTTGGCTTTTTATGAGGTCAAGCGGCTTAAGTCTTGGGCGATGGATGCATCGCACAAACCGTCAAACTGAAGCGCTCACGTGAGCTGTTGAATTCCTTGTCTAACTTCACCCTCAGGTTTTTTGCTATCCCCCCGCCGGCAGTTGCCTGTTAGTGTTACCGCCGGAGGGAACGCACAAGCGCCCTGACCACATAGCAAAGCGCGTACCACACTGGCGGCCTCAGTGATTTCGCCCTCCCATTTCAGAAAAAACGTTCAAGCAGTACACATTTTCGTCAAACGTTAAACGATCACGCACCGTTGCCGCGCACCCGAACTGCGCGCACGCACAACGATGGAGCAGCCATGCACACACCTTTGACAATCGAGCCGCAAAAGCCCGCAGACGCCTGTGTTATCTGGCTTCACGGGTTAGGCGCTGACCGTTATGACTTCTTGCCAGTGGCTGAGGCGTTGCAAGAACAGTTGCTGAGCACACGCTTTGTTTTGCCCCAGGCACCCACACGTCCAGTCACGATCAATGGCGGTTATGCCATGCCCAGCTGGTACGACATCAAGGCCATGAGTCCCGCCCGCTCGATCAGTGAAGATGAGCTCAATGAGTCCGCCGATACCGTGATCGGTTTGATCGAAGCGCAGAAAGCCTCGGGCATTGATGCCAACCGCATTGTTCTGGCGGGCTTCTCTCAAGGCGGTGCGGTGGTGTTTCACACCGCCTATCTGAAATGGCAAGGCGCATTGGGTGGCGTAATTGCCCTCTCTACTTATGCACCGACCTTCAGTGATGAACTGGAACTGTCCGCCAGCCAGCAACGTATTCCGGCCTTGTGCCTGCACGGGCAGTACGATGATGTAGTCCAAAACTCCATGGGGCGTACGGCGTATGAACATCTGAAAACACGTGGCGTCACCGTTACATGGCAGGAATACCCAATGGGGCACGAAGTGTTACCCGAAGAGATCCTTGACATCGGTAGCTGGCTCGTAGCCCGCCTGAGTTAAATCCGAAACATCCAGTCGTTCACTACGCCGAGCACGCGACTTGCATTACACTGCCCGGCGTACACTCCTTAACCAACTGATGAGATGACCGTGCTCAAAGCACTCAAAAAAATATTCGGTAAAAGCGAGGCTGAGCCGCTCGCGCCAGCTTGCACACCCCCTTCCAGCAGTCCCAGCCCGCGAACCGACGCGCAACAGCCTGGCCACCCTGCTCCCGCTCAAGCCTCGGTGAACACACCCGACGCCCAGCCTGTTGAGCACCCCGCGCGCAGCGAAAAACCAAAAGTCGCCAAACCGCGACGCGAGGCGGCACCCAAGCCACCGGTCATTCCCTGGAAACTCGAAGACTTCGTGGTTGAGCCGCAAGAAGGCAAAACCCGTTTCCACGACTTCAAGCTCGCACCTGAACTGATGCACGCTATTCAAGATTTGGGTTTCCCGTACTGCACGCCGATTCAGGCAGGCGTATTGGGTTACACCCTGAGCGGCCGTGACGCGATTGGTCGTGCACAAACCGGCACCGGCAAAACGGCGGCGTTCCTGATCTCGATCATCAGCCAACTGACGCAAACCCCGCCGCCCAAAGAGCGTTACATGGGCGAGCCGCGTGCACTGATCATCGCGCCGACCCGCGAGCTGGTGGTGCAAATCGCCAAAGACGCCGCCGACCTGACCAAATACACCGACCTCAACGTCATGACCTTCGTTGGCGGGATGGACTTCGACAAGCAACTCAAGCAACTCGAAGCCCGCCATTGCGACATTCTGGTGGCCACACCGGGCCGCCTCCTGGACTTCAACCAGCGCGGTGAAGTGCACCTGGACATGGTCGAAGTGATGGTGCTCGACGAAGCTGACCGCATGCTGGACATGGGTTTCATCCCGCAAGTACGTCAGATCATTCGCCAGACACCACCGAAAGCCGAACGCCAGACGCTGCTGTTTTCCGCGACCTTCACCGAAGACGTGATGAACCTTGCCAAACAATGGACCACCGACCCGGCCATTGTTGAAATCGAAGCCGAAAACGTCGCCAGCGACCGTGTCGAGCAACATGTCTACGCCGTGGCCGGTGCTGACAAATACAAATTATTGTTCAACCTGGTCAACGACAACGGCTGGGAGCGGGTCATCGTTTTTGCCAACCGTAAAGACGAAGTGCGCCGCATCGAAGAACGCCTGGTACGCGACGGTATAAACGCCGCACAACTGTCGGGCGATGTACCGCAACACAAACGCATCAAGACCCTGGAAAACTTCCGCGAAGGAAAAGTCCGCGTCTTGGTTGCCACCGACGTGGCCGGGCGCGGGATTCACATCGACGGCATCAGCCATGTGATCAACTTCACCCTGCCGGAGGTTCCGGACGATTACGTGCACCGCATTGGCCGCACAGGCCGCGCGGGCGCTGACGGCGTGTCCATCAGCTTTGCCGGTGAAGACGACTCGTACCAATTGCCCGCTATCGAAACCAAGCTGGGCCGCAAAATCAGTTGCGAAACCCCGCCGACTGAATTGCTGCGCCCCGTGGTGCGGGCCGTGCGTAAACCTCACGATCCGAGCGAAACGGCCTGATTGCTCCCCGGAAAATTGCAGAGGTTGTGTAACCGTGGCCTACGGCAACGTTCGATTGCGAAGTGATCATAAACCCGATGATTGCGGTGCATCTCAAGCACCGCATTGAAGGATTTAGCGAGCGCTGCGCGCCCGGACGCAGCCTCGCATTACTCGTCAGCGGCTACAGGTTCTTCTGCGCTGCCAGCTCCGCTTCGCGCTGAGCTATCGCGGCTTCAAGCTCAGGCGAACGTTTGGCCCATTGCTGTGGGGGTAATGGTTTCGACCATTCAATGATGTCGGGATAGGTCAAATCAGGTGGCGGGTTTAACTTCCATCGCTCCAAAGCAATGATCAGCAAGATATTGAAAATAAATAACCCGAAGAAGCCTTCCCACAGCAACGCCATCGGCCAGCCTTTGCGCTGTGCAGACTCCAACAGTTGATCCCAGTAGGTCGCCAGCACACCTTTAGGGTGATGATTTTTTTCACGAAAATCTTCGATCGCCTCGGGTCCGATCTCCATGTAACTGCGCATGCATTCCCAGACCCGCCTGGAGGCCGTAACGCTGCCGCAGGCAAACGTAAAGCTGCAATATTTGAGTTCGTCTTCTGCGTGAGGATCTGGATTTTTAAATCCGACAACTAATCCACCGCCAACAGAATATTTACCGGCCTGACTGAAGGATTGATGCTCCGTGGCTTGGGCTATGACGGTTTCCCATGGGACTATCCAATAGTCATGCTCATTGACGGGCACGCAAACTTCTCGACGTTGGCGATTGAAGCGGGCAGGTAACGGAGTAGGCCTCCTTAATGCATTTATCAGCAGGTACACGGGATATATAAAGATCACACCTACCCACAGGAGCACATCCCAATCATCAATCAAATATGAAATTAAAATACATAACAACACATTCAACCATAACACCATCACCGCATTACTTATTGCAAACACGCCAACATCGATATAAATATCATTCTTACGCCACACACTACCAAGTACATCTTGAGCTATTTCACCCGTGGGTATTGCAAGGGGTGCCAGATAATCATTTTGATGGAATGTTTCTTTATGGACAGTCCCTGCTGGCGGATAATTCATGATCGCGTACTCACAGGCTGTAGATACTGACTATTCTGCTCAGCGCTCAAAGATAAGCGTATTGCCTTATCAAGTTCTGGTGTCGATTCTTCACGCCCTGAGATTAAACCCGTGTCGGGGGTGTAGATATAAACCTGCCCTTGATCCCCCCCATTATATTTTCGCGGATTCAGTAAGGAGGTAATTGATGAGTGATAGCACACACGTACCCAAACTTTTTGGGGGGAGGAGCCAAAAAGATCAGGTATGGCGTTAAACGGCCCTGACAGGCGCAGACCCTGGCCTTCCTGATAAGGTATCCACTGGCAAGAACTTGCTTGAATCCAGTGCCTGCCAATATCTTGCATGGGTCTTGGGGGCACTACAGGTTTACCAGAGTCATTAGTGCTTACTAACTTTCGATACACAGGTATATCAATAGGATCGCCAACAATAGAAATATCAAAATACGTATTTGACGGATCAGCGCCTGGCAAGTCGATCGTCAAGGAATACACCCTAGGCACAATGACAAAACCCATTCGATTATTCGCAGGCTCCTTACGCGCCTCTCCGTTAAAACTAAGACGGGGGGCAAATAGTATCTGGTACAACCGACTCAGCTCTTCTGCTTGACGATCAAACGCAATGGCCGACAAATCCTTGGCTCTTAATTTTGACCAGCAGCAATAATCGAGAAAATTCTGCAACGGTGTCTGTTTCATAAACCAGGCAATCAAATACAACACACCCAATACAGCAAGCAATAGATTAACGGGCCCGATCCATCTCAAGTAGTTAGCATTTGCCACTACCACACCATAATCTGCAGCAATACTTTTGAATGTGTATACAAGCCCAAGAAGCGCTTGAGCACCAAACGCTATAACCTGACCCTTTACAACTGCCTGACGCAATTGCAACCATGGGTCCAGATGATGTTGCATATCATCTAATTGAAGCTGAAGGCTTCTGTACTCCTTGAGTGAGGCTAACAACGAGATAAACCCCAAAGCGCCTCCAAACAATGTCAAAACCGATGCAGTAAAAGATTGGTTCCCGATTTTTGCCGAGACGCCATCAACCCCGCTCCCTCCCCAAAACCCCTTCCTCACCTGCACATCAATCACCGCCACCAACGCTGCTGTTGCATATAACGTTGCCGATGCCGTGTCGTGTTGACGCTGCTCATCCATCCCTTCCAGCACCCGTGCATCGCTCAGGTAGCGGCCCGCGTTCCAGCTGTTGAGCAGCAGTGCCGCCAGTGCAATTACACCACCACTTTTTTGCACCGCAGGTGAGTTGACGATGTTGGCCACGCGCCCGGTGCCAATGGCTTTGCCCGTCACCTGCGCCCACTGGGTGAGGTCTTCGGCCGCCTTGCCAACCAATTGCAACACCTGACGCCCTCCTTCGCTGACAAAGCGCAAGCCGGTCTGACTGCCCATGCGCGCGGCGATCATGATGTTCAGCCACGCGCCACTCAAAGGCGCACCCGGTTCGCCGCTGAGTAACAGTAAGGCTGCGCCGGAGCGTTTGATCAGGGTGTTCCACACGCCGTCAGTTTCACGGGCCAATTGGGCCAGGTTGGCGAGTATCGGCGCGCCCAATGGCCCGAGTATTTTGATCAGGGCCTGCTCGGCGTTAGCCTGGTTTTCCAGGCTCAAGGCCGCCATCAGTTCCCCGGAGCGGCTAGTGCTGATAACCGCGGCTTCCAGCGTAGGGCTCCAGCCGTAGAACAATTGACGCAATGCACCTTCATCCGCGCTGCGTACATAGTCGGCGTATTGTTCGGCGCCCTGCTTGCGCAGGCATTGGGCGCTCAGGCAGGCCACGGCCAGTCGGCCAAGCCAGGCTTGATGCTCGGGGTCGTTGTAGTCGACAAACCAGGTGCCGCTGTGATGGCGTTTCAAGTACACACCCCGATCGGCATAAAGGCAGGTGTGCCGTTGCTGAACCTGCTCGAAATGAGCGGGCGCGGTCTGGTCGAGCCACTCGTTCATCGCGGGTAAGTCGATGTACTGCGCAACCTTTTCGCTGACGAAGTGGTTTTCACGGTTGGCCACTTTTGATGCGCGATAGTCACGCACCACGGCTTCGACCTCGGTATGTAGCTCGGCCGGGATAAACTCACGCACGGGCGCCACGGTACGCTGTATGTCGGCACGCACTTGCGCCAGTTTTGTACTCGCCACCGAATACGAGTAAAGCCGACCACGTTGTTGATTGAGTCGCGCTTCTTCGCGAAACAGGGTTTCAAGTTCATGATCGACCTTGAGCATTAGCGCCCCTTGCTCCGGGGTCAACTCGATGGCGTATTCACGATAGCGATAGCTCAGCTGGCCCGCGATTTCAGCGCCATCTTCAGTGATCAGGCTGCGCACAAACCCGCCAATACTCAGACGCAACTGATGGTCTTGCTGCCATTGTTCGTGGCGGCTTTCGACGTGTTCCTGTTCGTGATTGATATCGCGCAACACCCCAAGGTCATCATCCAGGCACGCCAGTACGGCATATAAACCTTGAGCTTGCTGGTGAGTGCCTTCCAGCAGTTCACGCACCTTGAAAGGGGACCAAGGCGCGGCACTC
Organism: Pseudomonas sp. TWR3-1-1; assembly: GCF_049896545.1. Lineage (NCBI taxonomy): Bacteria > Pseudomonadati > Pseudomonadota > Gammaproteobacteria > Pseudomonadales > Pseudomonadaceae > Pseudomonas > Pseudomonas sp. TWR3-1-1. Next base: position 479,181 of record NZ_JAFCUO010000003.1, read on the forward strand.
CACTCACCGGGCACCGTGCCTTCTGCCCGAATGTCAGGGTGACGGGCAGCGACCTGAATGCGCTCATGGTTCCAGCGCTGTGCTTGGGTCAAGGCCGTGATGTTGTGCTGAATATCGTCATCGGAGCGATTTTCAAACAGTCGTTGAGCCAACAGCTGCTCTTGCGCTCGATGCGTCTGACCGTTGTGCAGATGATCCAGGGTCACCGCCTTCGCATAGGTCTGGGGCAGCAACTCGCCCATAAGCTGATCGGCGTCCCGTAGCGGAACGCAATGCGCAGCCTGTAGCTCATCGGCTAGCTGTCGCATATCAAATTGACGCATGCGTCTGGCGCGTACCTGCGGATCCAAAAGCTGTTGGCAAGCCGCTGGATTGAGCGGGTATTCGGTGTAGAGCATGCCGACCGGCGTGTGCTTACTGACGGCCACGCCACACAGGTTACCCCGCTCAACCCGCGTGTCATCGGCGTGCAACGGCTGTGCTCGCAGCCTGCCATTGATTGCCACGGCATAGCGCTGCAAGCCTTGAGGGCCCTGCCACACATACACAAACCCTTCGCGTAACAGGCGCGCGGCCATGGGATGACTGTCTGGCGTAATGCCCGGCTGACTGGCGGGGTGAGTGGCCGCCTGTTCACTGCACGCATAACGCACGGGCAACACAAAAATAAAGGGCTGACGCACGGGGCATTGCCCGCCGACACTGTTGATATCGATATGTGCCTGGCCGCTGGCAGACCGGTCAGCCGCCTCCAGCTGTGCCAGTTTTTTCAGCCGCTGCTCAGGACTCATGAGGTGACCTCTCCCAAGGCAATCTGGCGTTTTAACTCGGTCAGCAGGTTATCTAAGCGTTCTTTTGGCAATTGCTCACGGGCCGACAGGATCTCGCGATATCGCCCGTGGCCAAACCCGTCAGGAAAGCTTTCGCCAAAGTGGGCGTACAGACTCACCCAGCGCATCACTTCATCCATTGCGCTGTAGCCTTGACGTTCGGCATTGCAGCAGCATCGGGTCGCCCACAGTCTTTGCCCGGTCGCATCCAACCCCTGCATACACGCGGGAAAATACTGCTGACACTGCTCAATCACACCTACAAGAACGGCTTCGCGAGCCGCCTCAGACAGACGCTGAACCTGCTGCACATCCAGTGTCAGCCACGGGGTATGCGTATAACAGACGCCGGGAAATGCTGCGCCTTCACGCTGTAAAACACCGTCGGGCAAACGAATCAGGTTCATCGGACCCATCAGCCGATCACGCTCACCAGCCGGTAAGTGCTGCAACCACAGGCGGGTAATGCGCGGATCGTAATATCGAAATAAAACGCACACACCACCTTCCAAACGGGCATGAATCAAACTGCGCAAGTGCGCTACCAACTGCGCTTCGTCGGCGTCGGACTCAATCCAGATACCTGCGCTGTACTGCCATTGTTGAACAAAGGCCTGCACCAAAGGACTGCCGGTTTCAACAGCTATTAACACTGGCCCATAAGCGGCCAGCTCTGCGTACTGCGTCATCAGATACAAAGCGTGTGGCGCTGCTCCGGGTGCGCGCTCAAACAATCGTGCATTCAGGTTCTCGATCTGGCAGCTGTCGAGCAGCAAGTAAGCGCGGCTCATGTTTGAGGGTCCTGTGCTTTTTCGCAGATGGCGCAAATCGGCTGGGCCGATTGAGCTGCGATCTTCAGGGCTTGCGCTTGCGGGCGTAACGCTATAGCCACCAGCGGTTCGACAGGGTTTGGAAAGACTGGCGCTGCAGGCGTACCGGGCATCGCCACCCCACCCACTTGAATCGGCGTGCTGCTAAAGATCCCCGCCGCACTGATCACCAGGTGTTGCCCCCCTGCCATCAAGGTGATGCTCGCCCCCGCGTCCAGCACCAGCATGGCCCCCGCCTTGAGGTGGATTTGCTGTCCGGCGTCGGCCAGCAAATTCTGCCCGACACGGGTGTGCTGGCTGGTGGCGACCTGCAAGTGGTCATTGCCCTTGATCTGCACTTTGCGGTCGGCCGTCACGGTGCGTTGGTCTTCGGCTTCCAGCACGCTGATGCTGTTACCCGTGACGGTTTCTTCGCGCTGGCCGTCGATCTGCACTCGGCTGTCATGTTTGATGTGCTGTTCAAAATCACGTTGCGCGTGCAGGTAAATCAGTTCCTGGCCTTTACGGTCTTCGATGCGCAGTTCGTTGAAACCTGTGCCCTGCGGCGTGCTGCGGCTGCGGAACACGCTTTGGGTTTTATGCGCGGGCAAATCCAGCGGCACCGGGTTGACGCTGTTGGCCAGGCAGCCGGAAATAATCGGCCGGTCAGGATCGCCGTCTACGTAGTCCACCAGCACTTCCATGCCCACTCGCGGGATCGTCACGCTGCCGTAACGCTCACCCGCCCAGCTTGACGACACCCGCAACCAGCAACTGCTGCGCTCATCACTGGCGAGGCTGCGGTCCCAGTGAAATTTGACCCGCACACGGCCGTAGGCATCGCAGTGGATTTCTTCGCCCGCAGGCCCGGTCACACGGGCAGTCTGGCTGCCGAAAACGCGCGGTTTGGCGTAG